>JALDQW010000001.1:2180105-2491548 GCA_031316255.1 Nitrosomonas sp. | reverse complement strand
ATACCGCCAATATTACGCAAACGAAGTTGTCGGGCAATTACCTGGGCAGCTTCTAGATTCGTTTTAAAGATGGTGTCATCAAAATTACGTACACCGACAAAACCACCCGTATTAACATCCATGGTCGTTAGCGCTTCAGTCTGGTCTATGATGACATATCCACCCGATTTCAAATTAACACGTTTAGCCAGTGATTTCTGAATTTCGTCCTCAACCCCATAAAGGTCGAACAAAGGGCGCTCACCCGTATACAATGTTATACGATCAGCCATATTGGGCATATAACTGCGTGCAAATTCGGCCAAACGTTGATAGTTCTCGCGAGAATCTACTTGTATATGTGAAGTACTTTTATTTACAAAATCGCGCAGCACCCTGTGACTTAGATCCAGGTCTTGATATAACAATACAGGAGCTGCAACTGTTAAAGCGGTTTCTTGTATATCCCGCCATAGCTTATGCAGATACTCGATGTCCGCGCGAAGATCATCCTCATCAGCTGCTTCTGCCATTGTTCGAATGATGTAGCCACCTGTCTCGTTGTCTGGCAAAACATGCATTAATTTCTGGCGTAACAGTTCACGTTCTTCATCGTCTTCAATTCGTTGTGAAATTCCAATATGAGATTCTTGCGGAAGATATACCAGCATTCTCCCTGCAAGACTGATTTGAGTAGACAGGCGTGCACCTTTCAGTCCAATGGCATCTTTGACGACCTGAACAAGAATGTTATTACCCTCAAAAAGTAATTTTTCGATCGGTTTCGCCAATTCGCCATTATGGCTGGATTCCCATATATCAGCCACATGCAAGAAAGCAGCACGCTCAAGCCCTATATCGATGAAAGCCGATTGCATGCCAGGCAGAACACGACTAACACGTCCATTATAAATATTGCCAACAATACCACAGCAGCTTGTTCGTTCAATATGCAACTCTTGGGTAACACCTTGTTCCAGTATAGCTACTCGTGTTTCTTGGGGCGTGATGTTGATCAGAATTTCGTTATCCATAAAAGATTAATGCAACTCGAAACGAATGCGCGGGCTTAATGGTTGGATTTACGTGCAAAAGCAGATGATTTTACTTAAATATTTCTATTCCCACTTCTTCCAATAACTGTGATGTTTCAAATAAAGGCAAACCTTTAACACCACTGTAACTGCCGCAAATTTCAACTATAAAAGCAGCGGCTAGGCCTTGAATAGCATAAGCGCCCGCCTTATCATATGCCTTGTCATAACTGATGCAGTAGCGCATTTCTTGCGGGGTTATCTCACGAAAACGAACAGTTGTTGTTGACAGTCTGATTTGAATCTCATTTTTATACACAACACCAATGGCTGTTAGCACCTGATGTGAGCGACCAGAAAGAGAAGTCAGCATTTCCTCTGCATGCGCTTGATTTTTTGGCTTTCCTAAAATACATCCATCCAGCGAGACAACCGTATCTGCTACCAGGATGGGTAATAGCGGCAACTGTCGTTGTGTCAAACGCAACCAGCCTGCTTCTGCCTTTGTGTTGGTTATGCGATAAACATAATCGTTAGGTGATTCATTTTGTAGCGGTGTTTCATCAATATCGTTTGGTCGACTCAAGGTTTCGCGCATCAGAAGAATTTTGTATTTTACCCCTATTTGCTTAAGCAATTCGCGCCTGCGTAAACTACGTGATGCGAGGTAGATCCGGTTTTCAGGGAAAGCCATAGTGTGAGTAATCTCGGAATAATGATTTTAAAATGAAATTTCTTGTTCTGACATTATATGCGATGATACGGATGATTCTTGATCAATGATACAGCACGATACAATTGCTCTATCAATAGTACCCGAACCAGCGCATGAGGAAAAGTTAGTCTGGAAAGTGAAAAAATATCTTTGGTTGATGTTTTAATTTCACCATGCAATCCATCCGCACCCCCAATAATGAAAGCAACATCTCCACCTTCTTGCATCCATTTCCGTATATTATTGGCTAGTTCTGCCGTTGTCCAATGCTTGCCATGCTCGTCCAATACAATATGCCGACACCCGGAAGGTAGTGCCTCTTTTATCCGTTGACTTTCGGCTAATAGTATTTGTTCTTTATTCTTACTGCCGATTCTCTTCTCAGGCTTGATTTCGAGCAAATGAATTCTGGTCTCTTGGAAAAGACGTTTCTCGTATTCGGAGAATGCAGTATTAATCCAATTTGGCATCTTATTCCCCACGGCCAGGATATAGAACTTCATATAAACCTATCTACAAAAAATAAAACATCTAATACTATACTATGAAACCAAGGCTGAAATTATCCCAATATCTAACAGTTTCATTATTTACACACAGAGAATTATAGAACCGGAATCACATAATTGATCAATAGCGCTAGCACTCTTTCAACTTGATAATGCCGGGTACAACCCTATCGTGGTGTTTTGCAACAAGGCGCAGTGCAAAGAAAAGGGTTATTTCTTTCCCGTATTCAAAATTCAAGCGCCTGAAGAAATTTCATTAATGAAGAACAAAACGGTACAGGAAACAAAATCAGCGGCTATTCGTTGATTATCCCGGCACCCTGATAGACTGCTTAAAAGCATTACTTACAGCAACGGCTCCGAGAATGTGCTGCATCAGGAAATCAATGAAAAACTGGGCATTCAGTCTTATTTCTGCGAGCCATACCATAGCTGGGAAAAAGGTTCAGTAGAACAGGTGAACGGTTTAATCAGGTGATATTTACCAAAACACTGACTCTAACAAAATCACAACTGCTGAAATTAATCGTATCGAAAAATTAATCAACAATCGTCCACGAAAATGTCTGAATTACAAAACTCCCTACGAAATGTTTAGGCTAGCTTATGGTGCATTTGAAGGTTGAATGTGGCGACTCTAATTTTGCCAATTTTCTTCGCAACCCCAATCTTCTTAAATTCTTAATCCTAGCATTTTACTGATTTGTTGAGTTTTGGCATACCAAACTCCATTGATATGGATTGGAGGAATTTTTTCTCCTTCACGATAAGACTGTGACAGCTTCTTCTCGCATAAGACTGGGAAGTCCATTTGTAGCAATCGCCACATCTGTTGGAAAAACTAGCGATTTTTCATTGATTTATTAATTGGACTTAACTATAAAAGAGTAAAAAAATTAAACGAGTTGGGCTTGATCAATCACTCAATCTCAGTAGATCGCCCTGTTGATTACAACCCCAAATTTATCCACAGATTATCAATCCGTTCTTTTATTGCCTCATCCATCACAATCGGCGTTCCCCATTCACGGTTGGTCTCTCCTGGCCATTTGTTGGTGGCATCGAGTCCCATTTTCCCGCCGAGGCCTGAGATCGGGCTAGCGAAATCGAGGTAGTCGATCGGGGTGTTCTCGACAATGAGCGTGTCGCGTGCGGGATCGACGCGGGTGGTGATGACCCAGATAACTTCTTTCCAATCGCGGATGTTGACGTCATCGTCGGTGACGATAATGAATTTGGTATACATGAATTGGCGCAGAAAGCTCCAAATGCCGAACATCACGCGCTTGCTGTGTCCGGCGTATTGTTTTTTCATGCTCACCACTGCCATGCGGTACGAACAGCCTTCGGGCGGCAGGTAGAAGTCGGTGATTTCGGGAAATTGTTTTTGCAGCAATGGCACAAACACTTCGTTTAACGCGACACCGAGAATTGCAGGCTCGTCGGGCGGTTTGCCGGTGTAGGTGGAATGATAAATCGGATCGCGCCGCATCGTAATGCGCTCGATGGTAAAGACAGGAAAGGTTTCCTGTTCGTTATAGTAGCCGGTATGGTCGCCGTACGGGCCTTCGAGCGCGGTTTCGTCTGGATAGATCGCGCCTTCGAGCACGATTTCAGCGCTCGCGGGCACCTGCAGATCGTTGCCGATGCATTTAATCACTTCCGTTTTGGAACCGCGCAGGAGCCCGGCAAACTGGTATTCGCTCAAGGTGTCCGGAACGGGTGTTACCGCGCCGAGTATCGTCGCCGGATCAGCACCCAATGCCACGGCGATGGGATACGGTTGGCCGGGATTTTTCAGGCAGAATTCGCGGAAATCAAGCGCGCCGCCGCGATGTGCGAGCCAGCGCATGATGACTTTATTCGGTGCAATCACCTGCTGGCGGTAAATGCCGAGATTCTGGCGGGTTTTGTTCGGCCCGCGCGTCACCGTCAGTCCCCAGGTGATCAGCGGCGCAATATCGCCTGGCCAGCAAGTTTGAATGGGTATTTTACCGAGATCAACCTGATCGCCTTCCCAGACGATCTCCTGACACGGCGCGCTAGTCAACACTTTGGGCGCCATGTTCAAGACCTGTTTAAGTACCGGCAGTTTTGCCCAGGCATCTTTCAGTCCCTTCGGCGGATCGGGTTCTTTCAAATAGGCCAGCAGCTTGCCGACTTCGCGCAACGCTTCAACGGACGCCTGCCCCATGCCCATCGCAACCCGTTTCGGCGTGCCGAACAGGTTGCCAAGCACCGGCATGGCATGACCTTTGGGCTTTTCAAATAGAACCGCAGGCCCCTCGGCTTTCAGAATACGATCGCAGATTTCAGTCATTTCGAGTCTGGGATCGACTTCAACAGAAATACGCTTGAGTTCGCCGATGGCTTCGAGTTGTGCGATAAAATCACGCAGGTCTTTATATTTCATGGTATCTGGTTACCGAATCAGAAAATCGAACGCAATACCGATAAACACCACCATGCCGACATAATTGTTGTGCAGAAATGCTTTAAAGCACAGCGCCCGGTCGCGGTCGCGAATCAGGGTATATTGATAGCCCATCAAACCCACAGCAATCAACAATCCGGCGTAATACGCCATACCCATGGCCTGCAGTTGTCCGATATAAATCATAATGGCGATAAACAAGGCATGGCAAATCATCACGCCAGCCACATCAAAACGCCCGAAAGTAATGGCGGATGTCTTGATACCGATTTTCAGATCGTCCGGCTTGTCAACAATCGCATACGCGGTGTCATACGCGATTACCCAGAAAAGATTAGCCAGCATCAATATCCAGATGATCGAAGGCAGCGCATTTGTCTGCGCAGCGAATGCCATCGGAATGCCAAAACTGAATGCAATGCCCAGATACGCCTGCGGCATGGCGAAAAACCGTTTGGTAAACGGGTAGGAAGTCGCCAGAAACAATGCAGGCACCGAAAGCGCTATTGTCAACAGATTGAGCGGCAATATCAGGATAAATGCAACAAGACTCAAACCCGCAGCGAGCAGCAGCGCTTCTTTGGAACTGACCAGCCCGGCCGCCATCGGTCTGGCTTTAGTACGTTCGACATGCGGATCTATTTTACGGTCAGCGAAATCATTCATCACGCAACCGGCTGAACGCATCAAAATGGTGCCCATGACAAAAATAAACAAAACATGCCAATCGGGGAAACCCTGCGCCGCAAACCACAGCCCCCACAGCATCGGCCACAGCAGCAGTAAAATGCCGATGGGCTTGTCCAGCCTCATCAGGCGCACATAAAGTATGAATCGGTTTGTTTGGCCGGATTGGGCGGAAATCATAACAACGTTAAATCCAGGATATCAGGTAAAAATACTTCAGTCACCAGAATCGATTGACCTTGCAAAGTAAACAGCGATCGTCTTGCCCATAGGTGAGTTGGTTTGTCCTTCAATCGCAACACAGCACGGTCAAATAAAAAATGTCCCCTGCGGACTTTTTTGAATTCGAGCGGCGTGCGTTTTATTCTGGGGTTGGTGAACAGCATACTGCCTAACGACCGGTTACCAAGGCCATTCAAACTGCGCCATGCGCCACGCAGGTTCTTGCGCTGTACAACCGAATGCGCAAATACGACCGGTTTGTCGCAGCAGTACAAGTAAACTTCCCGCACTACCGCCAATTCATCCGGACGCAGTCTCATTTTAATCAACTCGTCACCATTTACGCGCGCAAGTTCCTGAAACACAGGTTCAACGTAAAACTGCGCACAACGCTCCTGAATGCGGCGAGTGAGCGATCCACGGTCCTGCAGCCAGTAACGCATTCGGGGAGAAATGACACTTAATGCCGGAAGCCACGCCAGTGGATGCGCAGTATTTAGTTTATCCACGATAAGCCACCAAAGTTACCGCATGCCAATGATACGGATTCAGGACAATAGAACAAGATAATGTCATTTAAATCAGGTTGATCAGTCAAAGCACGTTATTGGCCTTAAATAAAGCTAGGCATTATACAATAGTCTGTACACGAAAATTGACAAAACCCATATCCCAAAACAATGTCTTGCACAGTATCCGAATGTTCTATTCAAACACGCAGGTATTCCGTTTTATCTCCCAGCCAGCGCTGCACATGGCGCTGCGCCCATTGCGGATAATCATTGAGCAATTCATCGGCCACGGCCTGCGCTGCTTCCAATAACGCGCCATCCTGTTCCAGATCGGCGAAACGCAATAACGGGATACCACTCTGACGCGCGCCCAGAAACTCACCCGGTCCGCGCAGGTGCAAATCCCGACGCGCGATTTCAAATCCGTCGGTATGCTCAAAAATAATTTTTAGCCGTTTTCGTGCAATTTCTGACAAAGGTTTCTGGTACATGAGTATGCAAACACTGGCGTCAACGCCACGGCCAACACGCCCGCGCAACTGATGCAGTTGCGACAGCCCCATGCGCTCGGCATTCTCAATCACCATCAATGACGCATTTGGCACATCCACACCGACTTCTATCACTGTAGTCGCCACCAGCAACTGGACTTCCCCGAGTTTAAAGCGCATCATAATTTCAGTCTTTTCCTGTGCCGACATTCGTCCGTGCACCAGTCCAACGCTTAACTCCGGAAAAGTCCGATTCAGACTGTCACAGGTTTCCACAGCTGTTTGTAACTGCAATGTTTCCGATTCTTCAATCAACGGACACACCCAGTAAACCTGTTTACCCTGCCTGCAGGCCTGCTGTATGCGCGCTACCACTTCATCGCGGCGGCTGTCGGCAACCAGCTTGGTCACCACCGGCGATCTGCCCGGCGGCAATTCATCGATAATCGACACATCCAGATCGGCAAAATAACTCATCGACAGCGTGCGCGGAATCGGCGTCGCGCTCATCATCAGCTGGTGCGGCAGGGTATCGGCATGCATGCCTTTCATACGCAGCGCCAACCGCTGGTGCACGCCAAAACGATGCTGTTCATCGATAATTGCCAGGCCCAACTGATGAAAACTGACTTGCTCCTGAAACAGCGCATGCGTTCCAATCGCCAGCATGGCTGCACCCGATTCAATGGCCGATAATACCGCCCGCCGTTCTTTTTTCTTCTGGCTGCCCGACAACCAGGCCACCTGGATATCCAGCGGTTCAAACCAGGCGACCATTTTCTGGAAGTGCTGTTCGGCCAGAATCTCGGTCGGCGCCATAATGGCCGCCTGATAACCATTCTCAATGGCCTGTAACGCAGCCATTGCCGCCACAATCGTCTTGCCGCTGCCGACATCGCCTTGCAACAACCGCTGCATCGGATGCTGCGATGCCAGATCACGGCTGATTTCAGTGATCACGCTTTCCTGCGCTGTTGTCAGCGTGAATGCCAGTTGCGCCTTGAATGCTTTCTGCAGCGTTTTCTTTTGCAGTAATTTCGGAGCCGTCAGGCTGCGCCGCTGGCGATAATGCAGGCGCATTGAAAGCTGTTGCGCGAGTAACTCGTCGAATTTAATCCGTTGCCAGGCCGGATGCGATCGCGTCTGCAGCAGATCAATCCGGGTGTCCGGTGGCGGATAATGCAAAGACAGTATGCTTTGTTTGAATCCGGGTAACTGGTTTGTCCTGACGATTTTTTCGGGTATCGTTTCATCCAGTAACGAAGCAAGCAATGGATTGTTCAAAACCTGATGAATCAGTTTTCCCAGCATCTTTTGCGACAATCCTGCAGTAATGGAATAGACCGGCGTCATGGCAACCGCCAATGGCTCATCTTCCGCGACGACGCGGCATTTCGGATGCACCATTTCCGCACCAAAAAAACCGTGCCGCACTTCACCGAGCAGCCGCACCCGCATTCCGGGGGCATATGCCTTAATCTGGCTGCCATAAAAATTCAGCAAGCGCATCACCAATATGCCGCTGTTATCCGCTACACGGCACACGAACTGACGCCTGGGTTTCGTCATAACTTCATGATCGACGATGGTGCCTTCAACCTGCACCACCCTGCCTTGCGGCGCTTGATCGATGGGAAACAAATGCGTTTCATCCTCATAACGGATAGGCAAATGCAGTATCAGATCCATCTCACTGCGTATACCCAGCCGCAGCAGCTTTTCCTGCATCTTCTGGCCGGGTGTCAATGCCTTGATGGATGTCCTGGGTGTAACAGTGTGGCCGGACACATTCGTTTCAATTTATGGTGCAACGTTTTGAACAAAGTATTGCATCATTTTTGTAGGTTCTATCCTTGTATGACCATGACGGCATCCATTTCGACCAATGCGCCGCGAGGCAATGCTTTGACGCCTATGGCCGCGCGCGCCGGATAGGGTTGATCGAAATAAGTCGCCATGATTTCGTTAACCAGGGCAAAATGATCGAGATCGGTCAGAAAAATGTTCAGCTTTACAATATCATTCAAACTGCCGCCACTGGCCGTCGCAACTGCTTTCAGGTTAAGAAATACCTGTTGTATTTGCGCATCGATGCCGTTGACCATCTGCATGGTTGAAGCGTCCAGCCCGATCTGCCCGGACATGTATACCGTCTCGCCGCCGCTGATCTTCACCGCCTGCGAATAGGTGCCGATCGCCTGAGGTGCGTGCTGGGTTTGAATAATTTGTTTGCTCATACAATCTCCTTAAATTTAAAAATATCGCAAATAATTGAATGTGCCAGCTTACCATTATTGAGCGGTGGCCGTCATCAGACGGTTTATATTCATTATTTTTCACCTTATTTCTGCAACAGCCAATTCATCAAAGACGAAGCATGTTGATTCTTGACTTTGACGGGCGTTTCTATCAAACGGGCATATTCACCAATTTCCTTCGCTTGCCCGTACTTATTTTTTCTCCGGGTTCAAACCAGGCTTCACCATTCGCCGCCGTTTTGTCCAGGCCGAAACCAGGCCACCATTTTTTTTCAAATTCCTGTGTTTCGGGATTATCTTCCTGAGGTGTCCGGGAATGATGTGTCATTTCTAGGCCCTTATAAATCAGTGTGGAATTCTCAGTACCCAATTCTTAGCGTACTAAGACGTAGTCCGAGCGAGCAGATTTTATTTCATCCCAATGTATCAGCAAAAAAAACAATTTTTATCCGATATTGATCGCATCGTATATTGTGATGACCCGAGAAGGTTGCCCGAAAATAGATTGCTCTCCTGTGGAAAAGCTATTTTGACCATATTTCCCGATTATTTTCGTTAAAATAGGACAACTATTCGCCTCAAATATTCAAGAAATCTGTCTCAAAATTGTTTCCTCGCTACGATCACTATTTCCGGACAGCTCGAAGCAACCTTTCACTGCGTCAAAACACGTCTATAATCAATATATTATATGTATAATACAATTTATACCAAAGACATCTATAGAAAATAACCTGCTCAGATATAATTACCCGTCATTAATTTAACATATTCGTTTAAGTTGTTCCTATGCATGAATCAAAACCAAAATTGATTATCCGAGGTGGAAACCCGCTACACGGAGAGATCCGCATTTCAGGTGCAAAAAATGCTGCGTTACCTATCCTGTGCGCTTCATTACTCACCGAAGAATCACTCAAGATTAATAATGTGCCCCGTTTAATGGATGTCACTACCATGCTGTCACTGCTCGCTCAAATGGGTGTCAAAGTACAGGCCGGAAATCCCAGTGACGTGATATTGTCCGCTGCAAATCTGACCGATCTGACAGCGTCCTATGAAATGGTTAAAACAATGCGTGCGGCTATTCTTTTACTTGGGCCATTGTTGGCACGCGCGGGCGAGGCAAACATATCCCTGCCGGGCGGCTGCGCTATCGGCATGCGGCCGGTCGATCAGCATATCAAAGGCCTGGAAGCGATGGGCGCTGAAATTTCGATTCAACACGGTTATATTCATGCTGTTGCCAAAAAACTGCACGGCGCACGGATTATTATGGATCTTGTCACGGTCACCGGAACAGAAAACCTGATAATGGCGGCAACGCTCGCACAAGGCACTACGATTATTGAAAACGCGGCGCGAGAACCGGAAGTTATCGATTTGGCCAATTGCCTGATTGCAATGGGCGCCAGAATCAAGGGTGCGGGCAGCGACATCATCACCGTTGAAGGTGTATCCGCTTTGCGGGGCACCGAATATACTGTCATGCCTGACCGTATCGAAACAGGCACATTCCTGGCCGCAGTCTGCGCCACAACAGGTGACGTCTTATTAAAGGATACAGATGCCCGCCTTCTGGACGCTGTGCTTGATAAACTGATGGAATGCGGCGCTGAAATCATGACCGGTGAACATTGGATTCATTTAAAGATGAACAAAAGACCCCGGTCAATTACTTTGCGAACAGCACCCTACCCGGCTTTCCCCACCGATATGCAAGCGCAATTCATGTCATTGAATTGCATTGCCGACGGCACTGCCGTAATCACAGAGACTATTTTTGAAAACCGCCTGATGCATGTTCAGGAATTAAAACGCATGAATGCGGATATCAAGGTAGAGGGACATACGGCGATTATCCGTGGCACTTCCCAACTTGATGGCGCCAATGTTATGGCAACCGATTTGCGCGCCTCGGCCAGCCTTGTCATTGCAGGATTGGTTGCGCAAGGCGAGACAGTTATTGACCGCATTTACCATCTTGATCGCGGCTATGAATCGATAGAAGAAAAACTCTCTCATCTGGGCGCCAAAATTGAACGTGCAAGCACGCTATCCATATGACAGCCATTTTCAGAACGCTTATCAGCTTACATGGCAGGATGTGTCTCACAGGAAACCGTTCTATTGCCATAAGGACACCGCAGCGTCCATAGGCACTGCACTGTTAAACTCCCTGGAATGAACGATTCAGGCCAACATGCCATCGACCAGCCGGATCTGGCGTGAGCAGCGCTGCGACAGATTTTCGTCGTGCGTAACCAATACCAGAGTAGTCCCGTGTTCACGATTGAGTTCAAACATCAATTCGATAATCTGCTTTCCGGTGACGGAATCGAGATTACCTGTCGGCTCATCGGCCAGCATTAATTTAGGGTCTGTTGCAAAGGCGCGCGCAATCGCCACACGCTGCTGCTCACCGCCCGAGAGTTGTTTCGGGTAATGGTGCAGACGCAGTTTAAGGCCAACACGTTCCAGAAATCTCTGCGCGGTTGTTCCGGCGGAACTGTTACCCGTGAGCTCGAGCGGCAACATGACGTTCTCTATCGCGGTCAATGCGGGAAGCAACTGAAACGACTGAAAGACAAAACCGAGGCGCTTTCCGCGCAAAGCAGCCCGGCTATCTTCATCAAGGGCAAAAATATCCGTTCCATCCAGATGAACTTTACCTGACGTCGGTGTATCCAATCCAGCAAGAAGCCCTAACAAAGTCGATTTGCCCGAGCCTGATGCACCGACAATTGCAATTGCTTCACCGGCATTCACTTCGAAATCGATGTCTTTTAGAATAGTGAGTTCTTCATCACCGGTACTTACACGCTTAGTGAGTGCATTTGTCCACAGAATCGGTTTTATTACAGAATTACTTACACCCATGAAAAATTTCCTAGCAATTAAAATTTTCTTTTTACTGGCAATATCCGCCATATCCACCACAACAGCGGCAACCGCACAACTGATGACAACCAGAACGACAACCATCATGGTATTTGGAGACAGCCTGTCAGCAAATTATGGCATACCCACTGAAGCCGGATGGGTTAACGTGCTAACGCATCGGCTGCAGTCACTTTCTCCTTTTTTTCAGGTTGTAAACACCAGCATCAGTGGCGAAACAACGTTTGGCGGACGCGGCAGGATTGAACAGGCGCTAAAAACACACCGTCCCGATATTGTTATCCTTGGCTTAGGCGCCAATGACGGCCTGCGTGGTTCAGCAATCAAGACAATTTACGAAAACCTTGAAGCCATTATTAAAATCTGTCAGCAATACAACGCATCAGTACTGCTTGTCGGCATGCAACTACCGCCCAATTATGGCATGACCTACACGCAAAAGTTCAAGAATATTTATCCGCTGCTTGCTGAACGCTATCAAATACGCCTAATTCCATTTTTAATGGAAGGTTTTGGAGAAAACCATGAATTTTTCCAGCCCGACGGCATCCATCCAACAATCCCGGCTCAAGAAAAAATTGTTGAAAATGTCTGGCATGTTTTGCATACGATGATTCAAGACGACATGGCGGCAATCAATTCAGAGCATTGAAATTTACCCGTTGAAACGTCTCAACAAACCGCATTGATGCACAATTGACATTGTGACCGGCCAAGGTTTCTAATGTTCAATCTGTTCGAGATGATCAATGAATGCTTGCAAATCAGTCGGCAACGGAGCCGTCAGCCTCATCCGCAGTCCACTCAACGGGTGTTCAAACTGGATGCTGCTTGCATGCAAAAACATTCTCGTTAAATATGGAATTGATCGCGTTTTACCTTGGTTTTTTGCGAGCTGCCGGTTTAATGCAAAATCCCCATACTTGTCATCACCAACAATCGGAAAACCCAAATGCGCCAGATGAACGCGGATCTGATGCGTGCGGCCTGTTTTAAGTTCAGCATCCAGCAAACTGTAATCTTGCCATGCCTTAATACGGCTAAACACGGTATGAGAAGCCATTACTTTACATCCCTGCTTATCGGATCGTGATTGATGGGTTGCAACCATAACACGCCTTTCGCCTTCTGCAGTAACATATTTTATAAGCGGAAACTTGACATTTTGCCGAACATTTGACCAGCTGCCTTTTACCATAACCTGATAATGCTTTCCAGTCTGACCAGCGCGGATCTGCTGGTGCAACTCAACCAGCGCAGCTCGTTTTTTTGCCAGCAACAATACTCCCGAAGTGTCCCGGTCCAATCGATGAACCAGCTCAAGAAACTTGAGATCGGGTTTTTGTGCGCGTAATTGTTCAATGACGCCAAAGCTGATACCGCTCCCGCCATGCACAGCCTGTCCGGACGGTTTATCTATGACCAGCAATGCATCATCTTCAAAAATTATGTCAAATGAATACTGTCTTGACTGCGGAATCGATTGTTGTGGTATTTGTTTCGTGACGGGTGTCTTGACGGGCGGAATCCGCAAAACATCGCCCAACTGCAGACGATACTGAAAATTGACACGCTTGCCATTGACGCGCACTTGTCCGCTGCGCAGCAACTGATAGATATGGCTTTTTGGCACATTTTTGAAACGTTTAAAGAAAAAATTATCAATCCGTTGATTGTCTCCATCTTCACTGATATTTTCCAAAACAACCGATGCATTCAACAGATTTCTTTTGCCTATATGCCGAGTTTTACCTATAATTCCCACTATGCAGTTCAATATATACTTAATTCGTTTGTAAAATGAATTCTCAGATGAAGTTCTCGATTCAGAGTTTCCTGTCTGAGAACTTCCCAGGAAGTTCTGGAAAAAATACAATCCAAAACAATTAACTATCTTTTAAAACAATATCTAATAATAGCAAAATTCATGAACTTATTTACTTGTTTATCTACAATAAATGAGAGTAATATTCGAGCATTAACAAACCAAACACATCAAAAATATAAAAACTAGAATTTTTAACATAAAAAATTGTCTATAAAAATTATAAATTACAAACCGACCCTAAATTACGTCATCTCAATTATGTTTTTGAAAATTTATCAATTGACTTGTGTAGAAACACGCTAGGCATTTAAATGAGACGAATGTTATTTAATGCAACACAACCTGAAGAGTTACGTGTTGCGACTGTTGACGGTCAAAAACTGGTTGACCTGGACATTGAATCTGTCAGTAAAGAACAACGTAAAAGCAATATATACAAAGCGGTCATCACTCGGCTTGAGCCCAGTCTGGAAGCTGCATTTGTCGATTATGGCTGTGAGCGCCATGGATTCCTACCGTTCAAGGAAATTTCGCCGTTCTGTTTAGGCGAGCAATCCGATATCTCGCCCAGTCGTATTCAGAGTTTTCTCCGTGAAGGACTGGAGCTTATCGTCCAGGTAGATAAAGATGAACGTGGCACCAAAGGCGCCGCATTAACAACGTATATTTCACTTGCGGGTCGTTATCTGGTATTGATCCCAAACAACCCCAACAGTGGTGGTGTATCGCGTCGCATTACCGGCGAAGAACGCAATGAGATGCGTGAAGTACTCGCCAAACTTGAAATACCCGAAGGGATGAGTGTCATCGCACGAACAGCAGGAATAGGACGCAGCGAGGAAGAACTGCAGTGGGATTTGAATTATCTGACACAGCTTTGGCATGCCATTGAGGAAGCCGCAAACAATCAAAGCGGTGTTTTTCTGATTTATCAGGAAAGCAGTCTGGTCATTCGCGCCATCCGCGACTACTTTAATTACGAAATCGGCGAAATACTCATAGACAGCCGCGAAATCTATGAACAGGCATGCCAGTTTATGATGCATGTGATGCCAGCCAATGTTGACCGCCTGAGATTCTATCACGACGATGTTCCGTTATTTTCACGTTTTCAGATAGAGCACCAGATTGAAACCGCATATTCAAGGCAAGTTACATTACCCTCTGGCGGGTCAATCGTAATAGACCATACTGAAGCACTGGTATCAGTAGATGTCAACTCTGCGCGTGCGATACGTGGGGCGGATATCGAGCACACGGCACTGAATACAAATCTTGAAGCAGCCGATGAAATCGCGCGGCAACTGCGCTTACGCGACCTTGGCGGGCTGATCGTCATTGACTTTATCGATATGGACGCTACACGCAATCAACGTGAAGTTGAAGCGCGCCTGCATGAAGCATTGCGCCAAGACCGCGCACGCGTTCAGGTTGGCAGAATTTCCCGTTTTGGCTTACTTGAATTATCGCGGCAACGGCTGCGGCCTTCATTGGGTGAAAGTAACTACGCTGCTTGCACACGCTGTCATGGCACTGGGTACATACGGGGAACCGATTCATCTGCATTGCATGTTTTGCGTATTCTCCAGGAAGAAGCGATGAAAGAACGCACTACCGCGTTGCATGTACAACTGCCAATAGATGTCGCCACTTATTTATTGAACGAAAAACGTGCTGAAATCTATGAGATTGAAGAAAGGCTCAAAGTCGATATTATTCTGATCCCGAATATCCATCTGGAAACACCGAAATATAAAATAACCCGCCTGCGCCACGAAGATGCCAAGCAAATTGAACCGCAGGCAAGCTACAAAATGGTCGAGAAAGTTACAGACGAATTCGTTCCTGAACTCACAGAAAAAAAACAAAAACAAGAGCGCCCCAAAGCCGCGGTTCAGGGCGTAACGCCTGCACAACCTGCACCAATCCGTGAAGAAAAATCCAGAGAACCCTCACTGTTGGATAAATTCTTTGGCTGGTTTAAACCGACCCATTCAGAAGTTGCAGAAAAAAAACTGGAACAGATCACGATTAATGAAAGAGCACATGCGCAGCCACAGGAAAAATCGGAAAAACAAAAAAGAAACACACGTGGACGCGGCCGTACACGCAATCGCAAAGATCATGCCCAAACAAAACAATCCAGTAACAATTCCGTTGAAGCCACTCCAAAAGACAGTAATACATTAATTGAAACACCACCTGGCGCAGACAACACACAACTTTTACAACAGGATTTGGACCAGGATCAAAATCGGGAACAGCTACAGTCACTGACCGCTGAAACATTTTCAGTCTCAGAAACAACGAATAATGCCGAACCCGCAACTGAATCAAAACCAAAGCCTGATGAAAAGAAACGCACTCGTAGACGCCGTAGTCTCAGACAACGCGATCGTTCGACACACATTAAGGAAACTGAAACATCCACGCCTGACGTGACAGATCAAATCGCGTATCAACAACCTGATGGCGATCAAGATACAGCGATTCCGTTAACGTACAAAACAGCGTCTGACACCGCCGAACAAGTCACTGTAGAACCACATGCCATGCAGAATATCGCAGTCGATTCCATTGCAAAAAAATCCGAATCAGAATTTGCTGCTCAGCCGCATGAATCACTCAATAAAGTGCACACAAGCAATCAGGATTCTTTCGATCCAGAAAACAGGATCGAATCAGAAGAAAGTAAGCTGGCTGTTTCCAATGAACCCATTGATGCCAAAATCCCTGAACAAACATCCCAGCCATCGAAACAATCCATTGCAAAAAAATCGAATCTCGAAGAAAGCGATCTGGTAATGGTCGAAACGCCACCGGAAAAAATAGAATTAGCCGATAACGAACAGCCCCAAACCAAACGGCGGCAAAGACGCAAGGCCAAAAGCTCGGCTGTCCTCGAAATCGGAGAATTGATGCAGGTCGAAACACGCGAATAACACCCGATAACCTATAAACCAACACTCCGATAATTGATTTATCTGATTAGGGTAATTGGACGCTTATATCAGCAACAGAATCCAACAACTTTTCGTGTCTTTCTGACACAGAATACAGGCACATGCAACAATATTTATGCAAAATCAATGCGCCTGTTCCCAATTCCTGCCAACACCAACATCAACCAGCAACGGCACATCCAGATTAATGACATTACCCATAAATTTTGGCAATTCTGCGCGTATCCGATCTACTTCGTCATCGGGCACTTCAAGCACAAGTTCGTCATGCACCTGCATAATCAATTTACTTTTCAGTTTTTCCTCGGATAACCATTGATAAACGGCAATCATTGCAAGCTTGATAATATCAGCCGCTGTCCCCTGCATGGGCGCATTGATGGCCGCACGCTCGGCACCCTGTCTACGGTTGCCATTGGCGTTATTAATATCCGGCAACCACAACCTGCGTCCAAGCACCGTTTCAACAAAGCCGTTTTCCCTTGCGCGATTACGGATGCGATCCATATAATCGGCCACGCCGGGATAACGTGAAAAATACCGATCCATATACGCACGTGCAGCGCTACGTTCTATGTTCAATTGTGTAGCAAGACCGAATTCCGACATACCGTAAATCAAGCCAAAATTAATGACTTTGGCATAGCGTCGTTTCTCCTGATCGATTTCTTCTACGGGCACAGCAAATATTTCGGAAGCTGTGGCGCTGTGTATATCTTCTCCAGCAGCAAAAGCCTTGAGCAATCCTTTATCCTGTGAAATATGCGCCATAATGCGCAACTCGATTTGAGAGTAGTCTGCTGAAATAATTTGACTACCCGGTTGCGCAATAAATGCTTCGCGAATCCGGCGGCCTTCGGTTGTCCGCACCGGAATATTTTGCAAATTGGGATCTGAGCTTGCCAGACGGCCGGTAACGGCAACTGCCTGGGCATAATTGGTGTGCACCCGCCCGGTATCCGGATTGACCATCTGCGGCAATTTATCGGTATACGTCGACTTTAATTTGGCCAGTACGCGATAATCCAGCAGAATTTTCGGCAAGGGATAATCCAGCGCCAACTTCTGCAGCACATCTTCATTGGTGGAAGGAACGCCTTTCGGCGTTTTTTTGATAACCGGCAATTTAAGCTGATTGAACAATATTTCCTGTATCTGTTTGGGTGAATTCAGATTAAACGAATGACCTGTAATCGAAAACGCTTGTTGTTCCAGCGCATTTAATTTCTCATTCAGTTCGTTACTTTGCCGATGCAAAAGCTGAATATCCAGCAAAACACCCTGACGCTCCATTGCAAATAAAACTTCCATGGCCGGCATTTCAATGGCCCGGTAAATATGGTTTTGCCGATCATCGGCCTGAATTCCGGGATACAGCGACTGATGCAACCGCAACGTCACATCCGCGTCTTCCGCTGCATATTCGGTTGCCTTCTCCAGCGATACGGCACTAAACGGGATACGCTGTGCACCTTTTCCGGTCACATCATCGTAACTGATCGTTTTTATATCCAAATGCCGCTGCGCGAGACTGTCCATGTTGTGCGGTTTGTGCGACTCGAGCACGTAGGATTGCAAAAGCGTGTCGTGCATAATGCCGTTCAAACAAATCCCATGATTCGCGAACACATGTTTATCATACTTCAGATTCTGTCCTACCTTGGGCTTGCCGGGATTCTCCAGCCAGGGTTTGAGTTTCTCCAGTACAGATGCCATTTCCAACTGTACAGGGGCGTCGATGTAATCATGTTCGAGCGGAAGATAAGCCGCATGCAGGCTCTCTACACTGAACGAAATGCCAACCAGTCTTGCTTGCATTGGGTTCAAACCGGTTGTCTCTGTATCAATGGATACCAGGGATGCATGGTTCAATTTGTCGATCCATTCCGCCAAATGCGCTTCGGTCAGAATCGTTTGATAATCAACTGCATTATTTTGTTGACCGCCTGGGATACTTTCACTGCCCGTCTCCGTCAAACCTGCATCGTTTTGCAGCCGCAATTCCTGCAAAGCCGTTTTCATGCTCAGTTCCTCATACATTGCCGCCAACCGTTCAGTATCCTGCGGTTTCGGTTCCAGATCTGTAACAGCCACCGGCAACGCTACATCGCATTTAATCGTAACCAGCTTCCGCGCAGTCTCAAACCAGCCCAGTGCCTTACGCAAATTGTCACCCACCACACCCTTGATTTCGTCAGCATGTGTAATAATATTATCAAGTGAACCGTATTCGGCAAGCCATTTGACGGCAGTTTTGGGCCCCACTTTTTCAACGCCCGGTATGTTATCCGCGCTGTCGCCGACCAGCATCAAATAATCCAGCATCTGTTCGGGCTTTACGCCAAACTTGGCATAGACTTTCTCCGAATCAAGAATCTCATTATTCATTGTGTTAACGAGCGTGATATGCGTATTCACCAATTGCGCGATATCCTTGTCGCCTGTTGAAATAATGCAACGCATGTTTTTCGCTACCGCCTGTTTTGCCAATGTACCGATGACATCATCCGCCTCAACGCCGTCGATAATCAAAATCGGCCATCCCATGGCTTCGATACAGATATGCAACGGCTCAATCTGCACCGCCAGATCGTCTGGCATTCGCGGGCGATGAGCTTTATATTCCAGATAAATTTCATCGCGAAAAGTTTTACCTTTTGCATCAAACACACACGCGCTATAATCGGCATGATAGTCTTTATGTAAACGACGCAGCATATTGAGTACACCATGGATCGCACCCGTTGGCTTATTTTCGCGACTGCGCAAATCCGGTAACGCATGATAAGCGCGATAAAGATACGATGAACCATCAACCAGCAGTAATGTTTTCATTTAAAAAGAATTCCTATGAGCCTGGAAAATAAACCCGCCATGACACTTTCTCTTGAAAAACTGTGGTCGGCAAGAGAATCATGGCGCTTATTTGGAATTATGGCAGAATTTGTCGAAGGAACGGAGCGCCTTGATACAATTCAACCCGCAGTCAGTATTTTTGGCAGCGCACGCACCGATCCCAGTCATCCCCACTATAAACTGACCGAACAAATTGCGCGGCTTCTTTCGGATGCCGGCTTCTCGGTTATTTCAGGCGGCGGACCCGGAATTATGGAGGCTGCAAACAAAGGCGCTTTTTATGGAAAATCACCGAGTGTCGGTCTGAATATCCAGCTGCCAAACGAACAGCACCGGAATGCTTATCAGGATATCAGCCAGTCATTTCGTCACTTTTTTGCGCGCAAATATATGTTTATCAAATTTGCCACAGCGTATGTCGTTATGCCGGGCGGATTCGGTACACTGGACGAATTACTGGAGGCGTTAACACTGGTGCAAACTGGAAAAACCCGTAAAATGCCAATCATTCTTGTTGACACAGGTTTCTGGCAGGGACTGATCGACTGGTTCAGAAATACACTGATTGCAGAAGGGTTTATTTCACCCGAAGATATGGATCTCATACAGATTATCGATGAACCATGTGAGGTCGTTAACGCAATCTTCAAGTATTATGAAACGCGCGGTTTTGTGCCGAGCGCAGAAGAAAGAGAAATTCAATTGAATCTGTAGCAACAAACAGGCACTAATTTAGGTAAAATACACAAAATACCGATCAATACTTGGAATGCTTGATGTGCAACACCGGAACCACCATGTACAGATTATCTTTAATTTTATTATTCTGTTTTTCGCTATCTTGTGCAATGCCGCTGATAGCGCAATCCGACGTACCCAAAGATCTGGTACCGCTGCCTGAGATCCCTGAATTACCAGAATTATCCGATTCGGACTTACCTGAATTGGCCGCTCCGCCACCGCTACCGCCTGACATGGACATAGACCCGGATCTTGAACCGCAGATTACCATTATCAAACGTGGAGAAGATACCATTGAAGAACATCGCCTCAATGGCGAACTCTATATGATCAAGGTGATTCCACGTGTCGGTTTTCCCTACTATCTGGTCAAAAACCGTGGCCGCCTTAATGCACACCCGGGCGAGCCAGGCAGTAATGTCAGCGCGCCCATGTGGCGTATTCTGGAATTCTAATTTACGTGAAACATAACGGCATCGACCATTTGTCTATTGCGACTCACGCATTTAACTTGAAAATTCACGCTTCCCCGTCTTATTTTTTTTAACGCATGTCTGTTTTTACACCCGTCACAGAAAATCAACTCTCAGACTGGCTGAAAAACTATGCTCTCGGAGAACTCATTGAGCTTCAGGGCATTTCTTCCGGCATAGAAAATACAAATTTTTTCGTCACTACTTCGCAAGGACGGTTCGTACTGACGCTATTTGAGAAATTGACAGCGGATGAATTGCCGTTCTACCTGAATTTAATGGCGCATCTTTCAAGCCAGCAAATCCCTTGTCCAAACCCCGTACCCATGCTGGACAACCGATTATTTGGCGTATTAAACGGAAAACCCGCAACCATAGTCACATGCCTGCCGGGGAAATCTCTGATAAATCCCATCGAAACGCACTGCACCCAAGTCGGCATGATGCTGGCAAAAATGCATGTATGCGGACAAAGCTATTCCGCAACAATGGAAAATCCACGCGGATTAAAATGGTGGCAGGCCAGTGCACTTAAAATAAAGCCTTTTCTCAATCAGGAAGAACAATCGCTGCTTGATGATGAGCTGGACTACCAGTTATCTCATCAACCACAGAATATTCCCAGAGGCGTCATCCATGCCGACCTCTTTCGTGACAATATTCTCTTCACCGACCATAATATTGGCGGTGTTATTGATTTTTACTTCGCCTGTAACGATAGTTTATTATACGATTTGGCTATCGTCATAAATGATTGGTGCATTACCGAAAACAGAATGCTGGATGAAACTCGCACATTATCTTTACTCAAGGCTTATCACAGCGTCCGGCCGTTAACACCGGATGAGTACTATGCCTGGCCTGTTATGCTGCGCGCCGGGGCTTTGCGGTTCTGGATTTCCCGTTTGTATGATTTTCATTTGCCACGCCCGGGAGAACTCACACACGCCAAAAATCCGGATGACTTCAAGATGTTGTTGTTTAATCATTCAAACGATAAATTCAGATTGAAACAGCGCTGGATCTAGGAAATTGACCCGGTTTTCCGGCCTATAAATGTACACATAAAATCGTCATATCGAACTTAACAACTGGAGAAACATCAATGGAAATTCATCAAGTCAGCGCCAAACATGGATGGCATTGGATCGCCAATGGCTTTCATATGTTCCGCAAGGCGCCACTGATTTGGGTATTGGTCTGCTTTACCCTGCTCTTGATCGCCATGACGCTCGCTTTAATCCCCATCCTCGGGCAATTTATATTTACACTGATCTCACCGGTTTTTCTGGCGGGTATTATGATCGGATGCCGCGAGCAGGATCAGGAAAGACAACTGGAAATCGCTCATCTGTTTGTTGCATTTAAAACCAATGTCGCGTCACTCGTTACTGTTGGCGGCATTTATCTCATCGGTCAGGTATTGATTATCGGCCTGGTGATGATGATCGGCGGCAGCCAGATGACGGATATGTTGCTCTACGGAAAAAGAGTGGACGAAAGTGAACTGATCCATGTCATGGACAACATGCTGACGGCCTCATTGATAGCCCTGTTACTCTCTATCCCATTGATGATGGCTGCCTGGTTCTCGCCGTTACTGGTTGTTTTCCATAATCTTCAACCCATTTCGGCAATGAAAATAAGCTTTTTCGCCTGCCTGAAAAATATAATACCGTTCCAGCTGTATGGCATACTGCTGATTATTTTCAGCCTGATTGCATTTATGCCCTATGGTGCTGGCCTTGTAATACTGATACCGACTATTTTTGCTTCTATTTACGTGAGCTATAAAGATATCTTCCTGGGCGAGGAGATTAGTATTTCAGACGACTATTACCCGAAAGCGGATTATCAAAAAGCAACCTGGTCAGACACTGAGGTCGATTCCGAACCGGTCAAAAAAGAAGAGAAAGCCGAGGAAAAAACAACAGAACGCAAACAACGCGACACCTATTCCGAAAAGAGTCCGCTTGCCGCCGAAGGTGATATCGTTGAATGCCATCAATGCAAGATACTTATCCCCAAAGAAGAAGCGATTCGCTTTCAAGGACATTTTTTCTGCAGCGACGAGCATTTTCAGCAATATCAGGACAGCATGGATGTTAATTCAAAAAACTAGTGCTTAGCGGATAGATTTTTGACTTTCGGTTGAGTGAATTTAGACTGGACCAAGCACCGGTTCTACTGGCGTAATTTAAGTCCGATCGTGCTGTCTCATCGCTTCATCGGATTATTTGACAAAATGGTCGATACACGCTTTTCTCTCAGCCGGCGTCATATAACTGGATCGCTGATAACCTGGCGTTATTCCCAGTTTCTCCAGCTTGCCGATCCACAATGGATTGTAGGGCATTAATTCACATGATTTGACACCATGCCGGTCAAGAAACGCAGCAATACCCTTAAGATTTTGTTCCGTTGCAGTAATATCAGGAATCAAAGGAATTCTTGGAATGACCGGTATCCCGGCCTCCGCGATCAATCGTGAAAAATTCTCGAGGATCCGCTGATTGGACCGTCCGCAGTACTGTTTGCTCTCCACTGCATCGATCAACTTTATATCGAAATAAATCAAATCCAGCCAGGGCAACATTTTCTCTTTAAAGGCTTGATACTGGAAAAAACCGCTTGTTTCCAGCGCCGTATGGATGGCTTCGTGCTTTAATGCCTGCAACAAGCGACTGGCAAAATCC
This sequence comes from Nitrosomonas sp., assembly GCA_031316255.1. Taxonomy (NCBI): domain Bacteria; kingdom Pseudomonadati; phylum Pseudomonadota; class Betaproteobacteria; order Nitrosomonadales; family Nitrosomonadaceae; genus Nitrosomonas; species Nitrosomonas sp. The sequence goes on along the minus strand of JALDQW010000001.1, from coordinate 2,468,249 downwards.
ATCTGTAACGTTGGCTCACCGCCCGATAATGTAACACCGCCGCCGGTTGATATGAAAAAGGGCTTATCCTGGCGCAAACGATACATCAATTCATCGACGCTGTACCAGGTGCCAATCACATCGCCATGCACATCCGGTTCCGGCAAAAACTTTTTTCCTTCAGGATTCTGACACCAAACACAGGAAAGCGGACAACCCTTAAAAAAAACAGTCGTGCGGATTCCCGGCCCATCCTCACTGCTATCGCGTTTGATATCGAAAATTAGTCCTTTATCGTTCATCTGCATCCATAAGCAGCGCCTGAACGCTTTTACCGATGGCACCAAATTTAAACATGTGACCAAAGTTTCCCGTAATTTGAACCAGATTCTCAAGCAGCAACTGCACGACATCGACGTCCGGGCGTTCGGCCAGTCCAAGTATGGCTTTTGCATCCTTGAACCGAATCACCAGATCCACTTTGTCCGGATCCTGTTCGATCCGATCCGCTTTTGATTCACTCAACACCTCGGTATCCACAATTGCACAGGGATTAAACCGCTTACCGAAGGGCGTATCGATATACAGCGCGGCCGGATCCGGACAAAAACGAATCAACACATTCATATCATCTGCCGGTTTTCGCGTACGAATTAGGATTTTCCCCTGATAATAACGAATACCGCCGGGTGCATAGGGATCCTTGATGACAAAATTTTCCTGAAAAAATTCTTGCGCCTGTTGTGCTTTACTGTCACTCAGTCCCTCGCTAATCAAAAAGCCAAAACCGAGTTTAATCAGTGCAGCCATACCATTGGCAAGAATCTTGCCTTCCGCGCGGCTCAATAATCCGGTCAGTTCATCATTACGCTCACCCAAATGAAGACCGGTTTTCAAAATAGTGTGTATGCCTTGCGGCATTGCAGGAAGCGTCGCGTGCATATCAGGCTCCTATTTTTTCAAGGGTTGCGTGCTGTTCGACACCGCTTTTCATATCAAAATTGGCGCGATCGATTATTTCCTTCCGCATTTGCGGACTCAGCGTCACATAATACGCCGAATATCCCGCCACACGTATCATCAAATCCTTATAAGGCGCCAATGCTTGCTGCTCTGCTTCCCCGGCACCCGCTTCGCTTGCCGCCGTCGCAGCTTTGTCGGCAGCAATGAAATCTTCAATGGATGTCACACACAACTGCACCAGAACTCCATCCTGATCCATGAATGTTTTCATATGGGTCGCGAACAAATCCGTATCTTCGTTGAAATAGTCTTTGCCACGCGGCGTCAGACTGAGATTGTAGGTATATCCATTCAGCACCGTATCCGGGTTAACACTGGCAACTGACAGCATATGATCCAGCAGCATAACCGGTTCGCCGTTAGGCTTGACAATACCCGGACACGGCGTAATGCCACTGGCAAAAGGCGCGTTGTCATGACGGCCATTTGGCGTTGCCTTGTACAACAAGCCAAAACCGGCATGATTGGTCATACTCCAGTAACCTGTTAAATACCGCCCGCCGCGATGCGTGCGATATTTGAAAAAAGTATCCTGAATCATTTTGGTCAGCAAGCGCGTATATTTCACCGCCATTGCGTTATTAAAAATACCGCCAGGCGTCTCATCGACACCCGCGCCATATTTTGGCGCAACCCGGATCATTTGCATGCATTCCTGCAGACGCTCAGGTTTCAGTGCCACGGGTGTCTGCTGTGTACTGCTGGAAAAATGTTTTTTAATCAGATCAATGAATGTTCTGAGAAAATTCTGGCGCTCATTGACTGGAAGCCGTTGCGGCTCGAAATTTGCATCCAAAACAGCGATCAACTCATCAGCTGTCATTTTGCCACTGAAAACCAGTGCATCAATCACACAAAACGAATCGATAACATCTGCAAGCCCGATAACGGCAACGCCTGAAGAATTATATTTGGCGCCACCGGAAGACACATCGCGGAATTTGGCGCCATGGCCGTCCGGAATATTCGTTGGCCCGTCAAATAGCCCCGACAACAATGGCGATGGACGCACTTTTTCCAGCGTGCGGCCGAGGTAATTATTAAACTGAACGCAATGCCGCGCCATTTCATCCAGTTGAAAACGGAAGCTGTCGATAAATTCCTCCATTGAATCCATTTCTCCGAGCGGCCGTGTCGTATAGTCCGGTTTGCCGTAGAATAGATTCGGATCATGTTTACCGATGCCGTCACTACGGTGCTTGCCGCCAAACATGGCCAGTTCAAGTACCGCCGGCAATACCAGCAATGTTGACCCGGTATGACCATAATGCTTGTGATCGGCATTTTGCTCAATGCAGCCGATGGATGCATAATCATGTGCATCCGTTAAGGCTTCGCCCATGGTGACATGGTCATGACGGGCATAATAGTTCGCCATGCTGTGTATTACCGGCACATCACCATGCAAGGCGGGAGTTGCACGGGTAATCAGATTGACCTGGCAAATACGTTTGAGATAGGACGATACTTGATCGGGCCCGAGCGGCGAGCCATCCGCTGCGCGATGGTGAACATCCTTATGATAACGCGCATGAACATTGGGATCGCGTATGGACAGCATTTCCGTGGCTTTGAGAATGATATAAGTCATATCATTGACCGCATCCACGGTCTTTCCGTCAACATAATGGGTGCCGCCCACAGTGAGCGCCTGATTTGATCCACTGCCCGCAAAAAGTACTTCGGCCGTTTCCGGAGACAAGGGTACATGATCCGAACAGCGCAAAAAGAAGTGGCACATTAATTCAACCGCATGCCTGGTATAGGCAGCCTTAGCCGCCTCATCCGGTTGCTGCCGCCAGTCGTTCAAATAGTAGTCATTCAAAGTCTGATCGAGCCGTCCGGGAGACAAACCAAAGTTGGTATTTTCCTGCAGCAGGAGGTGATAACATATCCAGACTGCTGTCAATGCCTCTGCAAGCGTTTCAGCGGGTTTTGCCGGAATCTTGCGGCAAATTCTGGCCAATTCGACATTTCCGACCTGTTCTGACGCATCCGCAAGATGCGCTGCATACTGCTTGACGCCTTCATAAACAGTAATGACCGCTTCGGCAAATTCCTGTTGCGCCGCAGTTAGCCCGCTCGTTCCCGCATCTTCGATATCTTTCTGCAACTGTGTAATCAATCCATCCAGACCGTACTTTAATACGCGGCCAAAGTCCGGCGTGGTATGGGAAACTGCGGTTGCCTTGTCGGTCAGATAGAACGCAACACGTTCAAACAGTTCCTGACATTTCGGCGTTTCACCGGCACGCTTTTTTAACGGTGGATCAATAGACGGTTGATCGCCGACCATGCCGCCATCAACGGTATCTCTTTGATCATTGGCGTAATCAACCGTGTCATAATCGGAATAACGCGCCACTTCCTGAACCGTGCGCCGCTCAAGCCAGAAAGGAAAAATTTCCTCATTTAACCGTTTAGCGACTTCCGGTTTGATTTTGAAAGGATTTTGCGCTCTTGTTGCTATTGTTTCCAGTTCCGGCCAGATACAGTAACCGCTCATATCCATATGCACCACCGGACCGACAAAGCTTGTGGTCGTCTGCCCCGGCAATAAATCCGTTTTTCTGACTATCGGTGTTTTATGACTGAATATATATTTCAACGCCTGCGCGCGCCGTGTTGTCGGGGGTAACGTCTCATTTTCCGGCTTGCGAACGAATTCGGTGAGCAAACGCGGCAATTCGTCACAGACTTCAGGTATCCATTCCGGATCAAACAGTTGATTACGCCACGACTGAATCACGGGAAAATCACTGAGTTTGATATGACCCAGCGTCAAATCACTCAATGTCTTTATTTTGTCGGGGGAATCATTGGGTATAGGGAAATTGTCAATGCTGTCATCCAAGACCGTGGCACCCACAGTGCCATGTTCAAGATCAATCTGTATACCGCCCCGATTCAGGTTTGCTGTTTGCATCGTGCAGTCCCTCCTGTCTGATTATTGCAGCGTATCCAATCCAATCGCCAGTCTATGGTGCTGCCACGCGTTATCGAGTAGCAAGAAATAACCAAACAACTGGTATTTATACGCCTCCGGATCAACCGAAGAATGAAATGGCACACTCAACGCCGTCGAATAAATTAACTGTCCTAAATAAAGACCGTCTGCTATTTCAACAAGTTCATCGAGACAGAAGCCAATCGGCGTAGGCCCGCCTATCATTGGAAAACGATAATGGAACTGGAAAACTGTTTTCTTTTTTGTGGCGCCGTTGTTCATCGCCAAAATCGATTCCCTGTCATCGGTACCCAGAAAAATGTAGCCCTGTCGTGCAAATGGCGTCGGTCCTTGTGCCGCAGCCGCCAGCAGGGAAGCATCGGGAGCGTGATAATTCATATCCACAATGCGCATCAGCGGATCGGCGGCGACAATGCGTTTGTCCTGAATATTGCTTCCGTCAACCCAATGCGTCGCGGCCTCGTGTTCCCAGAATGCTTTATCCTCATCCGACATACCCCGATCCCAGGCGCCGCTCTTGAGATGTTGTGCATAAACACCTTCAGCATCCCAAAAGTGTGCTTTATTCTTTTCCACAAGACTATAATGCGGCCTGCTGGCCAAAAAAGACTTGAGTTCATGAACACGCTCAGGATAACGATCAGCCAGATCACTACTTTCATCCAGCAGCATGCTCAGTTTGCGCCCCGAAATCTTTTCAAAACATTTGCCGGCCCATGGAAAAATAAATTTTCCAATAGTGTGCCATGTCATATTAAGCAGATTGGGCAGGGAGTGGTTATCCAGTATATTGGCCAGCGAACTTGGGAAAAGCCCTGCATCCTCATAACGATCATGCATATCCGGCATGAATGTTTCCGCAAACCCGCAGTGCAGATTGAGCGTGGCGCCATGATAGTAGTCAAATCCGGTCGTATGCGCAGGCTCGCCATACCAGTTGTTTGTTTCTTTACTGTCCAGGCGGCAGTTATATCCCTTTTCACCGCTGCCCTGAAATAAACCGTTTTTAACAATCGGGGCTACGCCACGGCGAAACAAGGCATTGAGTTTTTCAAAATGTTTTAGCTGATCCTGTGGATTGCTTTGTACGGAAATCTCGTGGCTGATGCGCTGCAGCATCTGCAGTATGGACTCCCCATCCATGCGCATGTCTTCTACAAAATCATCCTGCTCGCCCAAAGGCGAGGCTTCGAGGATAAACGTTGTAAATTTACGCGCCAACCCCGGATTCTGTTTCCAATCTACGGCCCAATCGGAAATTTCCGGCCATTGCTTATTGTGCTCAGCAGCTACAGCCGGCTTGCGGAAATCAGCGGCCGTGACCGATTGATCATAGCCCAGCTCGTGAAAACCTATTTCACCCTTGCGTGGGCGCAACTGCGGAAAAGCCTCATCCGCATAAAATGCTTTTGCGTAATCAGGGTCAACCATCAAGAAGAAGCCATTATTTTGATAGCCGTAATACTGAGCGTCATCCTGCTGCCCTAATCCAACAAGGCGTTTTAATTTCTCCCAGAGGCCGCGTTCCGGGTAATTCTCGCCGATCGACATGACCTCATCATTGGGCAGTGTTATGCTGCCAAGACTGTAATGACGTGTCGCAAAAACCAACTGACCGAGATAAATACCGTCATCAATACGCACGATTTCATCTATCAAACGCGTCATCGGATAACTCGGCTTCAATTCAGGCCAGCGGTAATTCAGTTGGTACACCGCCTTGCCGTTCATTTCGGGCACCACTGATTGACCCGGGTTACAGAGAAAATACCCGCCCGTTTTACTGTAGGGAATTGCTTTTTCCTTCGCCAGATTTTCAGGTAAAAGCTGACCATCAAACCCTTCTGTCGCGGGATTCAGCGGGCGGTCTTTCAGATGCCATAATTGCGTCAGCGCGGGAAGGCCAATCGCCTGGATAATATTTGGATCCGGCGGCTCACGAAAGTAATTGCGGCCAATACGCGTTGTTTCGGGATTAAATGCATTGACCATCTGCGTATGATTGTCTGTTTTTTCAGCAACAATATCACGTGAAACAGGTTCAAATGTCTTGCCCATCCACAAACCGGTATCCGCATAAGTCGCATTCCACGCCGTTGCCATCCATTCCATATTGGCGATAATGGAACGTTCATTTACTTCTGTTTCACCGGTATTCCTGAAGTAATCGCTATCCCGGATAGAAACAGGAATACCGATCATTGGACCACTAAGAACTTCAGCTTTTCCACATTTGAACAATGTTTCAAGCTTTTGATGAATGCCAGGTCAGGCATGTTTTTGATTGTTATCAGCGAGAACACGCTGATATTGGGCGAGCATCGTAAAAAAACTACCCTTGTAATCCTGTTCCAAAATGGCATTCAGAACATTTTCAAGGTATTGCGCTTCACCGTTTGAGCCGGTGAGAAAATTCCTGCTGCTGAGAAAGGCTGCCATAATAAAACCCTCCTTAAGTTTTGATCATGGCATATTCGATTATGAATTGCAATCAAACGACTCGTACCACGGACTTATGTAAACATAGGGACTGAGCAGACTATAGCAAGGAGCAAGTAGTTACAAAAAATGAAAAAGGTCAGGGACAACATATTTGACCACGCAAATATGCTGCCCACAATGCCACACCATCGAAACTCGAATGTGCCGAAGCAAAGCTTCTTGGTTACCTCCGCACAATTTCAGTCAATCGAGCTGTCAGCTTTTACGGCTGCGGCGCATTGCTGCGATCGAAAACAGCCCTAAACCCAGAAGCGTCAATGTAGCAGGCTCAGGCACCGGATTTGTCTGTGTTTCGATACGCAATTTTTGCTTAACACCATCCGAAAAAGCAGTAAAATCGGTTGCATGTAATGAGAATCCGTCGCCGGTAATTACATTGTTATTATAAAAATCATTAATAGACTGTGAACCAATAGTAATACCGTTGACTGTAACGCCCGCAGCTGCAGCTGCGTCACGCGCTGCCTGAGTAGCAGTCGTGCCTGAAGTACCATCCCCCGAGACATCCATAATCAGATTAGTGCTTTCAAAGCCGTTATCCGCGATTAACGTGGCTAACGATTTGTTCATCCCGGTTGAAATGGTTGTACCGCCACTGCCAGGACGTGCAAAATTGTCCAGTATATCGGCAAATGCATTAATACTGGCCACAGAATTCAACAGGGTATAAGAGTCCAGGCTGGTGGTAAATGCACTTGATGAAAAGAAAATCGCATTCACGGCAATTGCACCATTCGTGCCGTTGGTCAGAATATTGTTTTGGACGACGGGATCGCGAAAAGCATTAGCGTAACCATCCATCATCAGATTGTATTCGCTGCCACTGACACTACCCGACACATCGATGACCAGTGATAGTTCCGAATCAACCAGTACGGCTGAAGCAAAAGAAGAGCTCATCAACAACGGTATTGCTGCCAGGGTACTTTTGGTTATTTTTATCATTTTATATTACCTCTTATTATTGGTTTAAGAATCAAATATTGTATGTACACAATATAATCATACTCTAGCAAATATCATGCCGATTTAGACTTTACGTCCAAATATCAACAACTTAATCAAATTACCGGTTTTTCATGCTTTCATTTTGTAAATAATCTCGACACCTTGGTACAAAATCGGGGTCGGCGAAAATGGAGCAAGCCGATCATCAAGAAAAACAAGTGAAAAAAACGGACGACCCCTGTTTGTTGTGTTGATGTTAGTTTAGTCACATATTTTTTAAATGTTATTGAATAAACTGGTTCCATGAAAAATTTTGGAGAACTAGAATGTTTGATAACACTATTAACGTAGCATTTAACGCAAAAGAACTGGGTAACTTTCAATTAAAACCATTACCAGTAATTGATCCGATATTTATCTGGCCCACTTTTAGAACAATTAAAGGAAACGACAGCAACAATTTTCTTACCGGCAGTTCTTCAATTGACTGGATTTATGGGTACGGTGGCAACGACTGGTTATATGGTTTTGCTGGAAACGATTCTATTTATGGTGGCGATGGCAATGATTATATCGACGGAGGAGCCGGGTCCGACTACCTATATGGCGAAAACGGCAATGATACCGTTTACGGCGGGATTGGAAACGACACAATCCGCGGCGGAAACGGGGACGACAGGCTGTACGGCGGTGCCGGTAACGATACTATTTACGGTGACTTTAACTCTGGATACGGTGACGAAGAACTTCATGGCGGCGATGGCAATGACATACTTTATGCCGGCACAGATGGTTTGGGTGTTGGCAGTGCATATGGCGATGATGGAGATGATGTTTTAGAAGGTACCTGGGACGAAGGCAATGATTATTTTTATGGCGGCAACGGCAACGATATCCTGAATGGTAATAACGGCTACGATTACCTGGATGGCGGTGATGGCGACGATATATTGAATGGCGGGCCAGATGCCGACACACTGTCCGGTGGCAATGGCAACGACACGTTAAATGGCGGTCATCATATTGATCAGCTTTACGGTGGCGCTGGCGATGATGTTCTTTATGGCGATAACGGATATGAAGAACTCGGTTATACAGAAGACAATCTGTATGGTGGTTCAGGCCGGGACTCGCTTTATGGAGAATTTGGGGCCGACACACTTGCAGGCGGTGCAGATGCCGACACGTTTTACTACCTGAAATTAAGTGACAGTGCTTTTGGCGGTGAAATTGACGCAATCGTCGATTTTAACCATGCCGAAGGCGACAGGATCGACCTGTCTGCAATTGATGCAGATTTATTTGTTGCCGGCAATCAAGCTTTTACTGATTCTCAGCTTTATTACGATGAAACATCCGGCCTGTTCACTGCAGGTGTAATTGGAGGCGATGCACTTCAAATCGAGCTCACCGGAGCAGTCGGATTTGATCCGCTACTGAGTGTCGTAGGATAGCCTTCCAGCAGATAAAAGCAATAAATACCAGGCCGCGAATCAAGATACACAAAGCATTCGCGGCTTGCAATACCACAGAGTTTATACCGCACCAAATAGTCCGGAATTTTTCATAACCAAGCAATACAGCTCTTGCGAACAATAGCTCCAATCGTTGTTGGATGCAATTTACAAAACTTTCCATTTTCTCGCAAACGGTATGCGCCAGTTATATAGACGGCCATGTTCGCCGCACCCCTATTTTTCGGGTTTTGTGTTAGCAGAAGGGTTAATGGATGCGCCCTGTTTGCAATCTTATTTGATTTTACCGAGTAACATTTTTAATCTGACAAAATATAGCTACTCAGGTAATATATCGAGCGTTAACTTATGAGGAAAGAAATGAACATAAATTTTAGATCTGTATTAATAACAGGCGCTTTAATCGCGTCGCTGGTTTCAACTGGAGCATTGGCAGAAACTGGCTATGCAGTGCATTACAGTGATGTATTTCAGGGAAGAAAAACTGCAAACAATGAGATTTTCGATCAAAACAAACTCACCGCAGCCCATAAAAAAATAAAATTCGGCACCCGTGTCAAAGTCACCAATCTTGAAAATGATCGCAGTGTTATCGTAACAATCAATGACCGGATGGCGACCCGCAACAAGAATATTATCGACGTCAGTAAAAGCGCGGCAAAAGAACTGGATTTTATCAAGGCAGGCAGAGCCCGTGTGAACCTGGAAATAATTGACTGATTACAGGACTTTACATTTAAGGCGGTAACGTTTTGTTTACCGCCTTATACGAATAGTATTAACTCCGAAACCTTGCTTGCAATTAAATTTATCCATTGGCTGCTTGCAAATGGTTAGCAATCCTCTGTCTTGAGCAACGCGCTAAACCCCCGGCGTTTTTTTATTTTCTTCCTGCGACAATTTGCCACATTCCCAAATTGTAATTCTGCTCTTAAAATAGAGTTAACTTGTGTGTAATCGTCAGGATCGCTTTGTAAACCTGAGTAACAGGAATTCATCTATAAAAAGGATATAACGAATATATATGTATTCGTTATTGCCCGTCAGTCAGGGTTTCTCGCGTCTCCCTGACTGACAATTTCAGGAAATCAAGCGCAGGTACTTCAGAAATAATTCCGGCCTTTTTTATTCAATCAGATTTCAGGATGTCGCCGCACGCTTTGCAGAACAAACTGCCGGGATGGCCCTGAATCATGACCTGATTTTTTATACACGACTATGATTAACATACTTATCGCCTTTACATGCCTTTCGACGGCCGGCTGGATTCCGAAGGCAACATTACTGCCGAACGGCTAAAACGAAAAAACTGATGAAATGGGTTATTATTACCGGTAAATTTTATAAATACTCATAAGGCCACCTCTAAAAATTCATACTTCGTTACAATACTTCGTTGTTTACAAAAAATGTTTCCTTACATATCAATCATATGCTGCGTCAAAATTTTTTGTTCTCGCCTCGTCTTGTTTAGAATTATGAATTTTTAGAGGTGCCCATAACTCATGGACTAACACGATGCAAAGACAACATTCAATTAAACCCGCAACCAAACCAAGTCGCTTGCCAAAGTTAATTACGCTGGGTTTGGTCATGGTGATTATTATTTTTGCGGTTTCACTTTTGCCGAAAGGTTTTTCAGGGGATATTTCGTTAATCGGGAAAGGAACGCCAGTACTGGTTCTGGTTCATGACGATAATATTCTGCAAAGCGGAGAGACCATGGTTGTCATGAATCAAATCAGAAATGATTATGCGACGCGCCTCGAGTTGGTCGTTGCAGACATTAACACGCCGGAAGGACGGACATTCGCCAATGCGAACGGTTTAATGGCAACCGCACTGGTATTTTATTCCGCGAATGGACAGCATGTAAAAACACTTTATGCCGCTCAAACAGCCGAATCTTTGCGCCAGGAATTGGATAGCATTTTTTAGCCCGGGCTGCATTAATTATCCAAATTTTACTGCTTTATACCTGTTAGAGCCCGCATTCATCCCAGTCAAAGCGAACGGCCACGTCCGTACCCACCACCCCCAGGCGTTTCAATCACCATTGCATCGCCTGTTTCAAGTTGCACGCTGGCCGTAGCGCTCAATTTTTCAACTTCGTCGGTTTTCCGCACAACAGTATTTCGCCCCAACTGCCCCGGTTCACCGCCATTCAACCCAAACGGTGCAATACGCCGATGGTTGGACAGAATTGCAGCATGCATGGCCGCATTAAAACGAATTCGGCGGATGACGCCGTCGCCGCCGTTATGTTCTCCTCTGCCGCCGGAGTTTCTGCGAATCGAAAAGTTTTCCAGCCGGACGGGATAACGCGATTCGAGCACTTCGGGATCAGTTAGACGCGAGTTGGTCATATGGGTGTGCACTGCACTCTGGCCGTCGAAATCGAGCCCTGCGCCGGCGCCGCCACAAATTGTTTCGTAGTATTGATATGTATCGTTGCCAAAGGTGAAGTTGTTCATCGTGCCCTGCGCGGCAGCCATCACACCCAGCGCACCATATAAGGCATCTGTCACACACTGGCTGGTTTCCACATTACCGGCGACTACGGCTGCCGGATACCGGGGATTGAGCATGCTACCCTCGGGCACAATGATTTCGATTGGCTTCAAACAACCTGCGTTGAGCGGGATGTCGTCTTTGACCAGTGTGCGGAATACATATAATACGGCTGCCCGGCAAACGGGCAGCGGCGCGTTGAAATTATTGGGGCGCTGATCGGAAGTCCCGGTAAAGTCGACCACAGCTTTGCGCGCCTGTTTGTCGATACGAATCGCAACCCGAATAATAGCGCCATCGTCCATTTCATAGGCAAACTCACCGTCGGACAATACATCGAGCACGCGGCGCACGGTTTCCTCGGCGTTGTCCTGCACATGCTGCATATAGGCTTCGACCACGTTCAAGCCGAAGTGATCGACCATGCGCCTGAGTTCCTGTACCCCTTTTTCATTGGCGGCAATCTGCGCGCCGAGATCGGCGATATTCTGGTCGGGATTGCGCGCCGGGTACGGACCACGCATCAATAATTGACGAATTTCTTCATCCAGCAGTGTGTAGTTGTGCACAATCCGGATATTGTCAAACAGGATGCCTTCTTCCTCCACTGTAGTGCTGTTGGGTGGCATGGAACCCGGTGTCATACCGCCGAGATCGGCATGATGACCACGCGAAGCGATATAAAAAATGATCTGGCCGCGTTGATCATCGAATACCGGCGTGACCACAGTCACATCCGGCAAATGCGTGCCGCCGTTATACGGGGCATTAATCGCGTATACACTGCCCGGTTTCATGTCAGCATGGCCTTCAATGACGGCCTTGACGCTCTCCCCCATACTGCCCAGATGCACCGGCATATGCGGTGCGTTGGCAACCAGATTGCCGTAACGGTCAAACACGGCGCACGAAAAATCAAGCCGTTCCTTGATATTGACCGACGAAGCCGTATTGGCCAGGGTCGCGCCCATCTGCTCGGCGATAGACATAAACAGATTATTGAATACTTCGAGCATCACCGGATCGGCGTTTGTACCGATGCTTTCACGTTTTGGCCGGAGTTGATGGCGCGTGAGCAGCAACTCGCCGTTGGACTGACAATACGCCTGCCAGCCCGGTTCAACAACAATCGTGGCGTTGGCGTTGCTGATAATCGCCGGGCCTTGAATACGGTCACCCGCATGCAACTGATTGCTCGCATAAACCGGTGCGGCATGTTGTTTCCCGCCGCTGGTCATGGGGACTATAGCGACCGCCCGCAGTTTTTCGTGCCGTATGGTTTCGATGCTGCCCAGATTAACGATGCCTGCAACAGTACCGCCGGTCTTGCCGACGGCTTCCACCGATACCGAGGCAATCACCAGAGCGCCATCCGGCTGAACATAACCAAACTGGCGCTGATGCAATTCAGAGAAATCCGTTTGCAATTGCTCGAGTGGCGCAAGCGTCACTGTCAACGCAGTAACGGTACCCGGATAACGCAAATCGATTGTTTTGACGAGTGTAATCTGATCCGATGCAATACCCTGGCTGGCAACTTTCTGTTGTGCAACCTGCGCCATTTTGTCCAGTTTCTGATTAACTCTTTGCAGTGTCTGCAAATCGAGCGGCGCTTCAACCGTAGCAGTTTGAATGGCGGAAATATCAGCAAGCCCCATACCATACGCCGACAATACCCCCGCCAGCGGATGAATTATGATCGATTCCATGCCCAGCGCATCGGCGACCAGACAAACGTGCTGTCCCGCTGCGCCGCCAAAGCCGTTAAGCACGTAGCGGGTAATGTCATGACCTTTCTCGACCGAGATTTTTTTGATTGCATTGGCCATGTTCTCCACCGCGATATGCAGAAAACCCTCGGCCACCTGTTCGGGCGTATAGTTTCTTCCGCTGGCCGCGGACACTTCGCCAGCCAGACGTGAAAACTGTTCTTTGACCATCGCGGCATCCAACGGCGCGTTGGCTTGCGGTCCGAAAATCTGCGGAAAGAAACCCGGCTGAATTTTGCCGAGCATGACATTGCAGTCAGTCACTGTCAGCGGCCCGCCACGCCGGTAGCAGGCCGGGCCCGGGTTCGCACCCGCACTGTCGGGCCCGACACGAAAGCGGCTGCCGTCAAAATGAAGAATCGAACCGCCACCCGCAGCAACGGTATGAATCGCCATCATCGGCGCACGAATGCGAACACCAGCCACATGACCATCGTAAATACGTTCAAAGTCACCGTCATAATGACTGACATCGGTCGACGTGCCACCCATGTCAAAACCGATAACCTTGTCAAAACCCGCCTGCACTGCCGTGCGCGCCATGCCGACCACACCGCCCGCCGGACCGGATAGCATACTGTCCTTGCCCTGAAACCGGTCGGCCTGTGTGAGACCGCCACTCGATTGCATAAACAGCAACTGCGTATCACCCAGTACTGCGGCAATTTGATCGATATAACGCCTTAATATCGGTGACAGATAAGCATCCATTACCGTGGTATCGCCACGTGAAACGAGCTTGATGAGCGGACTCACCTGATGACTGACGGAAATCTGCTTAAAACCGATTTTCCCGGCGACCCGTGCTGCGGCTAACTCATGCGCATGAAAACGGTAACCATGCATGAACACAATTGCCACCGCCCGAGTGCCATGCTGATAGACGCGGCTTAATTCGGCAGCCAATGCCGTTTCGTCGAGTTTCTCGATCACTTCGCCATCCGCACCCACCCGCTCCTTTGCCTCAATCACCGTTTCGTACAGCATTTCCGGCAATTGAATTTCCAGATCAAACAACCGCGGACGGTTCTGGTAGCCGATGCGCAGTGCATCGGCAAACCCTTGGGTAATCACCAGCACAACCCGCTCGCCCTTGCGTTCGAGTAAAGCGTTGGTGGCAATAGTCGTACCCATTTTGACATGATCAATGCAATGCGCCGGTATCCCTGTATTTGACTCAACACCCAAGATCCGACGTATACCTTCCAGAGCTGCGTCAGGGTAGTGTTCGGGGTTTTCCGACAGCAGCTTGCGGGTAACCAGACCGCCATCTGAAGAACGCGCAACAATATCGGTAAACGTTCCGCCGCGGTCGATCCAGAATTGCCATTGTTTACTGTTTGCGGCATCGGGTTGTGGTTCATGCATGGCATTCAAATCACGGTGGATGTTACTTTGGTGGTCAAATTGCCAAATGATACACCACTGACCCACTCAACGGATTTTCAACGTAACGAATCCTGTCAAACAACCAGCGGCGGCATGGGACAATCAATCAAATCGGCAATTGCACGAAACAGTTCGGCCTCGGCGGCGGACACCTGCTGATCCGCCACAATCGCCTGCGCAAAAGCCTTCAGCAACAACGGTTTTTTAAGTGGAGCCAACCGGGCCAATTGATCCAGTGCAGTACTGACATGTTCCAGTTTCAATACGTTAGTGGGTAACAATGCAATATCCAGACCATCCAGTTTTTCCCTGGCTGCAGAAAAAGCATGCTCCTTGCTCACACTTTGCGGTTTCCCGGCATGGACCAATAAAGACAAAACCACGGCACAGGCCTGCCGTGTCTGCGCCAGCATCAATTGCCCCGTTTGTTGCTTTTTTTCCTCAAATGCAATATCCAGGTGGTGAAATATAATCTGCTGCACTGTCCATTCAAACAGATGAATTCTGTTATCCATTTTCACCAGCACATTGAGATTCTCTTTGAACAGCAGATACTGCCGCTTTGACAACTGACGCAACGTCGACAGCGCAATGTCCAGTACCGGCAATCGATGCGCCAGTTCCAGTTTGGCAAACTGCTTAACCAGCTTAACAGTTTCTGCATACACGCCATCGTCCGCCGCTGTTTCCAGATGCTGTAACTGCTGCTGACGCATGGCCGGCGCATTATCCAACACCATAAAGTAAATCAAGGCCCGCGCGGCAAATGGATCATGCGCGGCCTGCTTGATTTCGGCAGGCAGTTCGTTGAGCACCAGGTGCGCGTAGTTGATTTGTGCATCGTTTAACTGGCCGATACGGTTTACGAATGCGCCGCCTGCCATCATTGCTGCAGCACCGGCCATTAACCCTGCTGCTTTGGGCTGTGAATCATGACTTGAAAAGTCTTCACTCAGTTGGGATTCCTCAATAGCAGGGACATCAAACTTCCCGTTCCAATTGGGTTCAATCTGACGAATGCGTTGCTCCAGTGGCGGATGGGTGGCAAGCAGGCTGGTTACTGTATGCCTGATACCGTCGCCAAAAAGCGCATGGCTGATTTCCGCGCCATTCGGGTTTAACAATGTGGAACCGGCGGCATCGCTGCCGATACGCTTGAGCGCACCGGCTATGCCGCCCGGATTACGGGTAAACTGCACCGCCGAAGCGTCTGCCAGGTATTCGCGCTGGCGGTTAACCGAGGCTTTGATCAGATTGCCAAATAATGTGCCGCCATAGCCAATCGCCATTAGTCCCAGGCCCAGCATTACAGCGCCGCCGACATTTCTGGAATTTCTGGAGCGTCCGTCTGAACGCAACAAATATTCACCAATCAGACCGAGCACCATAATGCCGTGCAAAATGCCGATCAACTGGAGATTCAAATTCATATCGCCATTTAAAATATGACTGAACTCATGCGCAATCACGCCTTGCAACTCATCCCGGTTTAATTTCTCAATGGCGCCACGGGTGACGCCAATGACGGCGTTACTGGGCGAGTCTCCGGCGGCAAATGCATTAATACCGTCTTCATGCAACAGATAAACCAGCGGCACCGGCGTGCCGGATGCAATAGCCATTTCTTCCACCACATTCAGCACGCGCTGTTTGTACACGTCCCCGCTGCCGTTGACAATCAGTTCCGCCCCCATCATTTCAGCGATTTTTTCACCGCTGCCGCCGAGACTGTTTATTTTGTATAAACTGCCAAATATAACAATCGCGATGACGCCCACGCCAACCTTCAAAAACAGGTTCCAGTCAAATTGCTGAAAAAATGATTCCAGCGTCAGGAACTGAAGATTGAAAAAACCAAACACAAACATCACCAGCAGGTTGGTCAGGATAATCAGCGTAAACACCGCCAGCATGAACAATACCACTAGACGGGTCGTGCTCTGCCGCGCACGCGCCTGCAATTCAAAGAAATTCATGACCTGATATCAGAAGGAAACTTTGGGCGCAACCTGAATCTGGGCGCTGTCCTCAAATTCCAGCAATGACGCATCCGCGCGATGACCGAACATACCGGCAAAAACCACCGGCGGGAAAGACTGCTTGTACGTGTTATAGTCCATCACCTGATCGTTAAACGCCTGACGGGCAAACGACACCTTGTTTTCCGTGCTGACGAGTTCTTCGCTCAACTGCATCATGTTCTGATTGGCCTTAAGTTCGGGATAAGCCTCCAGCACCACGTTGAATTTACCCATTGCACCAGCCAGTTGACCTTCGGCGCCGATCAGTTCGCGCATCGCCCGGGCATTGGTCGGATCCGAAGCCGCCGCCGCCAGATTATTGGCAGCCACATTACGCGCGGCAATCACCGCTTCCAGCGTTTCCCGTTCATGCTTCAGGTAGCCTTTGGCGGTTTCAATCAGATTGGGAATCAAATCATAACGGCGCTTCAACTGGACTTCAATCTGGGCGAACGCGTTTTTGTAGCGATTACGCTTGGTCACCAGATTATTGAAAATCGCGATAACATAAAAAAACATCATCGCCAACACAACCAGTATCACAATCGTCGTTATTTCCATCATTTACTCCCATTTGAAGATCAAGCGTTATCAGGTAAAACAATCCCAATATGATGAAGGCTGCCCTGCCTATTGTAAAGCGTGAATAAACCATAAAAATCAACGCATCACTGGGAATTGAATGCTTTGAAATGAAAGTACGGAAATAACCAACCGAGTCGGGTTATGGGGTTATGGGGTTATGGGGTTATGGGGTTATGGGGTTATGGGGTTTTTCCATAACCCCGGCCCAATCAGCGCTGACTTATTTCTGATAAAGGCCGAGTTTCATTACCCGGCTTAACAAACTGAAATGCTTATCCAATGAATAAACCAAGCAATCATTGTCCGTTGCATTCTGGGCGATGATCAAATCAGGAATCCCCACGCCATTTGCACCAGCCTTCAGACACTTCACCTGATACTCAATGATTTCTTCCCAATCGATAGTCAATGGAATCTGTTTAATTTCATGGAGTAATTGAATAACAGCGATTTGCTTCTTGATCCTCAAATAAGGAACGAGTTCAGCCAGGATAATGTCATTAATAACAAGCAGATTTTCATCAATCAGATTATCCAGTGGTGCAGAATGCTCGCCACTGCGGAAATAATCAATCCATATTGACGTATCAACCAGAACCTGCATTAACCACGATTCCGCAAGGTATCGAGATCAATATCCAGATCAATTTTTCCTTTATACCGCTTGAGATTCCTAATCTTTGATTTTTGAATCAATTCTTCCAGCGCCAACACAATAACACCCGTTTTAGTGCGCGTTTGTGTCAACTTCATTGCCTCGTCCAATAAATCCTCTGGCAAATCAATTGTAGTACGCATATTTTAACCCCTGAATAATGCATAACATATTAGCTAACTATGCATATAGTTTCAATCCTTCGTGCATTAAATGATTGATGGGTGGTTGACCTAAATTTCAACCCATATTTTTGCAAATTGTAAAACATGGATTGATTGCAGGTTGTAGATAAGTGAAACGCCATCCACCAAACTCATCTATCACCAGTCAACCATCATTTTGAACCCGCCAACGCATCAATCAACAACTGCCGCATGTCATACGCTTGCCCTTCCCCCGATTGAATAATCGTGAAATCCGGGTTGCCGGGTTTCAGGTCATCCAGTCCACGTTCCCGGCCGGACGCCAGAAAATCGTTTATTGCCAGCCGGTAGGTTTTGGAAGCGTCTATCAGCTTGCCGTTGACCAGCCAGACGCCGTTTTGCCGTTGTGTATTGGCCGATTGCAGGAAACCGCCGGAATCCTTGTTTGCCAACCCCTGATCGAGGACTCTGGTCAACAGGCTGCCTTTGATTGTCGCCAGTTGTACTTGGCCGCCGAACGGCAAGATACGGATAATATCGTAGACGGTAATTTTTCCCGGCGGCAGGGTATCGTCGATACGAATGGCGCCGCTGTTATAAAGCGACAAATCGGCATCGGGATAAGCCGTCATCATGCTGTCGGCGATCAGCCGGGTCAGGTTGGTCTGTGAGCTGCGCACGCTGGATTCGAGGCCATCGAGCGGCTCGGTGATCGTGGTTACCACCTTTTCCGGTTCAAAGCCCTGTTGCCGAAAAGCGTCAAATGCAATCGCCACCCACTGGTCGACGACGGTTTTTACCGCAGGATCTTCTTCGAGCCGCTCATCAATCGGCACAAACCGGGGTTTGACTTCGGTCTGACCGGTTGCCGGGTCGAAATACAGATCGACGACATACACCGAACGCACATTGGCGTCGCCTTTCAAGATCGGCGCAAAACGGCTGCCACGCCAACGCTGATAGTTGATATGTTCGTGCCCGCCAAGCACCAGCCCGACCTGCGGGTTTTGCTGCACCAGTGCAACGTCATCGGCGATCGATTGATGCGTCAACGCGACAATAAAATCAGCCTGCCCGGACAATTGCGCAACCTGCTGGCCCGCCACCGCCAACGGGTCGGTATAACGCACATAGGCCGCTTTGTTTGCTGACAACGTCAGGCCGAACAGGCCGATTTTGAACGTTTTGCCGTTCTTGGGATTTGTAAAAGGAACAACGAGATTTTGCCGCACGCCGTCATACGACTGGCCATTGATATCGAACACATTGCTCGACACCCAGGTAAATCGGGCTTCCTGCATGCGCTGGCGGAACTGGTTTTCTTTCAAATCAAATTCATGATTACCAAATGTGGCGTAGTCCAACCCGAAATGGTTCAACACATCGACCATTTGCCGCCCGGCCAGCCGGTCGCCCTGATATTCGGCGGTGCCGATTGCGGACGGACTGAACAAATCGCCGCCCAGCAAAGTGATGGTATTCGGATTGCGTACCAGCAACTGATTGCGTAACGTTGCCACCCGCGCAATACCGCCTTCCCTGCCGCCGCTGACCGGCGTGATTTCGTAAATGTCATTAAAATGCAGGATGGTGACATGAATTCTGTCATCTTCCGTCACAGCCTGATCGGAAACGGTGGCGCAAGCTGTCAACAATACAATAAAACAAACCGACAACACGAATGATTTCATATTCTTCACGGCAAGCTCCTGCAGTTCTCAATTTAACCTTTTGAGTGTAGCATGCCGTTCAAAAAAAATGCCCGCAAATGCCAGGCGCTATTTTTACCGTCGCAGCAGTTGTCAAGAATGAAAAATCAACGGCAGCAAAAGGATAGTTCCAATGCTGCCGCAAGATGCGAAGAATATACTGGCATCAGCATTGAACGTGCATGTCTGAATGCGCGGCTGTAGGGATTGCACGCAATGATTGCTGTTGGGAAAAAGTATCCTTGGCCGTTGCGTGATTGTTTTTGACAAAGGCTGCCAGTTCATCAGCCGGTAACGGACGGCTGTAATAATAGCCTTGAATCAGCTCACAATCACATTTGGACAGAAATTCGAGCTGCGCCTGTATCTCGACACCCTCAGCAACAATCTTTTTATTGAGTGCATGCGCCATGGCAGCAATGGTCGCAGCGATGGCGCCACCCTCACCGTTTTCCTGAATTTTACGTACAAAAGACATATCGATTTTTATGGTATCAAACGGCAATTGTTCCAGATAGGACATCGATGAATAACCCGTGCCGAAATCGTCTATGGACAACTGCACACCGAGATTCTTGAGCCTTTGAAGCATTGCCACCACGACTTCGGTATCTTCCATCAGGACGCTTTCGGTTATTTCAAGTTCCAGGCAATGGGGCGGAATCGCATTCACCGCAAGCACATGTTCAACCATCTGGAAAAAATCGGATTGCCGGAATTGTTTAACCGAAACATTCACCGCGATATAGTCCAGTTGAACTCCCGCATTCAGCCATTGACGAAATTGCGTGCAGGCATCGCTCAATATGATACGCCCGATATCGACGATTAATCCTGTATTTTCAGCAACCGGAATGAAATCACCCGGAGACACAAATCCCATTTCCGGATGATTCCAGCGCACCAGTGTTTCAACACCCTGCACCAATCCGGATTTTGGCTCAACCTGCGGCTGGTAATACAAAACGAATTGGCCCTCGACAATAGCATTGCGCAATTCACGTTCGATGGCAGCACGTTTGTTAACTTCCACATTCATGCTTTCTTCAAAGAAAATATACTGATTGCCGCCTTTTTCCTTGGCGCGATACATGGCGATATCGGCGTTACGCATCAGGTCGGCAATCGACTCGCCATCCTGCGGATAAATAGCGATACCGATACTGGCGGCGAGTACATTTTTTTCGTTGTTGAAAATAAACGGTTTGCCCAGAACGGCAATGATTTTCTCGGCGACAGACTGCGCGGACTGCTCCGAATCCAGTTCGCTGATGATAATGGCAAATTCGTCTCCTCCGAACCGCGCCACCGTGTCGCCTTCATAAATGCAACCGTGCAACCGTTCTCCGGCTTCACGTAGCAGTTCATCGCCAACCGAATGCCCGTAGCTGTCATTGACCATTTTAAACCGGTCCAAATCGATATACAGTACAGCCAGCCTGCGTTCGCTACGCTGATTCTGTGCGATTTCTTTGTGCAGCTGCTCCATAAAAAGGAAACGGTTCGGTAATTCCGTCAATGCATCGATACGCGCTTGCCGCAACAATAATTCTTCCCGGTTTTTGGTGAACAGCGCAACGGCCACTCTGTCGGCAAAATCATGGATGCGCTGTGTATCCTCCCGGCTCCAGTTGACGGGAACTTTGAATCCCAGTGAAATATAACCGACCATTTGAGCTTTCCAGCTCAGCGGTAAAATAAACAAGCGGTTCAGACGCTTCAAAACGGGCTCGATTTTCTGGTTCAGATCGAGCTTGCCGATAGCCTGACGGTCAATCCAGACACCTTTGGAACCGACCTGCAACAATTGATGCATATGGCTTGAAATATCGCACAGCGTGCAGATGCGTTTCTGCCTCACATCCAGCAGGTACATAGCTGCTTTCTCGGGCGCATCCTGATCAAATACAGAAACCGCAGAAAAATCCGCCCTGATCATGCCATGTAAATGCGCCAGCACATACCGCACAATTTTGTCGATATCGAGCCCGGACAGTATTTCCCGATCAATCAGCGACAACGCGGTCATTGTTTTAAATTGCACACCCAATTGCGCGGTCATTTTATTGAAAGAAGTCGCCAGTTCGCCAAATTCATCGGCACTGATCACATCCACCTGGGTGGCGAAATCACGATTGCCAAGCCTGCGCGTTCCATCAATCAGTTTCTCCAGCGGCACCAGAACACGCCTGATCTGTATCATGCTGAATAATAAAATGACCAGTATTGAAAGAATCGCGCTGCCCCAGAGTATGGTATTAAATCTTGACAGGCTGCCGAGTGCATCTGTTTCGGGCTGCATTGCAACGACCAGCCAGCGCGGCGTTAGAAAATGCGGTTCTAGAAAAATTTCATGATAATTGGCAATATAGTGTGCATCGCCCTGTTTCCAGTCAAACCCGCCTTTTGCATGCTGCGCCGCCTGTTCCAATGGTTGTTCGATCACTACTGGTTCAGACTGATGCGCGCAAAACAATGTTTTGTAATTTTCGTTCGTAACGCAAAGCCCCAGGTGGAGCGGCAGGGATTCTTCATCCCCCCAGAGATATTCCGGCATGATATCCGCAATTAAGATACCGTGTTGCGGCGCTGCAGCAGCCAACGCAACCAGAATTAATATCTTGCGCTCAACGCCATTGAACTGCGTTTTTAATAGCGGCAACCCGGTGGCAAGATGCCTGAGTTCTGCTGCACTCAGCGGATTAATTTGCTGCAATTCACCCAACAGCGCTATTGAATTGCCTTCATTGTCTTCTGGCAGAAAAAGCGTGAGGTTGCGGATGCTTTGCCCCAATTGTCTGTCATGCACCTTGGAAAAAGATCGATTGGATAGCTGCAATCCCACAGCATGTAGTTGCTGTTCAGCTAGTACCAGGCGCTCGTAAATCACTTTATTGTAACTATCGCTGGCTGCGGCAAGTTGGTGATGCGCTTTTTGCAGCAACAGGTCATTGGATTCCGAATATGACAGATACGCCAGAAAAGAAACCGGTATGAACGTCGACAGGACAAAAAACAACAACATTCTACGAGCGACCTTACTGTGAAGAATTTTCTTATCTGGTTTCATGAGATATGCTAATAATCTTTAGCACGGCCGACAAAGCGGCCGTTATTGGCACGTACAATATCGTCGCGACTGGCATTTGCAGTTAACGGCGACGCGCTTGCACCGTCTTTACCCATACTAAAAAGATCATAGTCCGAATTAATCGGCACCAGATTATGATCTTTACGGGCCTTGCCTTTACCTTTCAAGTTCGGATCGGACAAATTCAAATATTGGTAAGGATTACCCCAGGGATCGAGCATCCCGCCCAAACCAATTTCGGCCAACGAACCGGGATATCGTCCTCCATTGAAATACGAATAGACTGTAATCTGTTTTGAAATCGCACCAATATCCTGGATTGCCTGCGCCGCCCGGGCGCGATCAATATAGTCGCTGTACATCGGCATGGAGATCGTGGCCAGAACACCGATAATGGCTACGACGACCATGAGCTCGATTAATGTGAATGCACGTTGCAGTTTTTTTATGCAACCAGAACTGTTTTCCATTGGTTAACTTATCGCGCGCATTTATTTGTGATCTGCAACAGTCTGGTTTTCAGCTACTGGGAACCTTGTTGAACGGTTTTTGAACGGTATTGTTGATCGAAAAAAAAACGAAATTCCATAGTATTTTAAATATCTTCACCCTGCCTTAGAATAAAGCAAAATCCTGGTTACTATTTCGGCAAAAACAACCTGTTTTTTAATGTTATTAAGAACCTCAACCACAAAATTACGGTAAAAGGGCACGATACAGATTAACGCTCAAATTTCCATACACTATTCTGTTTTCTGACATGAAATTCGACCAACATTTCAATGCGGATAAAATGCGCCGAAACAAGCGGCACGACAACTTTTCGGCAAAGTTGACGCCTAATCCATACTGAGCAACACTGATATTCATTGACAATGGTTAAACTTAGGACACCTCTAAAAATTCAGAGTTTTAAACGAAACGAGGCCATTTCTTGTTGACAGCAAAAAATATTGACGCAGCATATAATTAATATGTAAGGAAACATTTTTTGTAAACAACGACGTATTGTGACGAAATATGGATTTTTAGAGATGCCCTTTATTAAATTTTTGCGACGATCAGTTTTTGTATTGTTTTGCGCGAGTCTGTTGCTTGTTATTCTTTTGTCGATGCTATTGCTCGCCAGTCTGCCACAATATGACGGCGAGGCGCGCTTATCAGGCCTTGTCGCACCCGTTAGCGTATCGCGCGATGCGCTCGGCAGCGTGACGATTACAGGACAGAACCGGATGGATGTCAGCAAAGCACTCGGTTTTGTCCATGCGCAGGAACGTTTTTTTGAAATGGATTTAATGCGCCGCCAGGCAGCGGGCGAACTGGCCGAAATCTTCGGTGAAGGCGCGTTGGCGCTGGATATGGAAGTCCGCAAATACCGTATGCGCACCCGTGCCCGGGAAATCGTTCAACAACTGCCGGATAATCAGCGGCAACTGCTCGCGGCTTATCGTACCGGTGTCAATGCAGGACTTGATGCATTAACAGTTCGCCCCTACCCTTATCTGCTCACCCGCGCCCAGCCTGTTGAATGGCTGGAGGAAGATACCCTGCTGGTAATTTTTTCGATGTTTATCACACTCAACGAACATAGCGGCAAACGCGAACTGGGATTGTCATTTTTACATGCCGAACTGCCGGATGCTTTGTTTAAATTTTTAACGGCCAGTGGCGGGACATGGGATGACCCTCTCATCGGCGAACCGCTTGAATGGCCGCCACTACCCACAGTCAATGAATTCGATCTGCGCAAGCGGGATGCTTCGCTGTTTGCACACCAGTTCGACTTCGATGAATCGATGCCGGGAAGTAACAGTTTCGCAGTTTCAGGCGCCTTGGCTGCGGCAACAAATGGCGCAGCCCTGGTCGCCAACGACATGCACTTGATATTGCGCGTACCGAATCTATGGTTCCGTACGCGGCTGATCACCGAAAATGAAATCAACCCAGATCCGGCGCATAAAACCGATATCACCGGCATCACCCTGCCTGGCGTACCCGCCATTGTTATCGGATCAAACCGCCATATTGCCTGGAGTTTTACCAACAGTTACGGCGATTTTATCGACTGGGTACGTATTACACTCGACTCTGACGATCAAACACGCTATCTTGGCACGTCAGGCTGGCAATCCATTCAAAGCTTCCAGGAAACTATTCAGATCCGCAATGCACCCGCTCAACAGATAACTGTGCACGAGACCGAATGGGGACCAATTGTCGCGCACGATCATGACGGTGTGCCGTTGGCCATGGTGTGGACGGCATTTCGGCCTGGCGGCATCAATCTGAACCTGGTCGAACTCGAACATGCGCAGACAGTTGATGAAGCGGCTATAATTGCACAGCAAACCGGTATTCCAGCGCAAAACTTTGTCGTCGGCGACAAACAGGGCAATATACTCTGGACGATTGCCGGGCGCATCCCGGTGCGGTCGAACAATTTCGATCCAAGATTACCGTCAGACTGGACCACACCCGATACCGGATGGCAAGGCTGGCTGGACCCTGCCGACTACCCGTTGATCCGCAATCCAGAGAACGGACGTTTGTGGACTGCGAACGCACGCATCGTTGACGCGGAAAGTGTAAAAACAATTGGCGACGGCGGCTACGATCTTGGTGCACGATCCAAACAGATACGCGACAATCTATATACGCTGGAACAATTTACCGTTGACAATTTATTCTCAATTCAACTCGATCACCGTGCTGTGTTCTTTACGCGCTGGCATGCATTATTGTCCAACAATCTAAGTCGGGCAGAAAAAACTGACACCGTTAAACACCTGGAACAGGTTCTGGAAAACTGGGACGGCCACGCAGCGGCTGATTCGGTGGCATACCGGGTTGTACGCGGTTTCCGGCAGGAAGTCATTCAATCGCTGTTGATTGCATTGACTGCCGAGATCAAGCAGCGTCATCCATCATTCGAACTGCCGCGTTTGAGTCAGATCGAACATGCGGCATGGCAACTCATTGAAAAGCAGCCTTTGCATCTGTTGCCCGCAAACCACGAGAGCTGGGACGATTTTCTCTTGCACTGTATTCGCCAGACCATTGCAACGTTGCAAAATCAACCCGGTGATATCACTGTCCGCACATGGGGCGAAGACAATGCGGCGCATATCCGGCATCCACTGAGTCAGCGTATGCCAAAATGGATTGCCAACTATCTGGATATGCCAGCCGACCCGCTACCCGGCGATGTGCATATGCCGCGCATTCAAACACCGAATTTTGGTGCTTCACAACGCTCTGTCGTGGCTCCGGGAAAAGAAGAGGATGGCTATTTTGATATGCCGGGCGGTCAGAGTGGGCATCCACTCTCACCGTATTACGGCAGTGGCCATGCTAACTGGGTGTCGGGCAGACCGACACCCTTTTTACCGGGTAAAGTTGACAAAAGATTGACGCTGGTGCCATAAGTATGCAGGGATTAATCCTCACGCATTTCTGGGATTATTATGCCGCTGGTTTCCATAATATAGAGAATACTGGCCAGCAATTCTTCATCGGTACAATTGCGGCATCCACCCATTTCCGGCATTAGGTCTTTATAGCCTTCCTTGACATGTTTCAGTAACACGTCGATACCTTTACGCGCACGCATGCCCCACTCAACATCATCATCGGGCAACGGCGCACCCTGGGTAGTACGGTCATGACAGGTTGCGCAACTGTATTCATACACTTCCTTGCCTGACCGTGTTGGGCCGTTATAGACCGGCGCAGGTTTAAAACGCTCTTGCGCATAACCGATCGTACCGACAACCGCTGTATCCTCCACGGTTCGAACGGTCTTGTTCTCTTCAGCGGCCAGATAGCCTGTTTGCATAATCAACAGCAGCAATAGCCCATACCACCAGCCATTTGGACATTTGCAACATACATTCTTCATCATGATTTTTAGCACCAGGGCTGATTCTGAGCAAGGTCCGATGGCCTGGCCAAACGCTCGCGTCTTAATGCATTATCCAAGGTACCGTTTTTGGTATAAATGGAAGAAATGGCATCAGTGCTCGCACTGTTTTCCATCCACATGTCAAGCACTCTAATATCTTCAGCATTTTCAAGAAAATTAACTGTAAATTCGTAAGCCAGATGCGCCAATTCAGCTTCGCATTCTTTCGGGTTCGGACCCTGACCAGGCAAAACCAAATCAGGCAAAAATATGCGAATATTACGCCGAAATCCAGGCCATGTTTCCACGTTGATGTGAATAATATTGGCTGCCTCAACACTGACAACTTCTACGGGTAATTTTCCAGGAAATGGCACATCCGCTTGGGTATTTGCCGAAACACCGATTGTAAGCATGGCAGCCATTACTATAGCGAACAAACGGGGCTTGATTGATTTAACATCATCAACATTCAACATGATCTAACTCCTCCACTCGATTGTTATGATTTCTGATTTGTGTTCAATTCTTTTTCGACCAGCATGTCAAGCACATCAATGAGTTTCTCTTGTGTACCTGTAAAATATTGTGCGGTAAGGTATTTGCCATTTACAATAATTGCCGGCACACCGCGTATACCATATTCAACAGTCATCACCCGGGCGTGACTGACCTTTTCGTCAACCTCCGGTGACCGGAATGCAGCCATAAACTCTTCCGGCTTAACGCCCTGCTTGACAAAAAAATCCATGACCGATTGGTCATCTGCGTATTGATCGCCGTCAATATGGATAGACTTAAATAACGCCACATGTGCTTTTTCCAGAATACCCAGCTTTTCTGCCGTATAAAAAGCCCGTGCCTGGTCCGCCCACGGCGCACCGACTATAGCAGGTATCCGCTTCAAAACGATACGATCGCCTTTCTTTTGAGCCCAATCGGTTAGTTTCACATCCAGCGCATTACAATGCGGGCATGCGTATAAAAACATGACAACCACTTCCACATGATCACTGGCAAGGTGTTCACTCTGGATCGCAACAGGTGGAACGATACGCTGATACTCCAGTCCTTCGGCAAACGGCCGGTTATTTCCGGTCTGTTTTTCCGCATGTAATGCGGTATGCCAACCTGCCAGAACGAACAATCCAATAATCAATATTTTCTTTATCATCTAGATAGTCTCCTCGTTAATCCTTTCTCAAGATCATTTTATTTTTCTGCCACATATAAAACAAAACAGGTATCAACAGCATCGACACCAACGGTGCGGTAATCATGCCCCCTACAATTGGCGCAGCAATGCGTTGCATTACTTCTGATCCTGTACCACTCCCCAACATAATGGGTAACAAACCGATAATAATCACGGCAACTGTCATGACTTTCGGGCGTACCCGCAATGCCGCACCTTCAATGACTGCCGAAATTAACTCGGCCGTATTCTTTGGTTGCCGGCGTTTCACCGCTTCACGTAAATAAATAATCATGACAACACCAAACTCTGCAGCGACACCGGCCAGCGCAATTAATCCGACTGCAACCGCAACCGACAGGTTATAGTCCAGCAACCATAACAACCAGAAACTACCGATCAAAGCAAACGGCAGCGTAAGCAATACCAGAATTGCTTCTGTGAAACTTTGAAAAGCAAAATATAACAGAATCAAGATAATCAATAGCGTTACCGGCACAATCACTTTGAGTCTTTCAGTTGCATTTTCCAGAAACTGATATTGCCCGACCCAGTCAACTGTATAACCGACCGGCAAATCAAGTTCTTGTTGTAATCGTTTACGCGCCCGCTCAACATAGCCACCGATATCCTGGTTATTTATCGTCACATAAACCCAGGCATTCATGCGCGCATTCTCGCTTTTGATTGCCGGTGGTCCATCTACGACAGTGATCTCTGCCAGATCCTGCAACTGCACCTGGACGTCTTCGTTAATCACTAATGGCAGCTCCTTGATCTTGGTGATCGAGTTACGCCATTCCTGCGGATAACGCAGGTTAACGGGATAACGCTCACGTCCTTCAACCGCGTAGGTGATGTCCATACCTCCCATGGCGATGTTCGCGGATTCCTCGATTTCAGCAATACTGATGCCATAATGGGTCGCAGCGCGCCTGTCGATATCCACGTTGATATAGCGTGCACCGGTTGAACGGTCGGAGAATACTGTTCTGGTCTCTGGCAGGGCTCTCAGTATCGCTTCAATCTGTGCACCTAGCGCCTGGATTCCGGCCAGATCGGGACCAGAAACCTTAAGGCCGATCGGCGTGTTGATACCGGTAGACTGCATGTCGATGCGCGTGCGTATCGGCATTAGCCAAGCATTCTGCAATCCGGGCACTTGCACACTTTGATCGAGTTCCTGTACGATTTTATCGAACGTCATTCCTTTGCGCCATTCCGATTCCGGTTTCAGTTGGATTACACTTTCAAACATCGATAACGGCGCCGGATCGGTCGCCGTATCCGCTCTTCCCGCTTTGCCAAACACCTGCTTGACTTCGGGCACGGTCATAATCATGCGATTGGTCTGCTGTAACAATTCCCGTGCTTTGCCTATGGATATCCCCGGCAATGTGGTCGGCATATACAGCAAATCGTTTTCATTCATAGTAGGCATAAACTCCTTGCCGAGCTGTGACAAAGGCCACATGATCGAGCCAATCAGCAATACCGAAACGGCAATCAAGGCGTACGGTTTTCTCAGCGCGGCTTTAACGACTGGCTGATATACAGCAATGAGTTTGCGATTAAGCGGATTATCTTCTTCCCGTCTGATGGTGCCGCGAATGAAATAAACCATCAAAGCCGGCACCAATGTAATGGAAATTCCGGCAGCTGCTGCCATTGCATAGGTTTTGGTATAGGCCAGCGGCTCAAACAGGCGTGCTTCTTGTGCCTCAAGCGCAAAAACCGGCAGAAAACTCAACGTGATAATCAACAGCGAGAAAAACAGCGGCGCGCCGACTTCCTCTGCAGCTTCTTGAATCGCCTGAATTCGATCTTTACCGTTACTGACAGTGCACTGCAAGTGTTTATGCACGTTCTCGATCATCACGATGGTGGCATCCACCATGGCGCCGATGGCGATTGCCACTCCGCCCAGAGACATGATATTCGCATTGATGCCTTGCATGTGCATAATGATGAAAGCCGTCAGAATACCCACCGGTAAACTGATCAACACCACCAGTGACGAACGAAAATGCATCAGGAACAAGGCGCAAACCAGCACGATAACGATAAATTCCTCGATCAGCCGGTCAGTCAGCGTATCGATTGCGCTGTTGATCAGTTCCGAACGGTCATATACTTCGATCAGTTCAACACCTTCCGGCAAACTTAGCTTGAGCTGTTGCAGCTTATTCTTGACGGCACCGATGACCTCCAGCGCATTCTCACCGCTTCGCATCACGACAATACCGCCAACTGCCTCACCTTCGCCATTAAGATCCGCTACGCCGCGCCGCTGAGATGGTCCGATGCGAATTGTCTGCACGATATCATTGAGCTGCACTGACGAAATGGAGA
This sequence comes from Nitrosomonas sp., assembly GCA_031316255.1. Classification (NCBI taxonomy): domain Bacteria; kingdom Pseudomonadati; phylum Pseudomonadota; class Betaproteobacteria; order Nitrosomonadales; family Nitrosomonadaceae; genus Nitrosomonas; species Nitrosomonas sp. Next base: position 2,438,030 of record JALDQW010000001.1, on the reverse strand, counting down.
CTCTGCGACGTAACGTCGGTACGCTGGTCTGACCGATATCTTCAACGCCATCGACATATCCTTTGAAGCGCACCATGTATTCGGCTTCGGCCAGTTCAAGCACCGACCCACCGGTTTCCTGGTTGGATTCGGCTATCGCCTGCCGAACGTTTCCCAATGTCAAGTAGTAGCCACGCAACTTATCAGGATCAATCACCACTTGATACTGTTTGACCATGCCACCGACAGTTGCTACCTCGGATACGCCGGGAACGGATTGCAATTCATATTTAAGGAACCAATCCTGCAAACTGCGTAATTCCGCCAGGTCATGATTACCCGTACGATCAACCAGTGCATATTGATAGACCCAGCCCACACCAGTGGCATCAGGCCCTAATTTCGGCGTCACGCCGCTTGGCAGCAGATCATTAATCTGACTCAGATATTCCAGTACCCGAGAACGTGCCCAATAAATATCTGTATTGTCAGCGAAAATAACATAAATATAGGAGTCGCCATAAAATGAAAATCCGCGTACCGCAACAGCACCCGGCACAGACAGCATGGATGTGGCGATCGGATAAGTCACCTGATCCTCCACCACTTGCGGCGACTGCCCCGAATAACTGGTTTTTATAATGACCTGCACATCAGACAGATCAGGAATTGCATCGACAGGTAGTGTTCTGACCGACCAGACACCCCAAATCGCAATGAGCATTCCGGCCATAAGGATTAACAACCGGTTACATATCGACCACCGTATGATACGGACAATCAATGAAAATACCCCTTTAATTTGAAGTTTAAGTAAATTCCGGAGCGATACAGATTAATGATGATGGTGGTGATGTTGATCGGCATAAACTGCAGAAGCTGCATCACCGGATGACATGCGTGAAAAATCTACGAGCAAATTACTTTCAGAGTCGATTAAAAATTGACCAGAAGTCACAATTTTGTCGCCTTCGTCCAAACCAGAGCGAATTTCCACCATCCCACCGGCTTCTTCACCCGCATCCACAGCAACTGGCTGATAACTGCCATCGCCCAGAATGCGAATCACTCGCTGTTCATTCTGAGTACGTATCAAAGCTTCTTGTGGAATTAACAACACGTCTTCTTTTGCCTGCACCAGAATCTGCACATTCGCGAACATGCTTTGTGACAGCCCCGCATCATCCGTATTGAATTTCAACGCAGTTTCAAGCGAACGAGTGGTATAACCAACCGGCGGTTGCACGCGAACCACTGTACCTTCAAAAATTGCACCCGGTATTCCCCGGACAGTCATGGTGGCCTTCTGGCCAACATCAACCCAGGACCACTGCCTTTCAAAAATTTCGGCGGTTACTTCGACCACGTTGTAATGCCCGCCAACACTAAAAATCGTTGAAGCTGTTCTGACAAAATCACCTTCCGAAACTCTGCGCTCAAATATATAGCTGTTTTCCCTGGCATAGACTTCTACCGGAAATGTGGCAACGGCACCGTCGCGCAGAGCGGCCAGCTGTTTCTCATTCAATCCCATTTGACGCAAATGCGGAACCATTTTCATCGCCGCATCACTGTCTCCAGACTGGTAAGTTGTCTGGTAATTTTTCTGCAATTCAAACAATTCTTCCGAAACAACAGCGAATAATAACTCACCCTGCTCTATAAACTGGCCGTCGTGCTTGTCGATCACGTAATCCAATGTTCCCTGAATAGGCGGTGCAATGATTTGCCGCGCCATAGGATCGACACGCGTGATTTTCCCAATGGTTTCAATGCTGCGTTGCAAGTCGCCCTTCTTTGCTGTATCAAACCTTATGCCCAGATTATGTACAACATTAGCCGGTATCCTGACGCTCGGATATTGATCCTCCATCATTTGCTGTTCTGCCGTTTTGACATGGGCTGATGACGTTGAAACAACCTGATCGGATTGCAACCCCAAGAAAAAACCACCTGTAGCGGCCAACAAGGTAAAAATAATCAGTCGCATAACAACTCTCCCCCAAATAAAAGCCCTTCCTGCACAGATCGCAGAAAGGGCTCCGGTAAATTAATGCAATGAGTAGATCGCTACATCATGATGCAGTGGATCAAATTGATAGATTCTTAATCGACGACTCGGTTCAAAATTGAACTCAATTTCAACGGCATGCCTGGAAGGCGTGCCATCGGCCTGAACCGGCGGAACGGTTATACCACCCCATGGTCCACCTGCATTTGGCCAGGCATGATTACGTCCAAACGTAAAGAAACAGCCTGACCCGAGTTGAGGCACACCATTATCCGGATCATCCGGGTTGCGCGGACTGGGTTTCAAGAACTCCTCAGTACCACCCCGATTGATCGGAAAAACATGCTCCTCACCCGTCAACACAATACGGTCGTCGACGATCAGCGTGCCAGGCCCGCCAAACCCGTCATCACCTTGAATGACCGTCGGCCCGGTATGTATCCCGCCAGGATTTAACGCTGTAGTCGGATCGGTAAACTGGAATTGATTTTCCCAACCCCGCGAACCGCCAAAGTCCACACTCATGTAGCCATGCACGAAATGATCGCCGTTTAACAACGTTACACGATAATTATAGGGACGTGTTTGCCAATCATGCGCCGAGCCGTTGTTAATCCCTTTATAGCTTGCCGGTCCTAATCCACTGCCAGCACCTTGCGTTCCCTGACGACTGCCGTAAATGGTATTGTTGACATAAAACAGCGTAATGGTTGAATCAGGGTCAGCTACCACACCTGCAGGCAACTTGGTTCTATCAACCCAGTCCAGAAAAGCTGCGCGCAAATCTACTGCAGCCTGCTCGGTTCCGATACCGCCGCTTTTCATCGCTTTGAATGTATTCCACATACGTTTCGCTGGCGACAAATCACCGATTTGTGAAATGGCGTACATGCGATCTGCTTTGTTATTCACCGGATCACAGTCATTATCGAACCTGCCACCCTCGCAAAAAGCAATTTTCTCCCATTCCGGCAAAGTAGCACTATCAGGACCCGCTGTTTTCAATGCGTTCTCCATTACCTGCACACGTGGTGGATGAATACGCCATCCCCAGGTATAAGTCAGATTGAAGTATTTACCCTTGGTCTGTTTGATCTTGACGGTATATTCCGTACCTTCTCTGAGCATCGGAAAATACGTCTGATCCATAGACGCATGGAAGGGTCCGCGGTTGGGGCCAACACGATCAAAATTCATTACCATGGGAGAAAAATCTTCTATGCCGCGATTCAAAATTTTGACGTGATAGGTCGTCGTCCATGGCACTTCCTGAACATCGCTCGGATCGACAAATGCTGTATCACTTTCGATGCGCTGATTGAAATAAATCATATTGACGTCAACATTACCGCCTATGACTTTATCGCCCGGCTTACATTCGCCATATTTGCCATGCTTGCCATGCTTGCCATATTCGTCATGTTCGTCATGATGGCCGTCATCATCGCGTTTTTCACAGAACGGAACAACCTTTTTCACTTTCTTGGGACCATTGTAATGCAACATCGGAAAACCATCATAAGCTCGGCCCACGGGGTCTCCTTCGAGGATTTTCAACGCTTTTTTGATGCGACCATGGTTCGGATTGACCTGTTGGCCTTTGGCCGCTTTTTTCTCGATAAAGTCAATAATCGAATCCAGATCGTCTTCCGGACTGGTTGGATCAATATCACGAGTCAACACCGGGCCGTCATGCAAATTGTATGGAACCGTCGGCGTTGAAGGCAATGTATTCGGCATTTCATCGCCGTTAAAATCATACAAATTCGAATACACGGTCAACAGAAAATTGCTGCCCGGCGGATTGGCAAAAGGATCTACCGAAGGAAAATGTCCTTCGGGCGTCTTAACCTTGGTAACGCCAGGTGTAGAGTTATCCTGTATTGAAGGACCCGGACGATGTTGTGTACAAGGATGGCCCATCCAGCCTTCCATTCCAGTCATCGAATCCACTTGGAACTGGCAGTCACCGATACCTGTCGGATCGGCCACGGTTGCAAGCGGCAAACTCGCGCCTCCGAATAACAGACATGCCAAGACAGCGTGTCTGGTTAATTTATCAAAATTTACTTGTTTCATTGGATATCACCTTTTTGTTAGATATCAAAATAGCAGATAAGATAGCTTTAACTATCCTGCTATAGCCGAAAAACTGTATTCATCAACTGTGCTTAGCTAACTGCTCAGGCACTGCGCATTCTTTCGAGGTAAGGTCTATGATCTTTACCCGTGCTCAGGCGTGCAATCGACTCAGCGATATACAGCGGATGAAGGCGACTTGGTTTATTCAACCAGCGCCCCAGCTTCTCATTTCCCACCCATGACAGGCCATGAAGCGTACCGCGCGCATGAAACGCCGCTAGCACCTGGCGTAAATCTTCGGGCTCTCCACTGAGAAATTGCCACTTGGCGCCATAGGTATCGGCCAGTGTTTTGAGTGTATCCGGGGTATCCCGATATGGATCGGTGGTGATGGTATACATAAACACATCCTTACCAAGACGGTCACTGATCATTTCCTGAACTTTGACCATATTTTCGAGGATCGGATAGTATTTCTCCCCTTTTACAGAAGTAAAATTGATAAACACCAGTTTGTCGCGAATCAGTTCTTCGTAGAACCACGCTTTTCTATTGAATTGATCCTGGACGATAACATGTGGAAAACGGCTTGCATTCTTCCCGCCGCCTGCTGCTGGCGTACATGTCATCAAGGCTGGATTGTCATTTTCTGCTGCGGCCGATGCGGCCGTTACTGCTGTTGCTGCTATCGTTGCACCAACGGCAGTTGCAAGAAACTTTCTTCTTGATTCCATAATCATTAACTCCTTAAGATTTTGACTGATTTCTTATGGATATCTGTCAGTTCAATACCGCCAGTATCCGTAATGTATTTATTTAGCATCATGGAACAATTTTCCATTGCAACATCATGGCATTGTCTTCGTGTACATTGTTATGGCAATGAATCACATATTTGCCTTGGAAATCATCAAATCGATAAAACACCTTGACACTATCGCCAGGCCCCAGCACAGCCACATCTTTACGTGACTTGAGTACACCTGTCGGTGGTTTGCCATTCCACTCCAGCACCTGGAATTCTTCAAAATGGACATGTACCGGATGCGCCCATGAAGTACCCGCATTGCGGAAGGTCCAGATTTCAGCCGTACCCTGCTTAGGCGCAGCAGAAACAATTGTCGGATCCATAAACTGGCCATTAATAGTCCACAATCCCATATCATGATCAAATACCCACTCACGATGCGCAACCACTTCATCCAGATTGATATCCGGCAATTCGCGAAGGTTTGAAGGCACCTGACTGTTATCCGGCCCTTTCAGATCAACGATATTAAAGCGCAACACATCCATCACTTTATCTGCAGATAAGCGTCGCCCGGTTGGCCCCTGGCCATTGATTTGTTCCATCACGTTGACCAGATCGATATGATCACCAGGTGAATAACGCGAGAAATCGATAATCACGTCAAAGCGGTTTGCCGGTCCTAAAACGACACTGGTTACTGGAACCGGATGTTCCAACAGGTTGCCGTCATTAGCGATACACATCATCTCGCTTTGGTCTCTGAGCTCCAGTTCATAGAATCTGGATGGACCGCCATCATAAATACGGAAGCGGTATTTGCGCGGCTCCACATTCATGAATGGCTTGACCTTACGGTTAACCGTGATCAGATCACCCAGATGACCGTCTGTATCAAAAACATTGTAGGAAGGATTGCCATTTTGATCGAAACGTACATCATGCAGGATGAACTGAATGTCGTATCCGTTGGGGTTACCCTGATTGTCACCACCAAACTGCAAGTTTCCTGGTAAACGTAGCGCGCCCGGACGGGTATCATTTTCGTCGCCAGTATCGATATTATCGTAAAAAACAGTCATCGCAGATAATCCGGCATACACGTTTGTAGCGGTGAAATCAACCATGTGATCGTGATACCACAAGCTGCCCAATGCTTCGCGTGGATCATTACGTGCCAACATCATTGCATAATGATGATCCCAGTGTTCGCCTGGCATCGTAAAGTCCATTGGGTAACCGTCACTTTCCGAAGCCGTATGCGCATTATGCAGATGGATAGTACTGGCTGGATAGCCAAAAGGCATCAGGGAATTCTCCAAATCCGGCAAATCGTTATAGCGTCGTACAAATACAGGTTCACCATAACGGGCCACCAATGTCTCGCCAGGTGTCGCACCATTGAACATCCAGGCCAGCGAACCGCCATTGGCGTTCAGTGCAGATAATTCAGAATGATAATTCCAGTAGCCTTCTGTCAAGTGCTGAACATAGAATTTTTGTGGTAAAAATTCATTAAAGCGCTGATGCCCACTCGGATCAGGGGGCGGATTTAAAGAACCCTGCGGCACTTCCGCCATTGCCGGCGGGAAATACAACGGTTCACTAAATGATGACACCGGCGGACTGTCTGGTTCCGTCAAGGGGCTTCTGATCCCTTCCGGACGACAAAGCTGTGCCTGCGCCGAGCGGGGCACCATCGCACCGCCAAAGATTGCGGGGGTCGCAGCCACAGCTGCGGCACCCGCCTTGAGTAAGTCGCGTCTTTTCACTTTTTCCTCCATTTAAAAAAATCTTTCCATTTTAAGAACTGGAAAGCACTGCCAAAAAAGCAATCAACAAACCATGGTCTTAATTAAATAGTGATATTGATAAAACCAATAGCCGTTAGAATATTTATTGTATTTTTCTGCATTTTATCGATTTCAACACCTATCGTAGAATATATATCAATGAATCACTAACACTCTGATTATAAACTTTTTACACATCAAATTTCGGCAATAACGTTTGATATTTATCAATAGACGTTGCAATATTAGGTTTTACAAAACCAAAATTTAAAGCGTAAAAAGTATACTTGTTGCATATTTGGCAGAGCTTGTCATTTCAGACTGATATCTAACGAACTGATAGACTGAAAATTTACAAATACCGGCTAAAAAATTAATAGAATTTTACATAAATTACCTCCCCCTCAAATTGTACCTTGGTACAATTTTCCAGCATCTCTAGCGATAATTTAATGATTCCAAAACAATAATTACAAGCATGAACTGAGACAACCCGCTATCGACAAGCTATATTTCTTTTCACCGAGCGATCGCAATAGAAACAGACCTAACACAAGTTTTTATTTTCAATTAATAAACTTTTGGATTCTGTATTGATCTTAGTAGCATACAATCCATCAATATGTGAGAAAAATCACATATTGATGTGGAAAAATTCGAATGAGTGGAACTCAGCATAGTCAAAGGGGGAGGGGATTTTATTCTACTTATTTTATCAATGATTTTTGTATCTTCGAATCATCTAAATAAGCTATCAAAGTATGCAAAAAAAACTCTTGATTTAAGAAAAATGCAGACTATAATGCGAACACTTTAAATTTACATCAACCAAACTGAAAACGATTATGAAAACGATCACTAATGTGCATATATCCATTGAATTAACGAATATTCATATCCCCGTCACATAGCTTTTTATAAGGAAAAGTTCATATGCTCATCCCCATTTCTACCGCTGCTATTCAAAAGCAATCCCAAACTGAAGTACTGTTCGACACCCATCCTGAAGTCAGCCTCGACTTTACCCATGTTAAAGAAAGACTGTTACGTGGATATGACAGGCCGTTCCTGCTCGTTGACAGCACTATTATTCGTCAAAAGACACGTCGTTTCATGACTGCCCTGCCACGCGTGCGTCCGCATTATGCTGTCAAGGCCAATCCGGATCACCGTGTACTCCGAACCCTAATTGAAGAAGGCGCCGGCTTCGAAATTGCTTCCATTGCGGAACTCGACCTGTTACTTGAACTGGGCGTTCCAGCTGCAGAAATTTTTTATAGCAATCCTATAAAATCCCGCGCTTATCTGAATTATGCTGCGGCAAAAGGTGTTGAGTGGTATGTGCTTGACAGCGTTGAAGAATTACAAAAGATCGTCAGCATCAAACCCGATGCAAAACTCTATTTGCGAATAGATACACCAAATATTGGCAGTGACTGGCCACTGGCTGGTAAGTTTGGAACACTCTTTGCCGACATCGCACAGATTATCGAAGAAGCAGTCAGACTTAAAGCAGATCTTGCTGGCGTCACTTTTCACGTGGGTTCACAGTGCCGCAATCCTCAGAACTGGCGAGTCGGTATCGAAAGAGCCATTAAAGTATTTGCAGAAATGCGTGAGGCAGGGCTTAATCCTCGCTTATTAAATATTGGCGGCGGCTATCCGGTACGCCATCTGAAGCCGATACCATCCATTGAAGTCATTGCTGAAGTGATTAATGAAGCGATCGCCGAGTTACCGGATGAAATTCAGATTATCGCTGAACCGGGACGGTATCTGGTCTCCGATTCGGCCTATTTTGTCTGCCAGGTTGTCGGTACGGCAACACGCAACGGAAAACGTTGGATGTACTGGGATGCCGGCATGTTTGGCGGCATGATTGAGGTTACGGAAGGACTCAATTATGCAATAGTGACCGACCGCACAGGAAATTGTGTTCCGTGGTCTGTCGCAGGACCCACTTGTGATTCAGTAGATATTCTAATGCATGACATCATGTTGCCTGCTGATATACAGGAAGGTGATCTGATTTATATTCCCAATACCGGTGCATATACATCAGCGTATGCGAGCAACTTTAACGGGTTTCCACTACCGGATGTATTTGTGATTTAATGTGGCGCCATAACGCTCTGGCGAAATAACCTGGTAAAGGCGAGATGATCAAAACTCAAGATTGATTATTTCGCCTTAATTATTTCCATCTACCAATACCGCCGCATTTTTGCGTTCCAGGATAACAAAATGATATTCCAGCAGCGGAGTATTTCCTGTTTTGCCTTCAGAAATATGCCGTTCGCGAGATATTTCATACCACTCATCCGGATTATATTCAGGAAAATAGGTATCGCCATCAAATGTACGTTGTATTTCTGTGATATACATGCGCCGAGATAATGCAATGGTTTGACGATAAAGTTCTGCGCCGCCAATGATGAACCGCTCGCAGTTCTGGCCGGAAATATCCGATTGCTTATCCAATTGCAACGCATCGTCCAGCGAATGAACAACTATTGCGCCGGTCACATTAAAACCGGTTTGACCGGTCACAATGATATTGGTACGCCCCGGTAGCGGCCGCCCGATAGATTCATAGGTTTTTCGGCCCATAATAATGGTATGCCCCATGGTCAGTGATTTGAAATGTTTCAGATCAGCAGGCAAATGCCATGGCAACCCGTTATTTTTTCCTATAACCCTGTTTTTGGCCATAGCGACCAGGATTGCCAAATTAGACACGCTCATACTGCAACAGGGGCTTTAATAGACGGGTGAGGATTGTAGTCTTTCAGTGAAAAATCCTCATACCTGAAATCAAATATACTTTCGATCGCTGGATTCAGCTGCATCACAGGCAGTGGCCTCGGTTCTCGGCCAAGCTGTTCATGCGTCTGATCAAGATGATTAAGATAGAGATGCGCATCACCAAGAGTATGGATATATTCCCCCGCCTGCAAACGACATACCTGGGCAATCATCATGGTCAGCAAAGCGTAAGATGCGATATTAAAAGGCACGCCCAGAAAAACATCGGCACTTCTTTGATAAAGCTGACATGACAACTTCCCATCAGCCACATAAAACTGGAATAATGCATGACATGGCGGCAGTTTCATTTTATGCAAGTCAGCGACATTCCAAGCTGACACTATCATGCGCCGCGAATCAGGTGTATTTTTTATCTGATCGATAACGGGTTGAATCTGATCAATCAGTCGTCCATCCGCCCCCTGCCATGCACGCCATTGCTGGCCATAAACGGGGCCTAGATTTCCATTTTCATCAGCCCATTCATCCCATATTGAAACACCATTATTTTTCAGATACTGAATATTGGTATCACCTTGCAGGAACCACAATAGCTCGTGAATAATTGATTTCAAATGACATTTTTTAGTAGTTACCAACGGAAAGCCATCACTCAGATTAAATCGCATTTGGTAACCAAAAACTGAAAGCGTTCCTGTTCCGGTCCGGTCTGTTTTTTTATGGCCATGCGCCAAAATATGGCGCATTAATTGAAGATACTGCTGCATGCGATTTTATAAAGATATAAAGAATTTTCACTCAAATCGTTATTTTGGCCTCACTATCGAGCCAGCCGTAATATAATACCACTCAAATGACAGAAACCAGATACAAACGCACTAATCAGCCATACCTTCATATTTGAAGGTTCGAAGTAGGCTGCTCATCAAACACTTGCGAATTTTAAACATACAGATTAACAACTTGAACGACACGCAACAATTGGCAGCCATTTATCCTTGTCAATCTGCATCGCCATCTTGTGCGACACAGCAATCGATACACAGCCTACCACTCAATGATAGAAAATAATCATATTTTCAGCCCGGTGACAGACTTCGTTGCACATAATTTCATATTCAACAGGAAAGCAATCAATGCTGGCAACACTTATCCAGAATTCTTCATCATTTGATCCATCAGTCCATGCATCTCACATACTGGTCATTCTTCCAAAACTGGAAAAATTGCCTAAGAAGTACTCTATTCCAGGTGAAATCACACTCACAAAGCTGCTTGAACGCCGCCGCATAAAACTGAACAAAATCAGTGAAGCGCCTGTCAGCGCAAACCTCGACAATGGCGCATTGTGTTCATGGGTAATGATAGATGTAAGTAAAACAGTATTTGAACAGCAAACCGCCGTCCGTAAAGCGATTCAATCTTTACTTAGAGAAAATCCGGAAGAAATACATCTTGCAATCTATGGCAACGCTAATCAGAAACTGCATTTCTCGGAAGTAGCAGTGTACACCGCCTGGGTAAATGGCGCCGCGCTTCCAGTCCGCAAACAAAAACCGGAAAGAATATCGCTCAAGCATATCCATTTATACGACCACAAAGGCGACAATAACTTTACATTACAGCGCGCACTTGCAGAAGGTAATCTGCTTGCACGCGGCTTGACTGTGTTGCCACCGAATGAACTGACACCCCAAACCTATTGTGAGCAAATTAAAAAACTATCCAGAAACGAAGGATGGACCTATCAGGAATACACACTCGACACGCTCAGAAAAATGGGGGCCGGTGCTTTTGTGGCGGTAGCACAGGGCAGCGATCTCGAAGACGCGGCAATTATTCACATACACTACGCAGGCAAACAAAGAAAGAATTTAAAACATATTTCATTGGTCGGCAAAGGCATCTGCTTTGATACCGGAGGACATAATTTAAAACCACCCCGTCATATGCAAGGCATGCACGAAGACATGAATGGTTCAGCTGTGGCGCTCGGCATTCTGCTGGCTGCCACACGCGCCGATCTTCCCTTGGAAATTGATTGTTGGCTGGCCATCGCACAAAACCATATCAGTCCGCGTGCATACAAGCAAAACGATGTGATTACCGCGTTAAATGGATTAACCATAGAAATAGTTCACACAGATGCAGAAGGACGCATGGTGTTGGCGGATACGCTGACTCTTGCCGGAAAACAAAAACCCGAGCTTATCATTGACTTTGCGACCCTAACCGGCAGCATGCATACTGCACTGGGTTCACGTTACAGCGGCATATTCAGTAACCAGGAAAGCCTTGCGCAAAAAGCAATTTCTGCCGGAAAATTGAGCGGCGAGCGCGTCTGCGTATTCCCCATGGATGCAGATTATGATGAAAATCTGGAAAGCGATATCGCAGACATTAAACAGTGCACACTGGGCGGAGAATTTGATCATATTCTGGCAGCACGCTTTCTCAATCATTTTGTCAATGACATACCCTGGATACATATGGATCTTTCGGCAAGCAGTCACAAAGACGGACTCGGTGCTGTGGGAAGTGAAGTGACCGGTTTTGGCGTAGGCTGGGCCATTGAACTGTTAAAACAGTTTTAACACTACAGATAAAGTCTGCTCAAGTTCATAACAGATGGGGATGGCGCAAGGCATGAACAGTAATGGCCAAATAAATAGACCTTGTACAGGTTCTTAGATTTTATCCAGATCAAGTCCCCATTGCTGTGGATTTTCAGCGCTTACAATACTGTCTGTAGACTTTGACAAATCAACAATTTCAGGAGGAATATGCCCGTTCGCGCGAATGGAAAAAAACACTTTCACCAACGGCATGATAATGCTTTTTTCAGACTGTTCAATCACTATTCCCAACCTGCCGGATTTAAGTTTTAATAGCGTTCCATTGGGATAAATTCCAATAGTTTTGACAAATGCACGAAAGACGGTTTCATCAAAATGTCCGTCTTTCCACATCGTCATCTTTTTAATTGCATCTGCTGGTTCCCAACCTTTTTTGTAGCAACGTTCTGAGGTGATTGCATCGTACACATCACAAACGGCCCCCATCCTGGCATGTAATGTCAAGTTATCCGCGGAAAGCTTTTCGGGATAACCCATGCCATCCATACGCTCATGATGATGCAAGCAAACATCCAAAGCAGGTTCATCAACCTGATAAACGGTTCTAAGTATTTCCCAACCTCTACACGGATGATCTTTAACCACATCGAATTCGTTATCCGTGAGCTTTCCCGGTTTGTTCAGCAATTCAATGGGAATAGCCATTTTGCCGATATCGTGCAACAGCCCCGCTACACCGACTCGCTTCAATTCTTCTCCATGCAGTCCTAATTGTTTGCCCAACGCAACCATGAGCACACATACGGCAACTGAATGCAAGTAGGTATATTCATCTGCTGTTTTTAACCGGATCAAACTGAGTAACGCATTGGCATTACGTTCCACGGACTGGGTGATCTCGTCGACCAGCACGACCGCATCATCCACTTGCACGGCTTTCCCCATACGCACTTCACTAAACATGGTGATTACTGCTTCTTTGGTATTGCTATGAATTTTTTTCGCGGCCTGCAATTCATTTTCAAGCGATACCTTTTCAATCTTTTTGGGCAAGGATACCGGTCGAGATGGCAGGTCATCCCCAGATGCAGGTTGATCCCACACGGGCTCAGAATTGACTATGTCCAGACCTTTGGCAGTGTCGATCCATAATTCCGTCACGCCGCAATTTTGAATTCGTTCCAGATCTTTTTGTTCCGATAACAAAAACGATTTCTTCCAAAAAGGATGGCTCATCCAATCGCCACTAATTTTATGGATATACATTCCTAGATGGACATCCGTAACATCAATTTTTTTCAACATAAGGGACTATTAAAGGTATATTTATAACAGTTATTATATTTTAGATTCCGAACCAATCATTCCAACAAAACGCAACAAAACAGACGTGTACTACAAAAAGTTAAAGCTGATTACTATAGCCACTGAATTTACGTCAATTTTGCCTAAGCCCTTTCTTGCGGCAATATCAAATACAAGTTAAATGGCGATGGTACAATCTTATGGCGCTATCCCATAAAGGTATACAAGAACCGCTCAGAAAAAAATAATAGCGTTGAATCAAAATCGATATTCTTACAACTATAACCAAACACGACAAAAACCAATCCAAGACAGTCTCATCTACTGGAGTTTTACAATGTCAACAATTGAATCCGTTTTAAACGAATCACGTATTTTTCCACCAAGTACATCTTTTGTCCAGCAAGCCAATGTTTCCGGTCTGGATGACTATCAAAAACTGTGTCGGCTGGCTGAATCAGACTATCAGGCCTTCTGGGCGCAACAGGCTAATAAGCATGTTCTCTGGCACAAGTCCTTCTCAAACATTCTGGATGATAGCAATCCTCCATTTTTTAAATGGTTCAACGACGGTGAACTTAACATTTCATACAACTGTCTAGACCGCCATTTATCTACACAACCCGACAAAACAGCCATAATTTTTGAATCTGACGAGGGGGAAATCACCCATACAACCTACCGGGAACTGCATCAGCACGTCTGCAAATTGGCCAATGCTCTGAAAGCGCAAAATATCCAAAAAGGCGACTGTGTCGTTATTTACATGCCCATGCGCACCGAAGCTGTCGTCGCGATGCAGGCCTGCGCGCGAATTGGCGCAATTCATTCGGTCGTTTTCGGTGGATTCTCATCCAAAAGTTTGCATGAACGTATTACCGATGCCGGGGCAAAAGCAATTATTACAGCGGATGAACAAGTGCGCGGCGGCAAGCATCATGCGCTTAAGGCAACTGTTGACGAAGCCATTAACATGGGTGGGGCAGAATCTGTAAAAACAGTCGTTGTTTATCAACGTTCTGGATCGGAAATTCCTTTTGATCCAGCGCTGGATCTCTGGTGGCATGAAATTACACAAGACGCCAGCTCTGAGTGCGAACCGGAGTGGGTGAATGCCGAACACCCTTTGTTTACCCTCTATACATCAGGGTCAACGGGAAAACCCAAAGGGGTACAACATTCAAGCGCCGGTTATCTGCTTGGCACCATGGTCAGCATGCAATGGGTTTTTGATTACAAGCCGTCCGATATTTTCTGGTGTACTGCCGATGTTGGCTGGATTACCGGACACAGTTATGTTGCTTACGGCCCATTGGCCATGGGTGCAACACAAGTCATTTTTGAAGGTGTGCCAACTTATCCGCACGCCGGAAGATTCTGGGATGTTATTGACAAACACAAGGTAACCACGTTTTACACGGCGCCCACAGCAATCCGCTCCCTGATCAAACTCGGAGCAGATTTGCCTGACAACTACAGTTTATCATCACTGCGGCTGCTGGGCTCTGTTGGCGAGCCCATCAATCCGGAAGCTTGGATGTGGTTTTACAAAAAAGTCGGCCGCACCCGTTGTCCCATTGTTGACACTTGGTGGCAAACTGAAACAGGCAGCCATATGATTGCACCGTTGCCAGGCGCAGTATCGCTTAAACCCGGTTCCTGCACGCTACCGTTACCGGGTATTTTCACGGCAATCGTCGATGAAACAGGTCATGATGTTGAGAACGGACAAGGCGGTTTTCTAGTCATCAAAAAACCATTTCCATCACAAATCCGCACCCTGTGGAAAGATCCCGAACGTTTCAAGAAGGCTTATTTTCCCCAGGAGATCGGCAAAGGCAAATATTACCTTGCCGGAGATTCAGCGCTACGCGATAAAGACGGTTATTTCTGGATTATGGGACGTATCGATGATGTGCTTAATGTTTCCGGCCACCGTTTGGGCACAATGGAAATTGAATCGGCATTGGTTGCAAATCCCCTGGTTGCAGAGGCTGCTGTTGTCGGTAAACCGCATGACATCAAGGGAGAGGTTGTCGTCGCTTTTGTCGTGCTAAAAGGCGACTTCCCCGATGAAAACGACAAAGCACGCATTGTCTTGGAACTGCGTAACTGGGTTGCACAGGAAATCGGCCCAATCGCCAAACCTGAAGAGATAAGATTTGGCGAGAATTTACCCAAAACGCGTTCCGGTAAAATTATGCGACGCCTTCTGCGCGCATTGGCAAAAGGCGAAGAAATTACCCAAGATGTCTCTACACTGGAAAATCCTGCAATCCTCGATCAACTCAAACAATCACATTAGTCTCACAAATATAATACTTATAATACTTTCTGGTACTCAAAAGATCATATGGCTCTCTCACTCGTTACCGAATATACACATGGCATCAGCGCGATTGATGCCCAATTTCATCGACCCAGACGCGCCGCCATTCATCTCATAGTAGAAAATGGCAGAATGGCGCTCGTTGACACCGGCACAACGTTTTCAGTTGCTGGTGTGATTAAAGTGCTCGAAGAAAAAAACCTGGCTATTGAAGATGTCGATTATGTCATTCTCACCCACATCCATCTGGATCATGCCGGTGGCGCAAGCGCATGCATGCGCCATTTTCCCAATGCAAGGCTGGTCGTACATCCTCGTGGCGCCCGTCACATGGCTAGTCCTGACAAGTTGATCGCTGGCGCAATCGACGTATACGGCGAAGCAGAATTCAAGCGCGTATACGGCGAGATATTTCCCATAGACAAAAAACGCATCATTGAAGCACCCGATGAGAGCCGCATTGATTTGAACGGTCGTCCACTGCTGTTTATCGACACACCTGGCCATGCCCGTCATCACAACTGTATTTATGACGAAAAAAGCAATTCCTTTTTTACCGGAGACACATTTGGTGTTTCTTACCGCGAACTTGACGTTGAGGGCATGGAATTTGTCTTCCCCACTACAACACCGGTTCAATTTGATCCGGTTGCGGCACATGCGTCAATTGACAGGATTATGCGCTTTAACCCGGCATTCGCTTTTCTCACGCATTATAGCCGTATCAGCCATCTAGCCAGACATGCCGAATCCATGCACAGTCTCATTGATGCACATGTTGAAATCGCCCGGAAAGCAGAATTGAACAACAATGCCGGCAATGACAAATTTACGGCTATTTCATCAGCATTGGAAGCACTATTGTTACAGCGTATCCACGAGCACGGCTGTCAACTGCCACAAGAAGAAATCGCAAACCTGCTGAGTTCCGATATACGTTTAAATTCGATGGGGCTTAAACACTGGTTGGATTATTCAAGCTAGCCCCATATTAACCCGGTGAAACACAACAACGACTTTACCAACATCAGCCCGGGGCTTTGACCACCTACTTTCAGCGAAAACTGGTGGTAGGTGACTGGCTTATTCAACGATGAACATAGTCGACATACCGGCATCAATATGATCATTAACATGACAGTGATACATCCAGCTGCCTTCTACATCAGGTTTCATATCGAGTGTTTTGGTCGCAGCCGGAAGAACTTCGGTTACATCAAGGCGATTGCCATTATGTAACAATGTTGCGCCATGCCAATGCGGCGTATGTAAATCGACTTCAGTCCCCAAACCCATAATGTACCAGCGAACACGTTCACCCTTCCGCATGACATAGCCCTGATTGTTACCGTACACTAATCCGTTAATGCCGTGCATCAAATTGCTTTCTTGGAAAGCTTCATCTTCCGGATCACAATCACCCGTGCAGGCAGAAAGATTGGCCTCCAAATGTAGACTAGCATTTTCATCAAATACCGTGAAAAGCGAAAAAAACTCACGATCAACATCATGAGGAAGTTTATTCTCCCCTTCTCTCAGATGATATCTCTTCGTGATAACGATTGGGCCAACCAGTCCCGAATTGGTATCTGCTGGTTCATCAACGTGGCTATGATAAATCCAGGCAATGGAAGACGGATCGTTTGGCCCCGGACCGGCGCGATGAGGAACATCCCAATGGTAAGTATACGTTTGCCCAGGATTTACTACACCGTTGTTATGGTTTTTGTCCATCGCACCTTCATGTACTTTAATATAACGTAAACCATGCGGATGAATACTTGCCGGAAAACGCGTATTATTTCTAAAGTGAACAGTAATTCTGTCCCCTACTTGAGCACGAATAACAGGCCCGAGTATGCCGAGATGCTCTTCCCTTGGATTGCGTTGTTTTAGCGCACCAAATCCATCCGTATACTCTCTGTAAACTGACTTTAAATAACGTCGCCCAATTCCGTACTCGACAAAGATACGCTGAACATCTGTAAAACCATTCCCTGACATCGGGCTAATGGGGAACGAAGGGGCATAGTCCCAATGCACCTCATCGGCAGCAATCCAATAGATCCTTTCTTCTGAGCCTCCCCATACGGACTGATTGGACAATCCCATTATGAGTACCAGAGCAGCCAAATTGCAGTTTATTTGTTTAAACATGAATTTTCTCCTTGTACGGTACACACTTTCCGCAATGTGACGATACTGCAACATTTATTTGTAAACATTTATCGATTATATGAAAAAATATTTATTGGATATGACTGGTTTAAACTGGCTAATCGCATTGAAAAACGATAGTGATAATCCTTACCACAACATCGTAAAGCGCGGCATTACATCACATAAGCGAAGTGTTGTTACTGAAAAAAAGCGTCCGCCTAGAATTAAGATCTAAGCAGACGCAAATGATTAATTGAAATTAATTGAATAGTTCACTTTCATATTGCAAAATAAAATCGGAAATGGCTTGCTGTGCTGTCCGGGCCTTTGATTGATCACCATTTTCTGTGGCTTCGATAAGATCCTGCAACGCATTTTCAATTTTGACACGTTGTATTGCTTCCAGACGTAGCTCGAGATCTGGCAAAATCATTTGTGTATATAATGCTGTGACTTCGGCATACAACCTGGCTTGTGTTCGGTCCGTATCAAACGACTGTTCGTGTAACACCAGGTGTGCGTTAATCTGGCCGATAACACCACGGCTTATTTCACTGACAATTTGATCGGCATTGATGATCGAAAGATCGCCTGCCAATTGCGACTTAATCAGCGCGTTACCATTTGGGTTATGTTGTGCGATCACCCGTTCAACTGTCTGATAAAAATCTACACCTTCAATCTGTTTTTCCCGTGCTTCGTCTAAATTCCGGTTTCTGTTTTCGACAATGCCTTCTACTTCACGTAACACACCGATCAGATAAGCGCGGACCAGTGGCAGAATAATTCGCTCGCGTTCAATCGCCACTTGTTCCTTGCTTTCAGTAGTGAATCGATTGATCGCCGCCTTGCCACGAATAAATGCCAGCATTATCCGGCTGTCTAGAAAAGGATTACTGCCGGACTGTATGGACTGACGGTTGGCAGTCAATACCTTATTTTCTCTGGCCGCTGTACCCGTAATGGCTTGAAATGCAGAATATGCTCTATCCCATTCCAGTTCCATTTCTGACAGTGACAAGTCATCAAATGCGTTCAGTACCAGTGTTACCCGGTTATAGAGTGCCAATACAAAAACCCGTTGCAAGGTCTTATCGATTACCTGTACTGCAAGCGGCACCTGTTGACCGTTACCGATATCGTTAATCGCTGCCAGTATGTCGCCATCCATCGACAGCGCATATAAATTGTCAAGCGACTGGGTCAACTGCTGCAATTCACCCGTGTAAGTATCCCGAATCGCTTGTGCGTCAACCGGATTCTGTTGGCGCAATGAACCGATAGTTTGGAATGCCGACACTGCTGCATCAACGAAAGGCGTTTCCACTGTTTGTTTATATTCGGATACAGCCAGCGTTTGCTCGTAAGCCGTCAAAATATCAGACACATCCTGGCGCGCTTGTGCTGCCGCCGAAGCATCCTGGGCATTGCTCGCGACTCTGAGATTATTTAGAGCGTTCTCCAGCGAATTATGCCGGGTCGAATCCAGACGTAATTCCAGATCGGTCAGAAAAACACTGGCGTACAAAAACGCTTCTTCGGCAACTTCCATTGCACGCCCGCGATCATCCGATATACTGGCTTCATTGGCACCCAGTTCGGCACGTACACGACCGGCAAATCCTTTGCTCAGTTCGCTTACTATGGCATCTGCATCAACTGCCGTGATATTTCCAGTCAATTGCGTCTTGATAAATTCGCTGCCAGTTGCATTTTCCCGGATAATAAAGCTTTCAATAATCCGATAGAATATCTCACCTTCTTTTTGTTTCTCTCTGGCCTCTTCAATATCGCGGTCACGGTTTGAGACAATACCCTCAACCTCACGCAACACACCGATATAATAGGCACGCGCCAAAGACAGGCGAATAATTTGCCGCACAATTTTAATCTCTATGAGATCGTCGGCCGGATTCTGTTTGTTTAGAGCCGTTCTGCCGCGCTCAAACGCCGCAGTAATCTGGACATCCAACGCCGGGTTGTCTCCGGTTTCTATGGATTGCCGGTCAGCTGAAATCACCTTGTTTTCCCTGGCCGCGGTACCCCTGATCGCCTCAAATGCAGCAACAGCCTCATTCCATGTGGCATTCATCGCTTCCGTACTTGTCACATCAAAATCATCACGTACCGCCGTAACACGATTAAGAATAGTCAGATAAAATACGCGCTGCAGGGTTTTGTCTATTACCTGTGCAGCCAGTTTGGGCTCATTGTTACTGCTGATCTCATCAATTGCCACCAAAACATCACTGTCAAGCGTCAGGCCATTGTCCGCATCGACTTGTTGCGTTATCGCCTGCAAGGAATTTAAATAAGCATTGCGGATAGCCTCAGCATCGATTGATGTCTCTCCCCTGAGCGAGCCAATTTCCTGAAAGGCTGAAACTGCAGCAGTTATCGCTTCTGTATTTGATACCGTTTCTAGTGATGCCGCATGTGCTGGCTTCCAATTCTGCCCAACCATTAAATAGCCGGCCACTAAAACCGCGAGACTACTGATTAAAAAAAGTTTTTTAAGATTTAGAATCATTCAAATACCTCCTATCTGAATATGAACACAAAGAAACTACAAATCATAATAATAATACAAATGATAATCGTTACTATTTACGAATAAATGTATAAAACTAATTTTTGAAAACTGAACACCCCTCGACTTGAAGTCGAGGTATTTAAACCATCCCCGAAAGGGACACTAAAACTGAATCCGTTAAAAATTCGCAACAAGCGTTGCGCGAACTGCAATGGGTGAACCGGGCGAGATGTTGTTATTATTGTGCACAGACGCAAAATAATGGGTATCAAAAAGATTTTGAATATTGATCTGCGCGCGTACTTGCTTGGTGAGTTGCGCAAACAATGCAGCATCTACGCGTGTAAAATCAGGTATTTGCACCGTATTATCTACTGCCGCAAACATCGAACTGCGGTAAATTACACCAAACGCTGCGCCGATTCTGGGCGTAAAATCATAGCGGCTCCACATGGAAAATGTATTACGGGGCAATTCCGCCAATGTCGCACCTTTTTCCGCATCCTCGGTTGTACTGGTTATTTCGCCATCCTGAAAAGCATACCCCCCCATAACACTCAAATTCTGAGTTATTCGACCACTCAGACCGATTTCGACACCTTCGGTACGTTGACTCCCTGCCAAGAAAGAGGCTCCGCCATCGTTGGAGGTTGGTGTAATGACATTGGTACGATCCAACCTGAACACTGCTCCAGTCAGCGCCAAATCCGGATAAATATCCCATTTAATTCCCGCTTCATAGGTAGTAAATTTCTCGGGCCTAAGTGTCGCACGGGTCACGATTATTGAAGTGAGTTGATCTCCGGCTCTCGGCACAAACGCTTTGCTATAGCTTGCATAAATAGAAACGGGCTCAATCGGTTTAAAAATCAAACCGAATCGCGGTGAAATCAAATGATCAGTCGTTTTAATTTGCGTCCCGTCACCATTTCTTTTCTGAAAATCAACCTCGAACAAATCGTAACGAACACCCGCAATCGCCTGCAATTGCGGTAACAGTTCAATCTGATCCTGGATATAGAGTGAAGTGATATCGACAACGCTACGGTTATCGGCATCCGCAGAAAGCGTGTCAAATCTCACCAACTTATTGGTAACTGGGTTACTTAATGGTACACGAACAGAAGTCTCTCTTTCGGTTAAAGGCTGATTCAGGCTATCCACAAAAAAACCGGTCTGACGAACATTACTGGTAATCTGTTGACCAATTTCAATACCGGCCAGCAGTGTATGATTGACTGGCCCGGTATCCATCGAATACAGCAAATTCGTCTGATTGAATACATTCTCACGATCCGTTGTATCGTTGTAGGCGCCTAGAGGCACGTGTCCACTAGAAACCGGTCCACTGGAAAAAATATTTTGGTAAAACTTGTCATACTGGGCATAATTTGTCCGGTTGCTCAGTGTCATACCAAAATCAAAGCGATGTTCGATCAATGAATTAAATGCCAGTACTTCTGCATCGGAGTGACTGAGATTCGGGTCGCCAACAAACAGCGACCGTTTGACATCTGCAGGTCGATTCATAAACGAAGGAATGCCACGGTCTGCAGTCCTGTCATCATGGAAGCGTTCCATGTTCAGCACGACCTTGGTGCGTTCGGTGGGTTTTATCGTAACAGTCGGCGAAACACCGCGGCGGCGCATAACCACCCCATCGCGGAAGCTATCGGAGTCTTCAAACATCCCGTTGACACGAAACGCCACTTTATCATTCAACACATGACCAAAATCGCCAGTTAACCTTTTATGATTAAATGAACCGCCCTGAAACGAAACCTCACGCACCGGATCCCAATTAGCCTGCTTTGTCACCCGGTTAACAACACCGCCAGAACCACCCCGGCCGAAGATCATGCCGTTAGCGCCTTTCAGCACTTCAATCCGCTCAATATTATATAAATCACGAAAAAAAGCGACGTCATCGCGTATACCGTCGACAAAAAAATCGCCCGTAGAGCGGTTACCACGAAAAACCAGCGCATCACGGTTACCCTCGCCTTGCGACACGCCGACTCCCGGCACATAGCGCACGGCATCGCCTATACTCTGAATTGCCTGGTCTTTTATCAGTTCTTCAGTAACGACCGTTATCGATTGCGGCACATCGCGCAATAAGGTGTTTGTTTTGGTTGCAGTCACACTGCTGGTAGCAACATAACTGCCGGTAGAACCGGCTGATATCTCTATAGTGGGTAAAACCGTAATACCTGGGGAAGCTTGCGCGCCCGAGACTTCAAGACCGCCATTTGTTTGTACTGCAATGATTTCAAAACCATCGGCCTGTTGCACAAACCGGAGCCCACTGCCGATTAGTAAAAAACTCAAACCCGAGGGCACATCAAACATTCCATCAAGCCCTTGAGTTCTAATACCTTCCAAAAGCACCGGATCATAGATCAGGTCGATACCCGCTTGCTGCGAAAAACGAATTAACGCATCTTGCAACGGACCGGCGGGAATACTGTACGTGTCTTCGGTTGCAGTGGTCTGTCCTTTTTCAAGCGTTTCAGCAAAGACATTATTCAACAAAAAACAAAATAGCAAAACACAACAGCTTAAATATGAATGCAGAAAAAATCTGAATCCATTTTGATTTTTCTTGTTTGTAAGAATCATTTTTATTATTAAACTCGGTATTCTTTTTTGCTACGTTTTGTGTGGCCTCAACTGCTTGATTTGGTTTTAGCGCGCTAGCGGGTATTCCATTTAAAACAATCCGGTATAATTGGTTCGTGTCTTGCAACATTCCAGATGGCAAAACATCACACTGTTTCAAGCAAAAGTTTTTAATCATTTTTGTTGCATATTTATGAGGCTCAAGATACCGCACCACGAATTAAGTGAACAATGTAGAGTTATCCGATTTGTTTTCCAGACAGAGTATCCCGCTAATTATGGACTATAAACTGCAATAAAACATTGGCAGATTATATCTGACTTTGCAGCCAGTTTTGGATTCCAACTTTCTGTATCACCTCAAGCTGCGTCTCTAGCCAGTCGATATGTGATTCAGTATCCTCAAGAATACGTTCAAAAATCTCACGGGAAACATAATCTCCCTTTGTCTCGCATGCGGCTATTGCCATCGTCAGGGTTTCATGTGAAATCTGCTCTAATTTCAGATCACAGGAAACACACTCTTCAACTTTTTCCCCGATCATCAACTTACCCAATTCCTGCAAATTTGGCAGGCCTTCCAGCAAAAGAATGCGCTCAATCAGCATATCCGCATGTTTCATTTCCTCAATCGACTCATCGTATTCATGCTTGCCCAGACGCTCAAATCCCCAGTTTTTATACATACGGGCATGTAAAAAATACTGATTTATCGCGGTAAGCTCATGTTGCAGTTGGCGATTCAACCATTGAATGATCTCAGCATTACCTTTCATTGTTTTTCTCCTCAGGCAGTTGTTTCATAAAGAAATGTGGATTCTGGCTCAGGAGAAAGCAACTGAGTTTTTTGCATGCGCGCCTGATCCAGAACCGCTTTTGTATGACAGGCACAAATACCACATTGCTCAGTAACACCCAGACAGCTTTTCAAATCACGCATGCGTTCAGCACCATTATTTACAGCCTCGCGGATCGCACTGTCTGTTACTCCTTTGCAAATACAAATATACATGATGAACGCTCTAACCTGAAATTTTTGACACTTCCGGCACTTCCCTTTGGCCTAAGAATACAAATTAAAAAAACAATATCGTTAATGAGAATGATTCGTAATTATATTCCTCTTTGCAAAGATTGCAAGTGGATAACAACAAAAAATTCCATGAAACTGATACAGTTCATGAATAAGCCGTATAAAAGACAGGAATTTTGCCTTAACCCTTGTTAAGAATCACACTACAATAGCGCCTGGAGAAAATCCTTTTTTACAACTCACTTCAATATATACACATACCGAAACCACTTGCCCGAACCATGAAAAAGAAAATCTATCTAGTTGCCGGAGCTAGGCCCAATTTCATGAAAATTGCACCCATTGTGCGCGCACTCAATGCACAGGACAAACTGACCTACCGTATTATCCATACGGGTCAGCATTATGATCCCGAAATGAACGAAGTATTTTTTGAAGAACTGGGCATACCACAACCCGATTTCTTTATGGGTGTTGGCGGCGGATCCCATGCGCAGCAGACCGGTAAAATCATGATCGCATTCGAAGAATATTGTTTGCATGAGATGCCGGATATGGTACTGGTCGTCGGTGATGTCAATTCAACACTGGCCTGCTCAATCGTTGCAAAGAAACTGCAAATACCGGTGGCCCATATAGAAGCCGGTCTTCGCAGCGGCGATATGCGCATGCCGGAAGAAATCAACCGGTTAGTTACCGACAGCATTTCCGACTGGTTCTTTGTAACCGAACCCAGTGGTATGGAGCACCTTAAACATGAAGGTAAACCGGATACCGCTATTTTCCATGTCGGACATGTCATGGTGGACAATCTGCTGTATCAGGCTGACAAGTTGGCGCAAATGGATACCCGTAATTTTGCAACCACATCATATAAAACCGCGCAGCTCGAAGCTGGAAAACAATACGGCGTAATTACTTTACACCGTCCAAGCAATGTTGATGATGCTGCGACATTTTCTCAAATCGGCTACGCACTTAAAACAATATCACAGGAATTACCACTCATCTTCCCGGTACATCCACGCACACGAAATAACCTGGAAAAGTACGCGATAGATCTTGGCCCCAATATCACATTGATCGGCCCACAACCTTATATGGCGTTTTTACATTTATGGAAAGATGCTGCAATAGTGTTGACCGATAGCGGCGGCTTGCAGGAAGAAACAACTGCATTGGGCATACCCTGCATCACGATACGTGAAAATACCGAGCGGCCCATCACAATTGAAGAAGGTTCAAATACACTGGTTGGAACAAATCCCGAACGCATTATCAATGAAACAAAGAAAATTTTGCGCAATCCCGCAAAAACCTGCCGCCGCCCCGAGCTTTGGGACGGTAAAGCTGCTGAAAGAATTGTTTCTATTCTAACCAAACAATTAAATATGTTAACACTTTAGCACAGGGTAAAGTAGTGCTGACACATACCTACTAAAAAGGCTTACTTAGCCATTAATGGAAAACTATCATGCATACATTGAAACCCGTCATTTTGTCTGGAGGCTCCGGCACACGTTTATGGCCGCTTTCGCGAGAAAAACATCCGAAACAACTGTTATCTCTGATCAGTGACGACTCATTGTTGCAAGCTACAGTACGCCGCATGGACGGGCTTGGCGACATTGATGTAAAAGATCCTATTGTGGTCTGCAATGAAGAATATCGTTTTGTAATTGCCGAACAATTGCGTTTGATGGATCGCAATGGCACCATCCTGCTTGAACCCACCGGTCGTAATACAGCGCCAGCACTAACCATCGCAGCACTATCGGCTTGCAATCAGAACGACGACCCCATTTTGCTGGTCATGCCTTCCGATCACGTTATCGTCGATACTGAAATCTTTAAAAATGCGGTTCAACAAGGAATCCAACTCGCACGGCAAGGCCACATCGTTACTTTTGGCATCACACCCGACAAACCGGAAACAGGCTATGGATATATACAAACTGGCTCAAAGCTGACTGACACTGATGCATACAGTATTGCCCGTTTCGTTGAAAAACCCGATACTGCTACCGCTCAGGCCTATCTGGAAGCCGGATCATTTCTCTGGAACAGCGGGCTTTTTTTAATGCATGCATCGATATGGTTACAGGCCATTGAACTCTGCCACCCGGAAATCCTGTCAGCTTGCCGCACAGCCTGGAATGGCGGGGCTATCGACGGCGATTTTATCCGTGTAGAAAAAAACGCCTTTGAGCAATGCACCAGCAAATCGATCGACTATGCTGTCATGGAGCATATCGCCTCGGGCCAAAATCCTCAACTGCCCGCTGGCTCGGTTATCCCGCTGGCCGCCGGGTGGTCCGATGTCGGCGCATGGGATTCGCTTTGGCATGTCTTGCCCAAAGATCAGGAAGGCAATGTAATGCAGGGCGATGTCTTGTTGCATGAGTGCAATAACACATTGGCTATTTCGCAAAGCCGCTTGGTAACTTGCGTGGGTATTAAGGATATGATCGTGGTAGAAACACCCGACGCAATTCTAGTTGCACATAAAGACCAAACCCAGGATGTCAAAAAAATTGTCGATAGCCTCAAAGAAACCGGAAGGTCGGAAAGTCATCTACATCGCAAAGTATTTCGTCCTTGGGGATGGTATGACGGCGTGGATGCAGGGGAACGCTTTCAGGTCAAACGCATTGTCGTCAAACCTGGCGCGGCGCTATCTTTGCAAATGCACCACCACCGCGCTGAACATTGGATCGTTGTCCGCGGTACAGCGCGTGTCACACGCGATAATGATAGTTTTCTGGTGACTGAAAATGAATCCACCTTTATTCCGGTAGGCACCCGGCATCGTCTCGAAAATCCTGGCTGTGTTCCACTAGAAATGATCGAGGTGCAATCCGGTTCCTACCTCGGTGAAGATGATATTGTACGCTTTGAAGATTTTTATGGACGAGACAAACCTTAACCTGCACAAGCTCAGGTAAGAACATCGAGCAAAACTTTTGAAGTTTATGGCTGGTTCAAGCTGGAAAGCTTCACAAACATGTTCTAGAAAAACCAAAGCAGTCAATCCGTTTTATGTCCATAAAGAAGCAAGCGTATCGCGCAATCAGCTGCTTACTCATCTCAAAACAGTATACTGGTGCAATAGTCAGGTTAAGGTATAATGCACGATTTAGTTATTTCTGAATTGTTGGAGGTTTTATGCCCATTTATGAATATCTTTGCAATTCATGCGGCACAAAAAAAGAACATATGCAAAAGATGAGCGACGCGCCAATCCAGGTTTGTCCGGAATGCGGCAGCAAAGCGTACGCCAAACAGATTTCTGCAGCCGGCTTTCAACTAAAAGGAAGCGGTTGGTATGTAACGGATTTCAAGAACAAACCTACACAACCTTCCGCGAAATCAGGAAACAGCGATACTCAATCCAAATCATCCGGAACACAAACAGATTCTGCTCCAACTACATCTATTGCATCCGCTTCATCTACTAACAACAAGACAGGCGCTACTGAGTCCACAGCAGCGGATTAAAAAGAAAGCGTGCAGTCATTCTTTTAACTTAAATTTCTTATTTTCCAATATCCGTTTTTTACAAGTCCAACAACGAACATGCGTACAAACTACTGCGGAGCTATCAATACACAATACCTCGATGAAATCATTACACTTTATGGCTGGGTTCACAGACGCCGGGATCATGGCGGTGTGATTTTCATTGATTTGCGCGACCGCGAAGGATTGGCACAAGTCGTATGTGACCCTGACAATAATGAAACATTCCAGCTTGCAGAAAAAATCCGCAATGAATATGTTTTAAAGGTAACTGGAAAAGTCAGAAGACGCCCGGAAGGTACGGTTAATCCAGCATTGCATAGTGGCGAGATAGAAATCCTGGTTACAAACATGGAAATACTGAATACCTCACTGACGCCGCCCTTTCTCATGGATGACGAACATATCAGCGAGTTTGTCCGCCTGGAGCATCGCTTTCTCGATTTACGCCGCCCGGTCATGCAGTCCAATTTAAGACTAAGACACAAGGTTACAATGGCGGTGCGTGTTTTTCTCGATCAGCAGGGTTTTTTGGATATTGAAACACCCATACTCACCAAATCAACACCTGAGGGCGCGCGCGACTATCTGGTTCCGTCACGCGTCAATACGAATCACTTCTTTGCCTTGCCGCAATCACCCCAGTTATTCAAGCAACTGTTAATGGTTTCAGGGTTTGATCGTTACTACCAGATTGCACGTTGTTTTCGCGATGAAGATCTGCGGGCAGACCGGCAACCCGAATTTACGCAAATCGATATTGAAACATCCTTCCTGACAAGTGAAGAGATCATGGTCCTGATGGAAGAAATGATTCGCAGTCTCTTCAAGTCTGTAAGCAATATTGATTTACCCAACCCATTTCCGCGCCTGACTTATGCTGAGGCCATGCATAAATATGGCAGTGACAAACCGGATTTGCGCGTTCCACTGGAATTGACGGAATTAACCGATATCATGAAAGAAGTCCCGTTCAAGGTTTTCCGTGAAGCCGCAGAAAAACCTAATGGGCGTGTTGCTGCATTGCATGTACCGAATGGCGGGCAATTGACGCGCAAGGAAATTGACGATTACACACAATTTGTCGGCATATACGGCGCCAAAGGGCTGGCTTATATCAAGATCAACAAGCTCGATGACGGGCAAGCGGGATTGCAATCCCCAATTCTGAAATTTCTGCCGGAAAACACAATCCAAACCATTTTGAATCGTACAGGCGCAAAAGATGGCGACCTGATATTCTTCGGTGCTGATAAGGCCAAGGTTGTCAATGAATCACTTGGCGCGCTACGCATCAAGATCGGACATCAGCATGGTCACGCTTCTTCCGATTGGCGACCCGCCTGGATTATCGATTTTCCGATGTTTGAATGGGACGAGGAAGAGAATCGCTGGCAGGCGTTGCATCATCCGTTTACTTCACCTGCAGATGGCCACGAAGACCTTTTACATAGCAATCCGGGTGATGCACTGTCCAAAGCGTATGATATGGTGCTTAACGGCTCGGAAATCGGCGGAGGTTCAGTACGTATTCACCGCAAGGAAGTCCAGTCAAAAGTATTTCAGGCACTCAACATCTCTAATGAAGAAGCCCAGGAGAAATTCAGTTTCTTGTTGGAAGCACTGCAATATGGCGCTCCGCCGCATGGCGGCATTGCCTTCGGGCTTGACCGGATTGTGACGTTGATGACCGGATCAGAATCCATTCGCGATGTTATTGCTTTTCCCAAAACACAGCGTGCGCAGTGCTTATTAACACACGCACCCAATACCGTAGACGAAAAACAGCTAAAAGAACTGAATATCCGGCTACGCAAGACGGATCAAAATAAAAATTAGCGCTTTGACGAAAAACGATCGGTAAGGTCCATGTACAAAATCCCTGCCTCTGTTTTGGTTGTCATTCACACCATGGATTTACAGATACTTTTGCTTGAACGTGCCGATCACCCCGGGTATTGGCAGTCCGTTACAGGCAGTCAACACGAAGGGGAAACGATTCTACAAACCGCGTTGCGCGAAATCAAAGAAGAAACTGGTTTAAACCCTTTTGAAGATCAATTATCAGACTGGAAAACCAAAAACCGGTACGAAATCTTTAAAGAATGGCGCTGGCGCTATGCACCGGATGTCACACATAATACTGAACATGTCTTTAGCCTGTGCCTGCCAGAAAAAGAACCTATCACAATTGCACCGGAAGAACACCTCTGTTATCTATGGCTTCCTTGGCGGCAAGCCGCAGATAAGGTATTTTCCTGGAGTAACGCCGAAGCAATTCGACACTTGCAGCAACGCAAGAATAAGAGCAGTCAATATACGCTATCCCCTGCTTAGCCGCTACCCTATAAAAAGAATGGCAGATTCATAAAAAGTCAGACATTTCTGTCTTTCAATAGCACCGAAACATCAATCAATCTGGATAACTCACAACTATCCGATTCAGCGTCAAACGGGACAATACCCAGCAAAGGACAAGCAAGCCGGCGTTTCAAAGTATCAATATTTTCGTCAAGCACCAGGAAATCCGGATCAATACAGTTGGCCACCCAGCCTGCCGGCGAAAATCCAGTATGCTGTATAGCCCGCATTGTTAATAATGCATGATTGATACACCCCAGCCGCATACCAACCACCAGAATGACCGGAAGATTCAGCAGTCGCGCCAAATCTGAAGTATCCTGGCATTCATTTACCGGAACCAGAAAACCACCGACGCCCTCTACAACCACATAATCTGCTTTCGTACTGATTTCTTGAAACGCCTTATTAATTTTTTCCAAGTTAATTTCAATAGCCTGCTGTCTGGCAGCAATATGCGGCGCTATTGGCGAATCCAGCGCATAAGGATTGATCAACGCGGTGTCAATATCAACATTACTCGCAGCGCGCAACAACTCCACATCCAGCCATTGCCCGTTCTCACGGCCTGCTGCAATCGGCTTCATACCTGCAACCGTCTTACGCTGTTTAGCCAAAGCCTTTAATAACAAACAACTGACAAATGTTTTACCAACACCGGTGTCAGTTCCGGTCACAAAAAAACCTGCACACATATTCATTAATTCATGAGGATTTGCTTGCGGATTTCCGGTGTTATTACGGATTGTTTAGGCGGCAATTTCCAGGCATGGCCGTAAATCACTTCAAATGTCGCCGGCAGTTTTCCGTTCGATCGCATTGTTTCATATTGATCAACAACACGTCGCCATTTTGTTTTTCCTGTCAATCCTCGCTGCCGGCCTTTAGCCACGTTATGTGCTCCGATGGCCTTGAGATCGCGCATAATGCCCATGATCTCATCGTAAGTCACCGTTATATATTCCATATCCATGACCGGCGTTGCAAAACGATTATGCACCAGAAGATCGCCAATATCATGCATATCAATGAATTGATTGACATGAACAAACGTATCGGCCGTCTCGAAAGCATGTCTTAGTTCCTTTAAGGTATCAGGACCAAATGTACTGAACATAAAAAGTCCATCGGTCGTTAATACACGATTGATTTCCCGAAATGTGCGATCAAGATCATTGCACCACTGCAGCGCAAGATTTGACCACACCATGCCAACACTTTCATCTTTAACGGGTAAACACTCAATATCCGCGCAAATGTACTGTGTTTGTCTGCTATAAAACGGCCAGAACTGATACCACCACGGATCAAATGGTTTTGCTTGTTGCAGCATGGCCCATGCAATATCCAATGCCATCAGACGACTATTCGGATACCGTTCCCCGAGTTTTTGGGTGCCATACCCCGTACCACTGCCTGCATCCAGGATCGAATTCGGCAGATACTTGATATAGTCCAGCCTGGCAAACATACGGTCACTGATTTCCCGTTGTAAAACAGCAGCCTGATCATAACTTGTCGCGGCATGTTCAAAGGCTTTACGCAACAGGCGTTTATCTAAGAAATAATCAGTTTTCATGAATACACGCTACAAATTTCTCGGGGTCAGTGATAAAGGGCGCATGCCCGCATTTCGGAAACAGGACTAGTCTGGCGTTTTTAAATTGCTGACTCATCCATTTTGCTGCAGATGGATGCGTTATCATATCATTCTCACCATGGAGCAATAAAACCGGCTGGGTAATTCGATGCAGTTTGCTGCGCATATCGTTTGTTTGTAATATCAAAAGTCCTTGTTGCAACGCATTATAATCTGGCGGATCACGTTCAAAAAAATATTCGCGTAACTGAGCCAGTGTGTTTGCGCTATTTCTCCCTCCATTTATTTGCAAAGTCAAAAAGCGATTTATTGTTGTTCGAAAATTTTGATGCAAATTTGTCATAAAAAATTGTAAAAAACTGCCTTCCATTCCCCATGGCCAGTCCGAATGTTTTACAAAACAAGGCGTGGTGGAGACAAGCACCAGTTTTTTTACGCGTATTGGATCGGCGAGCGCCAATCCCATTGCAACCTGCCCACCTAGCGACCAACCACAAATGGTGCAACAATCAGGCAGGTTATCCAAAATAGTTTTTACAATTTGATCGAAATCGCCAGGCTGCTGGTTAGGGCTTAGCCCATGCCCTGGCAAATCAATCAAATGTACGCGATAATGAGATACCAGCCGAGCAAGAATGCCTTTCCAAACACCACTGTGCATGGCCCAACCATGTAAAAAAACTATATCGGGTCCATTTCCGAGTGTCTCAATATGAATCGACTGCATTGACATTAGACTTATCTAGCTTCTGCCAGTTTATGCAACTCTTCGGCCAAACGCAGAATATCAGCTTCCTGATGACCCGCTGATAAAGAAATACGTAATCGCGCAGTTCCTGTTGGAACGGTAGGTGGACGAATGGCCGGCACTAGAATATTACGCGCTTTCAACGCTTGACTAACGCGTACAACTTCCCTGACATCTCCGACAACCACAGGCTGGATAGGCGTACTCGACGGTAACAATGGCCACGGCAAGGTTTGAAGTTTTTCTTTAAGCAACTGAATATGGTGCATTAATTTTTTTCGCCGCCAGTCACCTTGCGCAATCAGTTTCAGACTTTTCTTCAGCGCATGCGACAGCAAAGGCGGAGTTGCCGTCGTATAGATATAGCTTCTTGCCGATTGTATCAGGGTCTCGATCACTCCATTTGAAGCAGCAACGAATGCGCCGAAAACTCCCGCAGCCTTGCCCAGTGTGGCCATGTATATGATATTGGACGAATGCTGCTTGGCTATTTCTGTAGCAAACAGTAATCCACGCCCTTTGCTGCCAAGCACACCAAATCCATGTGCATCATCCAATACAAGCATGGCGCGGTATTTCTCGCTCAAATAAGTCAACGCCTCAACAGGTGCAATATCACCATCCATACTGAATACTGCATCAGTAATAATTAACTTGCGTTTAGCGCGGGAATTGGCCAGCCGGTGTTCCAAAACTGCCAGATCAAGGTGCGGATAGCGAACCAACTGAGCCCGTGAAAGTATCGCAGCATCATTTAACGATGCATGATTCAATTTATCTGCAAAAATTGCATCGCTTCGACCCACCAGCGCCGTCACGACGCCGATATTCGCCATGTAACCGGTAGAAAATAATAAGGCGTTTGGAAAACCAGTAAATTGCGCAAGCGTTTCTTCCAGTTCATGATGCGCAATATTATGCCCATTTACCAAATGCGATGCGCCCGCGCCTACACCGTATTGTTGCGCCCCTTCACAGACTGCTTCGACTAACTCAGGGTCGTTGGCCAACGCCAGATAGTCGTTACTAGAAAATGAAAGATACTCATGATTGTCAATCGTGATATGGGTCGACTGAGGACCTGCCAAAATAGAACGTTGACGTTTTAATCCTTGCAGCTCCAGAACATGCAGTTGCTCATTAAAATCAAAAACATGCATTTATTATTTTACTAAAATATTCCTCGAATTACTGTGACTGCATACCCAGTTTATCAAGCAGCGCCTGGTCCTGTCTTACTTCTGGATTGCCGGTGGTTAATAGTTTGTCGCCGTAAAAAATAGAATTGGCACCCGCAAGAAAACACAATGCCTGAACCTCTTCGGACATTTCACGCCTACCGGCTGATAAACGTATCATTGCTTTCGGCATGGAAATACGCGCAGCAGCTATTGTACGCACAAATTCCAGTGGATCCAGTTTTGCCGTTCCATAGAGCGGCGTTCCTTCCACCTGAACCAAATTATTGATAGGTACCGACTCAGGATAAGGATTAAGATTAGCTAGTTGCGCAATCAAGCCGGCTCGTATTTCTCGTGTCTCACCCATTCCGACAATGCCACCGCAACAGACATTAATACCCGCATCACGCACATCCTGCAATGTTCTCAATCGATCCTGATAATTTCGTGTGGTAATGATTTCCTCATAGAAATCCGGCGAGGTATCCAGGTTGTGATTATAGTAATCCAGTCCTGCCTCACCTAACTGTTTTGCCTGCCCGGGCTTTAGCATACCCAATGTTGCGCAAGTCTCCATTTCCAGTGCTTTCACAGCACTTATCATTTCTGCGATTTTTTCTATATCCCTTTGTTTAGGGCCCCTCCAGGCTGCCCCCATACAGAATCTTGTAGCACCTTGTGACTTCGCTGCGGCAGCTGCATTGACTACGCTTTCCACGGACAACATGGTCTGATTCTCTACACCGGTATGATAACGCGAAGCCTGTGGACAATAACCACAGTCTTCGGAACATCCTCCTGTTTTAACAGATATTAGTGTCGACAATTGTACAACGTTAGCATCATGATATTCACGATGCACCTGTTGCGCATGAAAAAGCAAATCGTTAAAGGGTTGATCGAGTAACGATTGTATCTTATCTGCAGGCCAACTCATGGTTCCAGATGATTTCATATCAATATTCTTATTAACATTCCGAACGTCGGTCACATCCGGCGCGAGTGGATTACCATGCATAACTGATTCCTTGCATATAATTTGATAGCATTGTGTGTATTTCAATTTATAATTGAAAGGATGATTACGGATTCACACATTATTGTCAATTTAAACAGTTATTTTTTGATCCAGACAAAAACATTGAGAAAGTTTATTTACAACAACTGTATTCTTTGCGATGCACTATCTGATCAAGATCTTTGTGCGGCTTGCTATAACAATCTACCTAGGCTTTCTGCTAATCAATGCAATACCTGTTCAAAAATTATCGCCATCACACGAGATAACAAATGTGGAGCCTGTCTTTCCAAACCACCCGTCTACACCACCACAATCGCAGCACTTTCATACACTTTTCCAGTGGATACACTAATACACTCATTAAAATATCAGACAAAACTTTACATAGCACCAGTTTTGGCTAATTTTTTTATCGATAAATTTAAATCCATGGAGTCACCTGAGCTGCCTGAATTTATAATACCTATGCCCTTACATCCCGAAAGACTGAAAGAAAGAGGATTTAACCAGGCATTAGAAAT
Source organism: Nitrosomonas sp. (assembly GCA_031316255.1). Taxonomy (NCBI): domain Bacteria; kingdom Pseudomonadati; phylum Pseudomonadota; class Betaproteobacteria; order Nitrosomonadales; family Nitrosomonadaceae; genus Nitrosomonas; species Nitrosomonas sp. The sequence goes on along the minus strand of JALDQW010000001.1, from coordinate 2,403,139 downwards.
TGGCTATCACGTTGCCCGTCAGTTGAATATCGAACTCATTCCAGATAGTTGCAAACGAATTATAAATACACCACCGCAGACAAGTTTGCCTTGGAAAGCACGTAAAAAAAATGTTCAAAAAGCCTTTAGCTGTACTATCGATTTATCCGGAAAACATGTAGCGGTACTTGATGATGTTATGACAACTGGAGCGACATTGGACGAATTAGCGCAGCAATTACGCAGGCAAGGTACAAAAAAAATTACCAATTGGGTTATTGCAAGGGTACAAACCGATAAATTCCACACCCAATCAAACCAATCAAACATCTATTTCTAGGAAATTTGGGCTGTTATGAAAGTCGGCACCTGTTCTTATGTTCAATATTATTCTTTATCAACCTGAAATCCCACAAAATACCGGCAATATCATTCGCTTATGTGCCAACACCGGCACACAGCTACATTTGGTTAAACCTTTGGGCTTTATTTTACGCGACAAACAATTATTGCGTGCAGGTCTTGATTATCATGAGCTTGCCTGTATCAGGATTCATGAAAATTGGTCAGATTGTTTACATTCAATAGAAAAAAAAGGAAAACAACTTTTTGCCATAACCACAAAAGGAAAAATACACTATGACAAAATCAGATATACATCCGGCGATACGTTTTTGTTTGGATCAGAAACCCAAGGTCTACCGGAGGAAATTCTGTGTAGTTTCTCTTCACAAATGCGCATTCGAGTACCTATGATACCAAACAGCCGCAGCCTGAATATATCGAATACAGTCGCTATTATCACGTATGAAGCATGGCGACAGATAGGGTTTCAGGCTGCAATATAAGATAAATTTTTATTGCAAATTCAAGTTTTCATTCAAGATACGCGGTGTTACAAATACCAGCAATTCCCTTTTATCATCCTGTTTGGCGGTATTTCTGAAAATATGGCCAATATACGGAATATCTCCTAACAGCGGAACTTTGTTTACCACATTATTCTCGGCGCGCTCAAAAATACCACCGATGACAACTGTACCGCCATTTTCTACCAGAACTTTTGTTGTAACTTGTTTTGTATTAATAGGAGGAGGGAGAAAAGCATTGATACTTTCACCAATTTTATCCTGGTTAACACTAAGTTCCATATCAATCTGATTATCAAAAGTAATCAATGGCTTAACTTTCAAGCTAAGTGTCGCATCCATAAAGCGAATACTTGTTGCACCACTGCTGGTTGCCTGCTGGAAAGGTACGCGATCACCTTGTTCAATAATCGCCTCTACGCCATGCGCTGTCACAACCCGTGGACTGGCAATAACCCTTCCTTTGGTATCCGTTTCCAACGCAGATAATTCCAGATTAATCAGCCGAGAATTATTAATCTTGAGCAAACTTAATCCCAATGTTGCAGGTCCACCAAGAAGCGCGGCTCCTGCAGCCGGTAAATTTACATTTAATCCATCATTTAAAATCAATTTTCTATCTTCGCCTAATGCTGAACTATTATCAGCAATGTTACCGCCCACCATTAATTCATTGTTACCCGGTCTTGAAATTTGCTTGACACCGAAACGTGCGCCCAGATTACGGCTGAAAGTCTCTGTCGCTTCAACAATCCGCGCCTCAATCATGACTTGTCTTTCATACACATCCAAACGCTTTATGCGTTTCCTAATCTCACCAATTCTTACTGGAATATCGGTCACTGTTAATGTATTACTGATTTCGTCCGAATTAATCGTGCCACGATCACTCATCATACCTTCAAATGAAATTGAATTTACCCGACGGTGATTAAGCTGGAAAATCTCTGTGACCAAGGGTTCCATTTCAGTAACCTGCTGCTTTGCCTCGAGCTCAAGCAATTCTCTATCGGCCATTTCTTTGCTCGGCGCAACAAAAATGACATTCCCAGTTTGACGTTTTGAAAGACCATTTGCCTGTAGTACGATATCGAGCGCCTGATCCCAGGGAACATCTCTTAAACGCAGCGTCAGATTCCCACCGACTGAATCACTGGCAATAATATTTAGATTTGTAAAATCTGCAATTACTTGCAATACTGCTCGCACTTCCACATCCTGAAAATTAAGCGACAATTTTTCACCTACATATCCACCATTCGCTCGCTTGCGCCTGGCAACCTCATCTTCGTCTTCAGTCAGTGCACGGACTTCCAGAACAAACCGGGTGTCCGTCTGACGTGCCGTATGTTCCCAACGGCCAGATGGTTCAATCATCATACGAACATTATCGCCTTGCATGATCGTATCAAAAATCTGTATCGGCGTTCCAAAGTCGGTTACATCAAGCTTTCTCTCCAGATTACTGGGCAAATACGTGTCGATGAATTCCACTATGAGTTTTTCCCCTAGCTGACTCACGTCTATACCAGCACCAGCATGCATCATGTCAACAATAATTCTACCTTCACCACCTTCGCCACGGCGAAAATCAATATCAAGCAAACTATTCAATTCCTTCTCCAAGTTGTCCTGAGCAAAGTATGCAGTTGAATTCGTACTCTGGCGCTCATCAACAGCTTTGAGAACGATTAGTAATGAATTATCTTGCACCACTGTTTCATGCTGCATCAAACTGGATAGGTTAAACACCAAACGTGTTCGGTCACCCACTTGTACGATATTGATACTATGTAGATCACTCTCTTCTACTTCCTGATAATTCCTTCCTAATCCATTGGAAACATTATGAAAATCAAAATATAATCTATGTGGATTGCTAAGAGAGACTCCTATGGGTATATTCGCAAGCGGCTGGTCAAGGTCCAGTTTGGTAACCACTTTACCTTTCTCCAGCGCAGAGACTTGAATCGAATTCACACTATTATATAGTTTTTCATGTATGGTATCGGCATTGACCGGGTATGATAATAAACATAACAATGTTACGAACCATGGCCTTAATAATAATCTTTTGTTAATGGGCAGCCTCATTGTTAAACTCCTAATTATTAAGCATAAGTGTGCTAATACGCTCAGTCCATTCATTGATACCATCTTGAACTAGTTCTCTTAATTTAATTTGTGATTCAGAAATTTGATTTATCCTTCCATAATCCTGGCCCAGGTAATTTCCAACACTGACTCGAAGCAAGCTTCCTTCTGGTGTTTTAACAACACCATAAACAATTTCATCTTGCTCCAACGAACCCACCATTTCCAAACTCTCCAATGGAAAACTTTCCAAGAACTCTTTCCGTCTTGCCAAATCGGGCTTGATTCCATCATTCGAGTGTTGCACCTGTTCATTCTTTCTTGGAACAAAAGGGCTTGGTATATCAAAAGCCTCGTAAGTAAAGAACTCAAATAATTTAACTTCTGGCAATGGATCAACCTGACCACGAAGACCGTTGCCAGCATTATTAATAAATTCATCTAAGTCACTATGACCGCTATTCTCGCAAGCCAATAACAAAATGCACACAACCATTATCAACAGGTATTTTATTTTCATTGCCCTTGCACTCCCTGAACCATTACTTCATCTTCATCTAGGTAACGGAATGTTTTTGCAACAGTGTCCAGTATTAACAAATTCTCACTACCGGGCACAATATTGATATCATTAAGCGTTACTATCCGGGGTAATTGCGCAATATCGCTAGCAAATGAACTGATATCGTGATATCCACCGGTTACCCTTACGGATACCGGCAATTCTGCATAGAATTCATGGATTATTTCATTCTCGGCAGGTTTAAATAATTCGAACTGTAGTCCTCTTCCTAAACCTGCTTGATTAATGTCGACCAACAATGCTTCCATTTCTGATTTATTAGGAAGCTGTTTCAAAAGTGCACTTAAGGACTGCGCAATATCATTTAACTGCTGTTTTAAAATAGGCAAGTTAACTGCACTACGTTTTTTCAGGAGATATGTATCCTTCAATGTTTGTTCTTCTGTACGAATATTTTCAAGATTGTTTAATTGATCCTGCCAAACGAAATAATAACCGGCCCCGATTATTACAATTAGCAAGAACAATAATGCAGTCATCCGAATTGAATCCGGCCATTTACCAGGATCATTTGGATCAATATGGCGTAACTCTTCAAGCATATTCATAACTAACAAATCTCACAAAACATTAGTTTCCGCAGCAGCAATCTCGTCATCGTTAGTAACTGCCGATTTTAATTGGATATTCAAATTAAACTCATTCTGTCGAGAATTGTTTACCGACACAGCTTTAATTTCGATTAATGAGGGCGATTCAAACCACGAAGACGATTCCAGATTTCGCATTAATGTCGAAACCCAGGCATTTGATTGCGCATAACCGGTTAAATTAATCCGGCGCCCTTCTTGTTTGATACTTTTCAGATAAACACCATCTGGTAACAATCTAACCAGCTGATCCAACAAATGAACAACCTCTGATCGATTCCCCTGTAATGTTTCTACAACAGTTTTACGCCCAAGAAGTTCTTCTATTCGTCCTTTGATGTCTCTTATTTCTACAATCTGTCTATCTAGAATAGCAATATGATTAGTTAAATATTGGTTACGCTCACTCTGGTACGCAATTTTTTCATCGATTGCAATGTGCACACTCCAAATTGTTACTAAACCAAGCGCACAGATAATTCCGGCAAAGACTGCAAACTGCTGCTGCCGCGCTTTACGTTTTAACTCTCGATGAGGAAGAAGATTAATTCGAATCATGACGGATCAAAGCTACGTATAGCTAAACCACAAGCAATTAAAAGAGATGGCGCATCAATATTGATTTGCCTTGGAATGATACGGCTGGACAATTCCATGCTTGAGAATGGATTTACAACAAGTGTGCACACCTGTGTGCGTGAAGCAATGATCTCATCAAGACCAGGTATTGAAGCACATCCTCCAGCAATCAGAATATAATTAATTTCAGTATATTGAGTCGAAGTATAAAAAAACTGAATCGCTCTCATCACTTCGATAGCTAATGTCTCACAGAAAGGCTGTAGCACATCTGCTTTATAGTTTTCAGGCAAATTACCATTACACTTGGCTTTTTCCGATTCTTCCAATGACAAATTAAATTGATTATGAATTTCTTGAGTAAGTTGATTACCACCGAACGGCTGGTCACGCATATATACAGATTCACCGTTATGCAACACATTGGTTTTCATAACAGTCGCACCAATATCAACTATTGCGATTACTTGATCTTTTCCGCTATCAGGTAACTGATCTTTCATCAGTTCAAAGACAGTTTGTGAGGCATAGGGCTCCACGTCCATCACAACCGTTTTTAGGCCAGCTGACAATGACGCTGCAACACGATCTTCAACTTTGTCCTTACGAGATGCTGCGATAAGTACTTCCACTTCATCCGGATTGTTAGGTAAAGGCTTTAAAACTTGAAAATCAATATTTACTTCATCAAGTGCAAATGGAATATATTTGCTTGCTTCATTCTCTACCTGGAATCCTAAGTCATCATCATGCTGCCCTGCTGGAACAATTATTTTTTTGGTCACAACATCAGATGCTGGCAAAGCCATTGCGATTTTCTTGCAATTGGAACCCAGTCGTTTCCACCCGCGCTGTATACTCTCACTCACCGAATCCATGTTAACAATAACACCATCTTGTACTGCATCTGCCTGGAGTGGTTCTATTGCATACCGTTCTAATCGGTAGTTGCCATTTACTTTGCCTGCTTTCGATAACTCAACCATTTTTACGGATGATGAACTGATATCAACACCTATTAGAGACGATGACTTCATTTTCAGAAAGTCGAAGCTAATATCAAATTTTTCCTTGAACATTGTCTTATTTGAGGCGATACTCACGGGTTAATTAATTTCAAATCTGCCATAAAAAAATTGGGCAATAAATCTTTAGCTTAAAAAGCTTTGCACATAGAAGCTAGCAAGATTGGTTACAATTCTGACAGACTCAAAAAAAAATGATTTATGGAAAAAAGGGCTATAAACCCCTTAAACTGTTTTAAGAAATTTTGCTAATAATTTCGAATCTATCGTCATGTTCACCCGTTGGCTTTATTATTTTTTTATTTCATTTTCTGCACTAGGTGTAATCGGTGTATTGCTGCTTCTTTTTGTGGCCCTTGTTACATTCTCTTCGCTGCCTTCCCTTAATTCACTTACGGATTACCGGCCTAAAATTCCCTTACGTATATATAGTGAAGAGGGATTATTAATTGGTGAATTTGGTGCTGAGCGCCGCAATCTTGTAAGTATTGATGAAGTTCCTGTGCATCTAATACAAGCCATACTTGCTGCTGAAGACGACCGTTTTTACGAACATAGTGGGGTTGATTACTTAGGAGTCTTACGTGCCGCTTATTCTAATTTCACAGCTGGAACTGTACGTCAAGGTGCAAGCACGATCACAATGCAGGTTGCAAGAAACTTTTTTTTAACTAGGGAAAAAACACTCACTCGTAAGTTCAGTGAAGCGTTACTTGCATTTAAAATTGAACATAACTTAAGCAAAGATAAGATTTTAGAACTATATATCAATCAAATTTATCTCGGACAACGCAGCTACGGTTTTGCAGCTGCAGCCAAGACTTATTTTGGGAAATCTTTACAGGAAATTAATATGGCCGAAGCCGCGATGCTGGCTGGGCTCCCTAAAGCACCTTCGAGCTTCAATCCGGTAGTTAATCCTAAACGTGCAAAAACGAGGCAACGTTATGTTCTTGGTCGTTTACAAAGACTTAATCACATTTCTGAGCAAGAATTCAAACAATTAGAAAAACAGCCCGTTCCGATTGTGAAACAATCTAGAGAGTTTGCAATGCCAGCTGATTATGTTGCTGAAATGGCGAGACAAGTTGTTTATGATCACTTGAACGAAGAAGCCTATAGTAGAGGCATAAAAGTCTACACAACGATCCGGTTATCTGACCAGCAAGCTGCATACCAATCAGTACGCGCAAATGTTCTTGAATATGACAAACGTAGAGGATATCGTGGTCCAGAAGCTTATATTGATTTATTGAAGTATGGAACAGACCAAGAAAAAGCCTTAGAAGAAGCGCTTGATGACTTTAACGAAAGTGATAATATTATTCCGGTAGTTGTATTAACTGTAAAAAATAATGAAATCCAAGTCTACAAAAGTGGCGGAGAGATTCTGCAGATCAAGTCTCAAGGACTCAAATTTGTTGAAAAATTCCTGACTGAAAAAAGAAATACTGATAAAAGATATATCAGTCCTGGTGCAATTGTACGTATTCAACAAGATTCAGAAAAAATCTGGCATGTCGTACAGCTACCCAAAGTCGAAGCCGCTTTGGTTTCCATCAATCCGCATAATGGCGCTATTCGTGCACTAATCGGCGGATTTGATTTTCATCTGAACCAATTTAACCATGTAACACAAGCATGGCGACAACCGGGATCAAGCTTCAAACCATTTATTTATTCTGCATCGCTAGAGAAAGGCTTCACCGCCGCGACAATCATCAATGATGCTCCATTATCTTTCAGTGCGACTCAAACCGGTAGTAAATTATGGGAGCCAAGGAATTTTGACGGAAAATATGGCGGACCAATGCGTATGCGAGAGGCATTAGCCAAATCCAAGAACTTGGCTTCTATCAGGATCTTACAAGCAATTGATCTACAATATGCGCAGGACTACATCACACGATTTGGCTTTGAAGCAGATAAACATCCGCCATATTTACCTATGGTACTGGGTTCAGGCTCTGTAACGCCACTACAAATGGCGGCTGGATATGCTGTTTTTGCAAATGGCGGTTTCCGGATTAAACCTTATTTCATTAAACGCATAGAAGATGAAAACGGTAATATTCTTGAGCAAACACAAGCCGAAACAGCGTCAAGCGGAGCACAACGAGTAATTGACCCCAGAAATGCTTTTATCATGACAAACATGATGCAAGACGTTATTAATCACGGCACCGCCGTAAGAGCAAAACAGCTTGGGCGTTCGGACCTAGCCGGAAAAACTGGAACCACCAGTAATTTTATAGACGCCTGGTTCTGCGGTTTTCAGAAAGACCTGGTGGCTATTGCTTGGATTGGATATGATGAACCTCAATCGCTGGGAAAAAACGAAACGGGAGGGCGTGTTGCGTTACCGATTTGGATGCAATACATGGGCACCGCCCTCAAAGATGAACCGATGGCCAAGTATGTTCCACCTGAAGGAATTGTTGCAGAAAAAATTAATCCAGACACTGGTTTAAGAGTACTATCAAATGGTATAACTGAATACTTTTTTCGTGAGCAGCTGCCGCCGTTATCCCTTGATAATTCGAATGAATCAGGACGAACAACACCAAGCTTGAAAGATCAATTATTCTGAACAATTATCCAAAAGCAATCCATTTAGAAAAGAGGTATATGTGTTAGCTCAGAATATAGTCTGGCAGTGTTTACATCCTCTGTTTATTGAGCCAGCCAGCCGCTTCCAGTGCGTAATACGTCAAAATCCCGTCTGCGCCTGCCCGCTTAAACGAAAGTAGTGACTCCAAAACACAAGCTTCTTCATTTAGCCAGCCATTTATCGCAGCTGCTTTCAACATTGCATATTCACCACTCACTTGATAAACAAATGTTGGCGCTTTAAACTGATCTTTTACACGTCGTACGATATCCAAATAAGGCATTCCTGGTTTTATCAGGACCATGTCTGCACCTTCTACCAAGTCCAGTCCCGATTCCCATAACGCTTCGTTGGAATTAGCTGGATCCATCTGATAAGAATATTTATCCCCACCTCCAAGATTGGCGGCAGATCCAACCGCATCTCTAAACGGACCATAAAAACTTGATGCATATTTTGCTGAATAAGCCAATATTCTTGTATGAATAAATTGATTTCTGTCCAGAATATCTCGGATAGCACTAACGCGTCCATCCATCATATCAGAAGGTGCCACAACGTCCGCACCTGCTTGTGCATGTGTTAACGCTTGTTTACATAGAACCTCTACAGTTTCATCATTCAAAACATAGCCTTTTTCATCAATGAGCCCGTCTTGACCATGACTGGTGTACGGATCCAATGCAATATCAGTAATCACACCTAATTCGGGGAAACTCCGTTTCAACTGCCTAACAACACTCGGCACAAGACCTTCTGGATTATATGCCTCATCAGCTGAGAGACTTTTTAAATGCGTGTCAATGACTGGAAAAATTGCCAAAGCCGGGATTCCCGATTGCAAACATTGTTCAGCTTGTTTCATTAATAAATCAATACTCTGTCTTTTAACTCCAGGCATTGATGTAACATTTTCTGAACGATTTGTGCCTTCTAAAACAAAAACAGGATAAATAAAATCACTTGAATGGAGATGGTTTTCCCGCACGAGTCGACGTGAAAAATTATCTCGACGCAAACGCCGCATTCTTTTCTGTGGAAATTGACCTAATAGGTTTATCATAACTTATTTATTTTCAAACGAATATTAAAAAATAACTTTTCGGGGAACTTGTCTTATAGTTCTATTGTCTTCTAAATGGACGTAATAAATTTGTCCCCTGTCTTTCCTCCCTGAAGGCAGGGCCTTATGTGATATTAAGGCGATTCCCCCCGGTTTTTACTCCCCTTTAACCGGGGGTCTTTTATTGTGATTGCAATCATGATACTGACCTAATAAACCTGCATTGTTATCAACCCAGCTACCAATCGTGTTGCAAGCTTCTTCGATACCCGTTGCTTTTGTGCTAGAAAATAACTGCACACTCACTGTAGGATAATTTAATGCTAAGCTGTTTCTTACCTTATTAAGTGTTTGGTCTGCTTGCTGGCGACTCAACTTATCAGCCTTAGTCAACAAAATATGTATCGATTTCTGAGTTGTAGAAAACCAGTCCAGCATTTGGATGTCAAGATCTCTTAAAGGATGACGGACATCCATTATTAAAATAAGACCAAGCAACATTTCACGCGTTTGCAAATATCCGCTGAGAAATTTTTCCCAGTGATTCCGAATCTCTATCGGCACCTTCGCATAACCATATCCAGGCAAATCAACGAGAAAAAGCCCAGACCTCAGTTGAAAATAATTGATGCATTGAGTACGCCCCGGTGTCTTACTGACAAAAGCGAGTTTATTACGCCCAGTTAATGTGTTAATCACACTTGATTTGCCCGCATTGGAACGACCGGCAAATGCAATTTCAGCATAATCAGAGGTTGGTAGATCTTTTAATCTATTGACGGAAATATAAAAAGTTGCATCAAGAAATAAAGACATAACCGCCCTACATATTATTAGATTGTATATCTTTAGCCAAAATTAGCAATCCATCCAATACAACATTGTCAATGACCGTATGATTAAAATCAATATAAGGTAATAAATCAGCAACGCCGCCGCCACTCACAATACAGTTCTTCACAGCATAACCTTGCTGCAAATTAAATAGTCGCATTATTCTCTCTATTGAGCCCACGCATGAGTGAATAACGCCGCTATAAATGGCATTTACAGTATTGATTGGAAAAACTTCATATCGATAATTATCTTTATGACAAAGATCAATTTGGGTATTTGATTGGATACTATTTAGCAGTATGTATGAGCTAGGTACTATAATACCACCGAGAAAAACACCCTGATTTGACAACGCATCAACAGTCATAGCTGTACCCACATTAATGACCAAGCATGATTCATGATACTTATTCCATGCAGCGATTAAAGCAGCCCATCGATCGCTCCCGAGTTGACCTGGATTTTCATAATTGTTCGTTACACCGCATTGTCCTGACGTAGCTGTAACCCATATGGGTCGCGTATTCCAAATATCAAAGAAACTAGATAATTTATTATAAATCGTATTACTTGCCACATGAGCAACAATAATTACATCGGGTTGTTTTAAAGAATCCCATTCTTCAGGAAGATTTTCAATATCTTGATTGTGAATTTTATTGTAAAAAATCCTTTGATTATTTATAAAGTAACTCCATTTAAGGAAAGAATTTCCAGAATCTACTGCAAGTACAGAAAGCATCTTAAGTTTTAACTTTAAAGCTGACTTCACCGACACTAAAGTTTTTTCTACCGGAAGAAGTCTTAAGCACCAACGAACCGTCATCTTGCACACCATCAACGATGCCTTCAACGATTGACCTATCAGGCAAACTTAACAAGATATTGTGTCCTTGATAGGCGTGATAACAATCCCATTCATCACGAAACACACTAAATCCATTTATCTCAAACGTACTCAAAACCCTGTGAAGTTCTATAAGAAGCAAAGCAAGAATATGATTACGGTCAACCGCCCTGCCAGAAATTTCGAATAAATCCGTAACAGCATAATCAATCGTAGTCACCTGATTCAATGACAATTGAAAATTTATTCCAATTCCAATAATTGCGGCAACCGAATTATCCTGAGTTGCTCCGCATTCAACTAAAATTCCGGCAAATTTCTTCTTGTTATATAGAATATCATTTGGCCACTTTAATTGAACATCTCGACATGTAAAATTTCTGAATACTCTTATAAGACAAACACCTAGCACCAAGCTTAATGTAGAAAGATGCTGGATTTTGCGCTTGAACTGCCACAGCACGGAAAAAGTCAGGCATCCGCCTAAATTTGAAATCCAGCATCGATTCTTGGTACCTCTGCCTTTTACTTGCAACTCAGAAACGATAACTGGAATTGGGTCGTATTTAAGATATAACGATTTATTTCTATATAGATAACTATTTGTTGAGTCTAACAAATCGAATTTCGTTAAACCAAACAAACTTGAACGATCATTCAAATACGAATATATTGTGTCTTCATTTAGCCAAACAAATGACCTGTCCCAATATAGACTAATGCCATTTACCCGCTGTATTTCAATGCCAAGATGGCTAGCAACACAAATTGTTTCGAATAAAGATAAGAAAGTACAGTTTAATTTTGTAGTAAGCGTCTTATAGGAATAGATTCTGCCATCTGACAAGATCCTGAGTAGCCTGACGACTAATAATTCTGACTTAACTGTATACATTCATCATGTACACATGCTACTTTATTAACTTTACAACTTAATTATTGTTCTTCGTTGATTTCTTTTACTTCAGCTTCTTCGACAGGGCGATCTACCAATTCAACTAAAGCCATAGGTGCATTGTCACCTTTCCGAAATCCATACTTTAATATTCTTATGTAACCACCAGGGCGTGTCGCATAACGTGGACCAATTTCAGAAAATAACTTGATAACATTTGAACGATCACGTAATTTATCAAATGCTTTACGTTTGTTTGCCAAATTTGCGTTCTTACCCAATGTAATGACGGGCTCTGCATAACCACGTAATTCTTTAGCCTTTGGCAATGTAGTTTTAATAATTTCATGACGTAATAACGAATTCGTCATATTACGAAACATAGCGATTCGATGACTCGATGTTTTATTTAATTTCCGAAAAGCGTTATGATGACGCATGATTAATATCCTTTGTTTGATTTTCCAAATTGGCAGGTGGCCAATTGTCTAGCTTCATGCCTAATGTTAATTCACGAGCAGCAAGTACTTCCTTGATCTCGTTCAATGATTTTCTTCCAAGATTTGGTGTACGTAATAATTCAGCTTCGGTTCGTTGTATCAGATCGCCAATATAGTAAATATTTTCAACTTTCAAGCAATTGGCTGATCGAACTGTTAACTCCAGATCGTCAACAGGTCTGAGTAAAACAGGATCAATTTGTGGGATTTTTGGCAGTTCTGTAGGTATAGGCGTACTTTCCAAATCTGCAAATACTGATAGCTGTTGGACTAAAACTCTGGCAGCGTATCTAATTGCTTCTTCAGGATCGACAACACCATTTGTTTCAATGTCCATGATTAGTTTATCGAGATCCGTTCTTTGCTCGACCCTAGCACTTTCAACTGTATAACTTACTCTACGAATAGGGCTAAATGAGGCATCTAAAAAAATTGTACCTATACTTTTTTCTTCTTGAGAAAATTGACGCGTAGTAGCAGGTACATAGCCTCGACCTTTAGAAACCTTAAGTTGTAAATCTAACTTTCCACCTGTTGTTAAATGTGCGATTACATGATCTGGGTTTAGAATTTCTACATCGTGACTGGTTTCAATATCATTTGCTGTAACCACACCTTTTCCTGATTTGGTAAGTCTTAAAGTTACCTCCTCAGATTGATGCAGTTTCAGAACGATACCTTTGATATTCAGTAATACATCCACGACATCTTCCTGAACACCATCAAGCGTTGAATATTCATGCACGACACCAGCAATCTTGACTTCTGTTGGCGCGAATCCGGACATTGAAGATAACAGTATTCTACGCAATGCATTACCTAAAGTATACCCGTATCCTCTCTCAAATGGTTCCATTACAACTTTTGCATGTAATGGTGATATATTTTGAACATCTATAATACGTGGTGTTAATATATCATTAGTTTGCATTTAATAACCTTAAAGAAAGTGACATTGATATTTTATTTAGAATACAATTCAACAACTAATGATTCGTTTATCGTTGAAGGCAAATCAGATCTATCTGGTTTATTTTTAAATGTACCTTTCATTGCTTTTGGATCAACTTCAATCCAAGATGGAAATCCTCGATTATCTGCTGATTCCAATGACGCTTTTATTCTAAGTTGCTCCTTTGATTTCTGGTCAACTTCTATGGCATCGCCTGGCTTAACAATATAAGATGGAATGTTTACCTTCTTGCCATTTACCAATATACTGTTATGTCTAATTATTTGTCTGGACTCAGCACGTGATGTACCAAAACCCATAAGATAAACAACATTATCTAATCGGCTTTCTAATAATTGCAATAAATTATCGCCAGTAACACCGCGTTGTGTGTCAGCTTTTTTGTAAATAATTCTAAATTGCTTCTCCAAAATGCCATATATACGTCTTATTTTTTGTTTTTCTCTCAATTGACCGCCATAATCAGATATACGTCCTTTTTTTTGCCCATGCTGTCCAGGAGGATAATTCCTGCGTTCAATAGCACATTTATCTGTGAAGCATTTTTCTCCTTTTAAGAAAAGTTTTTCTCCTTCACGACGACATAATTTGCATTTAGATTCAAGATACCTAGCCAACAGATTCTCCTTAGATACGACGTTTTTTTGGTGGACGACATCCGTTATGTGGAACGGAAGTTACGTCAGAAATACTAATAATTTTAAAACCAGCGCCATTGAGTGCTCTAACCGCAGAATCTCTACCAGGTCCAGGTCCCTTGATTTTAACTTCCAAATTTTTTACACCACATTCTATTGCAGCTTTACTGGCTATTTCAGCGGCAACTTGAGCTGCAAAGGGTGTGCTTTTGCGTGATCCTTTAAAGCCTGCACCACCGGATGTAGCCCATGAAAGCGCATTACCCTGACGATCTGTAATAGTTACTATTGTGTTATTAAAAGATGCGTGGATATGCGCTATACCTTCAGAAATATTTTTTTTTATTTTTTTTCGAACACGCACATTAGCTTTTACCATTTATATTATCCTGTTAAATCAGAGGTTTTTAATACAATTATCGGGCGCGAATTAACTTACGTGGTCCTTTACGTGTTCGCGCATTAGTTCTTGTTCTTTGACCCCTTACAGGCAAGCCACGTCTATGCCGATAACCACGATAACATCCCAGATCCATTAATCGTTTGATATTCATTGAAATTTCACGACGCAAATCACCTTCAATGGTTAACTTTGAAATATGATCGCGAAGATCATCGAGTTGCGTATCGGATAAATCCTTTAATTTTATATCAGTCGCAATCCCTACTTCATTACAGATTTTAAATGAACTGGTTCGACCAATACCGAATATTGCAGTTAATGCAATACTGACATGTTGATGATTAGGTAAATTTACTCCTGCTATTCGTGCCATTTAGGTAACCTATTGAGAATTGGGTGGCTTAGCCTTGTCTTTGTTTATGTCTTGGATCCGTACAAATAACACGTACAACCCTATTTCTTCTTATTATCTTGCAATTTCTACATATTTTTTTTACTGATGCCATTACTTTCATACCGACTCCTTAAACCTTTGTATTTATTTTGCTCTGAAGGTAATTCTTGCTCTTGTCAAATCATATGGGGTTAGATCTACTGTAACTTTATCACCAGGCAGTATGCGTATGTAGTGCATGCGCATTTTTCCAGAAATATGTGCTAATACTGTATGACCATTTTCTAACTTTACTTTAAATGTCGCGTTTGGCAAAGTCTCTAGAACTTCACCTTGCATTTGTATCGTTTCTTCCTTAGCCATATTTCTATTTTGTTATACTATTTATACTATCTAGCTGGGAGACGGCCACTATTTCCTTTCAAATTGGCTTTTTTCAATAAGCTATCATACTGCGAAGACATTACATGAGACTGCACCTGTGACATAAAATCCATTGTTACAATAACAATAATGAGCAACGAAGTTCCTCCAAAATAAAATGGAACATTCCACTTAAGAATTAGAAATTCAGGTAACAAACAAACCATGGTTACATATATAGAACCTGTGAGAGTCAATCGTAACATTATTCGTTCAATGTATCGTGTAGTTTGGTCACCTGGTCTTATACCTGGTATAAATGCACCACTTTTCTTTAAATTGTCAGAAGTTTCTTTTGGATTAAATACTAAGGCTGTATAAAAGAAACAAAAGAATATGATCATTGTTGCATATAAAAAAACATACAACGGTTGACCAGGTGATAAAGCAGCACTGATATCACGCAACCAAACCATAGATTCGCCAGATGCAAACCATCCAGCAAGTGTTGCAGGAAATAAAATTATGCTTGATGCAAAAATTGGTGGAATAACTCCAGCCATATTTAGTTTCAAAGGTAAGTGGGAACTTTGTCCACCATATATTTTTTTTCCTACCTGTCGCTTGGCATAATTAACTAGAATACGGCGCTGTCCTTTTTCGACAAAGACAACAAATCCAGTGACAAGAGCTGCTGCAATAAAAATAAATAATGCGACTAAAAAGTGCATTGAACCAGTGCTCACTAGATCAAGCGTACCTCCGATTGCACTTGGCAAACCTGCTGCAATTCCAGCAAAAATTATTAATGAAATACCGTTACCAATACCACGTTCGGTAATTTGTTCGCCTAGCCACATCAAAAAAATGGTACCTGTTACAAGCGTAATAACTGTTGTCAAAACAAACATTGATCCCGGATTGATAACTAATCCGGCTTGGGACTGGAGTGCAATCGAAATTCCATAACTTTGTACCAATGCAAGAAGCAGGGTTCCATATCGCGTATATTGTGTTATTTTTCTTCGCCCGCTTTCTCCTTCCTTTTTTAAGGCTTCAAGGTAAGGAACTGCGACCGTACCTAATTGCATAATAATTGAAGCAGAGATATACGGCATAATGCCGAGCGCAAAGATAGAAAAACGTGACAACGCACCACCTGAAAACATATTAAACATTCCAAGCACGCCACCTTGCTGGGAATCAAAAAGATCTTTTAATACGTCCGGGTCAATACCAGGCACAGGTACATGTGCACCTATTCTGTAAACAATAAGTGCTAATAATAAAAACCAAAGCCGACGTTTTAAGTCGGCGAATTTATCTACTGGTTTGTGTGTAAATCCCTTGTTAGCCAATTTAATACCTTCTATTACTTAATACTACCACCGGCAGTTTCTATGATTTTTTTGGCGCCAGCAGATACATTTACGCCTTCGAGATTTAATTTCGTGTTAATGGTCGAACTCTTATTAGAAACATAGATTTTAACCTGCGTAACATGCTTTGATATTAAGCCCGTTTCTCTTATTGAGGACAGATTGATATTTGTGTTGTTTAAGATTTCAATTTTGTTCAATCTCAAATTAGCTGTTTTTGCAGATTTAAGTGATTTAAAACCGCGTTTTGGTAATCGTCTGTACAAAGGCATTTGTCCGCCTTCAAAACCAATTTTGTGATAACCACCAGCTCTTGATTTTTGGCCTTTGTGTCCTCTACCAGCAGTTTTACCACTGCCACTTCCAATACCTCTGCCCAATCTTTTTTTTGGTCTTGTTGCGCCATCACTGCTTCTAATTGTATTCAAATACATTTTATTCACACTTTACTAAATAATTTACTTTTTGTATCATGCCTCGAATCGCAGGTGTATCTTCCAATTCAGCGGTGCTATTTATTCGCTTCAGTCCCAAACCTTTTACCGTGGCTCTATGTGATTGTTTGGTTCCAATCAAGCTTTTAACTAATGTAATTTTTACAGTTTTTTTTGATTTGGCATTCATTTTTAACGACCCAAAATTTCCTCAACAGTCTTGCCGCGCTTAGCGGCAATTGATGATGGTGTATTCATAGAATAAAGGCCCTGTAATGTTGCTCTTACAACATTATAGGGATTAGTTGAGCCGATGCATTTTGCTAAAATATTATGCATTCCCATAACCTCGAATATCGCTCTCATGGGTCCTCCCGCGATAATTCCCGTACCCTCTGGAGCGGGCTGCATATAAACTCTGGCTGAACCGTGCTTTCCTATAATAGGATGATAAATAGTGCCATTTTTTAATTTAACCTTTATCATAGAACGTCTCGCTTCGTCCATTGCTTTTTGCACAGCTACTGGTACCTCGCGAGATTTGCCTTTTCCCATTCCAACACCGCCGTCGCCGTCGCCAACTACTGTTAAAGCAGCAAATCCGAGTATACGACCACCTTTAACAACTTTCGTAACACGATTTATAGCAACCATTTTTTCTCTCAAGTCTTCTTGAGTAGCTTCGTCTTGCACAGTTTTATTATTCGTTTTAGCCATAATATCGTTTTGTTTAAAATCTTAATCCACTTTCTCGTGCAGCTTCTGCAAGTGCTTTTACACGACCATGATACTTATAACCTGAACGATCAAAAGCGATTTCTTGAATGCCTAATTTTCTCGCTTTATCGGCTATACGTTTACCAATGAATGTTGCTGCTTGTGTTGTATTACCACGATCTATTTCTTTTTTTACATCAGCTTCTAACGTCGAAGCACTTGTAAGTGTCTTATGATTATGATCATCAATAAGTTGAGCATAAATATGTTGATTTGTTCTATAGACAGATAAACGAATTATGCCGATTTCAGCTATTTTGAATCTCGTTTTTTTTGCTCTTCGTAATCTATTTTGTTTGAGGTTTAGCATAACAAATAATCAATGTTTATTTTTTCTTCGCTTCTTTTAAGGCTACTGTTTCATCTGCATAACGCACTCCTTTACCTTTGTATGGCTCAGGACTTCTAAAAGCTCTAATTTCTGCAGCTGTTTGACCTACCTTTTGTTTATCTATTCCTTTTACAATTATTTCTGTCTGTGTAGGCATTTCAACTTTGATGCCATCAGGAACAGGATAATTTATAGCATGAGAATAACCTAAAGTTAAGTTAATGTTATTTCCACTGAGTTGTGCTCGATATCCAACACCAACTAGCAAAAGTTTTTTTTCAAACCCAGCTGTAACACCCTGTACCATGTTTGCAACCAGAGCACGTATTGTTCCAGACATCGCATGTGAATGTTTTGAGCTCGTACTAGACTCTACCGTAATAGTATCGTTCTCATGTTTTAACTGAATTTCAGGATCCAATTTTTGTTGAAGATTGCCATTCGGGCCTTTAATCGTAATGCTTGTTGCTACTATCTTCACATCAACACCTGAAGGAATCGAAATAGGGTTTTTACTTATTCGTGACATTACTCTATCCTTTTTTACACAACTTCACAAAGAATTTCACCACCGACTCCGGTTTCTTGTGCTTTTTTACCTGTCATTACTCCCTTGGAAGTTGAAACAATCGCCACACCCAGTCCATTCATTACTACAGGTATTTCTGGCGCCTGCTTATATATCCTTAGACCCGGTTTACTAATTCGTTTTATTTTTTCTATCACAGGCAATTCAGCATAGTATTTTAGTGTAATATCAATAACAGCCTGTTTGTTACTCATATTCTTTTTGAAATCAATAATATAACCCTCTTCTTTCAGTACTTTCGCTATTGCTGACTTAATTTTTGAATATGGTACACACACAGACTTTTTTTTAGCCATTTGTGCGTTACGTATACGCGTTAACATATCGGCAATCGGATCACTCATACTCATTTATACTATGCTCTTTTTCAGTTATTTCAAAATCAAAATTGTTTTCACTACCAGCTTGCTTTAATGATTCCAGGAATTTTGCCACTCATTGCTATATCACGCAGTTTACTTCTTCCTAAACCAAATTTTGTATAAACACCGCGTGGACGGCCTGTAATTGTGCATCGATTACGCAATCTTACAGGACTCGAATTTCTAGGGAGATTTTGTAATTGCAAACGCGCATCAAATCTCTCATCATCAGTAAGAGACATGTTACTTATTATTTCATTTAATTGTTTTCGTTGCTCTGCATATTTCAGAACGAGACGTTGTCGTTTAATATTTCTGTTTATTATCGCTTTTTTTGCCATTTTATACTCAATTTTTAAATGGAAAATTAAATGCACTTAAAAGCGCTTTTGCCTCTTCATCTGTAGCCGCAGTTGTATTGATTGAAATATTCATACCACGAAGCGCATCAATCTTGTCGTAATCGATTTCGGGAAAAATAATTTGTTCTTTTATACCCAAATTATAATTTCCACGTCCATCAAATGACTTGGGTGAAATCCCACGAAAATCTCTTATTCTGGGTATCGCGATCGAAATAAGCCTGTCTAGGAATTCATACATTCTGATTCCTCTAAGTGTCACCATACATCCAATGGGATAGTCTTCACGCACCTTAAAGGAAGCAATTGATTTTCTTGCGCGAGTTACTACGGGTTGCTGTCCTGCTATTTTTTTTAGATCAGATACAGCATGTTCTATAACTTTCTTATCTGCAGTTGCTTCTCCGACCCCGATATTCAAGGTTATTTTCGATATTTTAGGTACTTCCATAATCGACTTATAACCATATTTTTCAGTCAATTGCTTCGCTACTGTAGTTTTGTAATATTCCTGTAACCGACTCATTGTAATCCAATCTTAATATTATATTTTTTCGCCATTAGATCTAAATATACGTATCTTTTTTTGGTCTGCATCATAATCAAACCCAACACGATCGCTTTTTTTGGTCGTAAAATTATATAAAGCTACATTAGATATATGAATAGGCAAATCAATGTTAACAATTCCGCCGGATGATCCGGTTGATGGATTGGGTTTCTGATGTTTTTTTACTGTATTTACACCTTGTATATGTACTCGCGAGTGTCCAACAAGTTTTGCGACAGTACCACGCTTACCTTTATCTTTTCCAGCAAGTATGATTACATCATCGCCTTTTTTGATTTTTCTCATTATCTTATACCAAGTTTTATAAAACTTCAGGAGCTAATGACACAATTTTCATAAATCTTGCGCTTCTTAATTCTCTTGTGACCGGACCGAATATCCGTGTTCCGATTGGTTCTAATTTGTTATTTAATAATACTGCTGCATTACTATCAAACTTAAGCAAGGAACCATCAATTCGTCTTACTCCTTTTGCAGTACGTACTACTAAAGCATTATAGACTTCACCCTTTTTAACCCTACCCCGTGGCGCGGCGTCTTTGACAGTTACTTTTATGATATCGCCAATATTTGCATAATGTCTTTTCGAGCCGCCAAGTACTTTGATACACATCACAGAACGTGCACCCGTATTATCAGCTACTTTGAGCATTGATTGCATTTGAATCATTATTAATTCACTTTTTCAGATATGTTTTATCAACTGTAATTGATATTTATTTATTTAACTTCACTTAATTTCGTGTTATTTATCTTGCACATTTAAATTGTTTAACTATTTGCAAATAACTCGAAACTAAGGAAGAGCGAGATTTTACTGATTAATAAGCAATTAAGCAACTATCGCATTAAAATTATAACAATTATGCAATTGCTGCTCGCGACAACACTTTAATAACACGCCATGTTTTAGTTTTAGAAACTGGTTTGCATTCTTCTATCAAAACAATATCACCTATTTGACTTGAATTAACTTCATCATGAGCATGATATTTTTTTGATCGAGAAATTATTTTTCCATACAATTGATGCTTGACTCTTCTGTCTACAAGTACAGTTACCGTTTTATCCATTTTGTTACTGGTAACTTTACCACTCAGGGTACGGTTTAATTTCTCGTTATTCATATTTCATTACTTTTTTGTGTAATTATTGTTTTCACACGCGCTATATCTCTTTTCACAGCGTTTAATTGATTTGTGTTTGATATTTGTTGCGTTGCGATTTGCATTCTTAATCCAAATTGAGCTCTTAACAATGAGTGTAATTCGGTATTCAACTCAACAAGTGTCAGTTTTCGTAACTCTTCGGCTTTCATTATTATCAACCCAAGTGTCGTATAGTAAATATTGTTTTAATGGGTAATTTTGCAGCGGCTAACCTAAAAGCCTCACGTGCTAATTCTTCATTAACTCCATCCATTTCATAAAGCATTTTTCCCGGTTTAATCTCAGCAACAAAATATTCTGGATTACCTTTACCTTTACCCATTCTAACTTCAGCTGGTTTTTGCGAAATTGGCTTATCTGGAAAAATTCTAATCCAGATTCGTCCTCCTCTTTTTATATGTCTGGTCATCGCACGTCTTGCTGCCTCAATTTGTCGCGCTGTTATACGACCTCTTTCAACTGCTTTTAATCCAAATTCACCAAAACTTACCTTAGATCCTCGCGTCGATATTCCAGTGTTGCGTCCTTTCTGTTGCTTTCGATATTTGGTTCTAGCTGGTTGAAGCATCTTTTTCTCCAGAATCTTTTATGGTTCCAGACACCTCCGGCACAGAACTATCATAAGCCAGTTTGTCTTTTTTGCTATTTCTTTTCTTTTCAACATCTAAAGTATTATGTGATGACAAATGTGCATTATTATCTTTGCTCAACATCTCACCTTTGAAAATCCAAACTTTGATACCGATAATTCCGTATGTTGTTTGTGCTTCAGAGGTTGCATAATCAAGATCAGCTCTTAATGTATGTAGAGGAACCCTTCCCTCTCGATACCATTCAGTGCGTGCAATTTCTATTCCGTTCAATCGACCAGAGCTCATTATTTTTATCCCTTGAGCACCAAGCCGCATAGCATTTTGCATCGCTCTTTTCATGGCACGACGAAACATTATTCTTTTCTCTAGCTGCTGTGCAATATTGTCAGCTATTAATTGTGCATCTAACTCAGGTTTTCTAATTTCTTCTATATTGACATGAACCGGAACGCCCATTCTTTTTTGCAATTCATTGCGCAACAACTCTATATCTTCACCTTTTTTGCCGATTACAACACCAGGTCGTGCACTATAAATTGTTATTCTTGCATTTTTGGAGGGTCTTTCAATTAGCACTCTGCCAACAGATGCATGTTTTAATTTTCTAGATAAAAAATTTCTAACTTTTATATCTTCGTTGAGCATTGATGCAAATGTGCTGTTATTCGCATACCACTTTGATAACCAGTTTTTTTGAACTGAAAGCCGGAAACCGGTTGGATGTATTTTCTGACCCATTAATATTGCCTATTATCTTAAAATTTATAACCTATATATTTAATCAGCTACCGTAATTGTAATATGACAGTTTGGTTTCATGATTCGATTTCCACGACCCTTAGCGCGTGCACTTGAACGAGGCATAAACGTAGCTCTATCTACAAATATACTGGATATTCTTAACTCATCAATATCTGCACCATTATTGTGTTCAGCATTCGCTATCGCAGATTCAAGTAACTGACGAATAATACTCGCACCTTTTTTGGGGTTAAATGACAGTAAATTGATCGCCCTATCAACTGGAAGACCTCTTATTTGATCAGCGACCAACCTTCCTTTTTGTGCAGATAGACGAACATTCCGTAATTTTGCAATTGTTTCCATAATTAAGAATTCCTATCGCTTACCTGTTTTTTTATCTGCTGCATGACCTTTGAAAGTTCTTGTCTGTGCAAACTCACCTAATTTATGTCCCACCATATTTTCTGTAACAAAAATAGGTATATGTTGCCTTCCATTATGGACAGAAATAGTCATTCCTATAAAATTTGGAAGAATAGTGGATCTTCTCGACCACGTCTTAATAGGGCGCTTATCATTGGATTCTTGTGCTTTTTCGACTTTTGCAATCAAATGTGAATCGACAAAAGGTCCCTTTTTTATTGATCTAGCCATTTTCTAGCCTTTTCTTGAATATCGATGTCTCACAATCATAACTTCTGTACGTTTGTTGGAGCGTGTACGGTAGCCTTTTGCTGGTGTTCCCCAAGGACTGACTGGATGTCTGCCTCCCGATGTACGTCCCTCGCCGCCACCATGTGGATGGTCAATTGGATTCATCGCTACACCTCGCACAGTTGGGCGCACCCCTCGCCAACGTGTCGCTCCAGCTTTACCAATCGACCGGAGATTATGCTCAGAATTACTCACTTCTCCGATAGTTGCTCGACAGTTAATATGAACTTTGCGTATTTCACCTGAACGCAATCTTAACTGCGCATAATTTCCATCTCGTGCTAGCAATTGTGCTGATGTGCCAGCTGATCTTGCAAGTTGTGCGCCTTTACCTGGCATCAATTCAATACAATGCACAACCGTTCCAACCGGTATACTACGCAAAGGCATTGCATCTCCGGATTTAATTTGCGCATTGCTACCACTGGTAACTATTCCACCCTTACTCAAACCTTTAGGAGCGATAATATATCTTCTTTCACCATCTTGATAACATATCAACGCGATATTGGCTGAACGATTCGGGTCATATTCAATTCTTTCGACGATTCCAGGGATATTATCTTTATTACGTCTAAAGTCAATTTTACGGTAAAACTGCTTATGTCCGCCACCTCTGTGCCGCGTTGTTATTTTCCCTGAATTATTTCGGCCTGCAGATTTATTTTGTTTTTCAATTAACCCTTTAAAAGGCCGTCCTTTGTATAAATCAGCATTAATGTACCGTACGACTGAACGCTTGCCAGGTGATGTTGGCTTAAGTTTTACTAACGCCATTATTTACCCTCTGTCTTTGATAAATTTGTAAAACTTAGCTCTTGCCCCTCTTTAATACTTACAATAGCTTTTTTCCAATTGCTGCGTCGTCCTAAAAAACGTCCAAAACGTTTCCGCTTCCCTTTAACATTAATGGTCTGCACTTTTTCAACTACTATTTTTTGATCCTTCCATAGCAATTCAACCGCGGCTTTAATTTCTGTTTTGGTTGCATTTTTTACAACTCGAAAAATTGTCTGGTTGTGCATTTCGCCCAGGAAAGTGCCTTTTTCTGAAATATACGGCGCAAGTATCACTTGCATCAAACGCTCATAATTGCTCACGGAGTTACTCATGAAAATAGTTCCTCAAATTTCTTAATACCACCTGAAGTAACCAGTGTATTCTTGAATTTCAATAGGCTCACAGGATCAGTATTACTTACTTCCAATGCCAATGTATTCGGAAGATTTCTCGAAGACAAATAAAGATTATTTTCCATCTCATGCGTGATTAACAAGACATCCTCAAACCCAAGATTCTTTAGTTTTTCAGAAAGTTTGTTAGTTTTATGCGAATCTACAGTAAATGTATCGATTACAATCAGTCTCTGATCACGGATGAGTTTCGATAGAATTACACTCATACCTGCTCGATACATTTTTTTGTTTACTTTTTTAGTAAAATTCTCATCCGGACTGTTAGGAAACACCTTTCCACCGCCGCGCCAAATAGGACTTGAAGTCCTGCCGGCTCTCGCTCTACCCGATCCCTTTTGTCGCCATGGCTTACGGTTTGACCGAGCAACTTCAGATCTTCCCTTTTGTGCTCTAGTTCCGCCTCTTGAATTCGATAGATAAGACGTAACTACTTGATGAACAAGCGCTTCATTGTATTCCCTATCAAATAAAGAATCTGATACAGAGATACTCCCTGCCTCTTCATTCTGTTCATTGATCATTTTGAGATCCATCATCCATCTACCTTATTTTATTTATTGTTTTGCTTTAATACTCGGGCGAATTATCACATTGCCACCTCTTGATCCTGGAATCGCGCCTTTCACCAGAAGTAAATTTCTTTCTTTATCAATTCTTACGATTTCAAGATTTTGTGTTGTTCTTTTTACATCGCCCATTTGTCCAGACATTTTTTTTCCTGGGAATATCCTGCCTGGATCCTGCGCCATTCCAATTGATCCAGGTTTCCTATGTGCTTTTGAATTACCGTGCGATGCTCTATTAGATGAAAAATTATGTCTTTTAATCGTACCAGCATAACCTTTTCCGATCGTGACACCCGATATATCAACTTTCTGCCCCTCTTGAAAAACATCTATTTCAATACGGGAGCCATTTTCTAGTCGCTTTAATTCATCATTCGAAATAACACGAAATTCTCTTATTATTCCTCCTGCTTCCGTGCCAGCTTTTGAATAATGACCAGATAACGGTTTATTAACGCGTATTGCCCTTTTTTTTCCAAAAGTCAATTGAACCGCGCTATATCCATCGCTTTCTTGAGTTTTAATTTGTGTTACGCGATTATTGGAGACATCTATAACTGTCACAGGCACACTATCCCCATTCTCTGTAAATACCCGCGTCATACCTATTTTCTGGCCGATCAAACCTAGACTCATTACTCTTCCTATTTTCTGAGATAAAATCACACTATGTTGATGGATTACTGTGGTTTTTTCCCAATTATTCAACAATGAAATTAAAGCTTAATCTCCACATCCACACCAGCCGGAAGATCTAACTTCATCAACGCATCCACCGTTTTATCCGTAGGATCAATAATATCCATCAATCTGAGATGCGTTCTAATTTCAAACTGGTCGCGCGATGTCTTATTTACATGCGGAGAACGAAGAACATCAAACCTTTCTATCCGCGTCGGCAATGGCACCGGCCCTCTTACAACTGCTCCCGTTCTTTTTGCAGTATCAACTATTTCGAGCGCTGATTTATCTATGAGACGATAATCAAATGCTTTCAGGCGAATTCTAATTTTTTGGCTTTGCATATTCCACTTTTAAGTTTATGAGTTGATATTTTGAATAATATCTATTCAAATCAATTCAGAACTGTTTACCTTCTTTATTCAATTATCTTAGCAACCACACCGGCACCTACCGTTCTGCCTCCTTCACGGATCGCAAAACGCAGACCATCCTCCATTGCAATCGGTGCGATCAGATTGACTGTCACCGACACATTGTCACCCGGCATCACCATTTCTGTGCCCGCCGGCAACTCAATCGCGCCTGTCACATCCGTCGTCCGGAAATAAAACTGCGGACGATAACCAGGAAAAAACGGTGTATGCCTGCCACCCTCTTCTTTACTTAATACATATATCTCGGCCGTAAACTTGGTATGCGGCGATATGCTTCCCGGCTTCGCCAGAACCTGCCCACGTTCAACTTCTTCGCGTTTGGTGCCTCGCAACAATACGCCAACATTATCTCCCGCCTGACCCTGATCAAGCAGCTTCCTGAACATCTCAACACCTGTACAAACCGTTTTCAGCGTTGGCTTCAACCCTACAATTTCAATCTCTTCGCCAACTTTAATGATCCCTCTTTCAACACGGCCTGTTACCACAGTGCCACGGCCCGATATCGAAAAAACGTCTTCAACAGGCATAATAAATGCGCCATCAATCGCCCTTTCCGGCTCAGGAATATAAGTATCCAATGCTTCCGCCAACTTAAGAATAGACGGCTCGCCTATCTCGCTCTGGTCGCCTTCCAGCGCCTTCAGCGCAGATCCAACTATGATCGGCGTATCATCCCCAGGAAAATCATACTTCGACAGCAACTCACGGATTTCCATTTCAACCAATTCCACCAACTCGGCATCATCCACCATATCCGCCTTGTTCATGTAAACAATGATATAGGGAACACCAACCTGACGCGCAAGCAGTATGTGCTCTCGCGTTTGCGGCATCGGTCCATCCGCTGCAGATACTACAAGTATCGCACCATCCATTTGCGCGGCTCCAGTAATCATGTTCTTAACGTAGTCAGCATGCCCAGGACAGTCAACATGCGCATAATGACGTTTATCCGTCTCATACTCCACATGCGCCGTATTGATGGTAATACCCCTTGAACGTTCTTCCGGCGCCGAATCTATCTGATCATAACTCTTCGCCTCTCCGCCAAACTTTGCTGTCAATATCGTCGTAATCGCCGCCGTCAGCGTCGTCTTACCATGATCCACATGCCCTATCGTTCCCACATTTACGTGCGGCTTCGAACGTTCAAACTTGCTTTTTGCCATGACCTGTCCTTATACTTTCATTAACTTTATTTCTTATTGATTATTGCTTCAGCTACATTTTTTGGAGCCTCAGCATAATGCTTAAATTCCATTGTATATGTAGCCCTACCCTGTGTTGCAGATCGCAACGCCGTTGAATAACCAAACATCTCAGCCAACGGCACCTCGGCACGTATTATTTTCAGGCCTGGTGTATCTTCCATGCCCTGTATCATCCCACGCCTCGACGACAAATCACCCACCACATTTCCCATAAATTCTTCCGGCGACTCGACTTCAACAGCCATCATCGGTTCCAAAAGTACCGGGTCAGCCTTTCTCATACCATCTTTAAACGCAATTGAAGCAGCCATTTTGAATGCATTTTCATTAGAGTCCACATCATGATAGGAACCATCAAACAATGTGACTTTCACGTCAACCACCGGGAAACCAGCCAATATACCATTAGGAAGGGTATCTATCAATCCTTTTTCAACCGCTGGAATGTATTCCCGAGGAACCACACCCCCTTTGATCTCATCAACAAATTCAAAACCCTTGCCTGTTTCATTAGGCTCCATCTTCAACCAGACATGACCATACTGACCTCGACCACCCGATTGCTTGACAAACTTACCTTCAATTTCTACCCGCTTTCTGATTGCCTCTCTATAGGCCACCTGTGGCGCGCCTACATTTGCCTCAACACCGAATTCACGTTTCATGCGATCAACGATAATCTCCAGATGCAATTCACCCATTCCTGAGATAATTGTCTGCCCAGATTCTTCGTCTGTTCTCACTCTGAATGAAGGATCTTCTTGGGCCAATCTATTAAGCGCGATGCCCATTTTTTCCTGATCCAGTTTTGTTTTTGGCTCAACCGCAACATGAATCACCGGATCCGGAAATTCCATTCTCTCCAAAGTAATGATCGCATTGGGATCACATAACGAATCGCCCGTTGTCACATCCTTAAGTCCGACTGCAGCTGCAATATCGCCTGCGCGCACTTCTTTAATTTCTTCACGCTGGTTAGCATGCATTTGCAATATGCGACCTATTCGTTCTTTTCGCGATTTTACCGGGTTATAAACCGAGTCACCAGAATTAACTACACCAGAATAGACTCTAAAAAATATTAATTGCCCCACGTATGGATCGGTGGCCACTTTAAATGCTAAGGCAGAAAATGGCGCATTATCATCCGATTTTCTCTGATCAGTTTCACCATTTTCTTTAATACCCTGTATCGCCACTACATCAACAGGTGAAGGCATATAATCAAGCACAGCATCAAGCATGGCCTGAACACCCTTGTTTTTAAATGCGGTGCCACAAAGCATGGGAACAATCTCATTATTGATCGTTCTCAGGCGAATACCTCTTTTTATATCTGAAATATCGAGTTCACCATCTTCCAGATATTTATTCATTAATTCTTCATCTGCTTCCGCCGCAGTTTCAACCAATTTCTCTTGCCACTCTTGCGCAGAAACCTTCAAATCGTCTGGTATCTCACGCTCCTCAAACTTCAATCCCTTGGTTTCATCATCCCAATAGATGGCTTTCATTTTTACAAGGTCAATTACCCCTTCAAATTTATCCTCAGAACCAATGGGGAGCTGTATAGGCACAGGAACAGCTTTAAGCCGTGAATTTATCTGCTCGTAAACACGCATAAAATCAGCGCCTGAGCGATCCATCTTATTCACAAACGCCAGTCTCGGGACCTTATATTTATTGGCCTGACGCCAGACAGTTTCAGTCTGAGGCTGCACGCCACCAACAGCACAAAATACCGTACAAGCTCCATCCAACACACGTAACGAACGCTCAACCTCAATCGTGAAGTCGACGTGCCCTGGCGTATCGATTATATTTATGCGATGTTCGGGATAATTACCATCCATGCCTTGCCAAAAGCAGGTAGTCGCCGCCGAAGTAATGGTAATTCCTCTTTCTTGCTCTTGTTCCATCCAGTCCATGGTTGCTGCGCCGTCATGCACTTCACCAATTTTATGTGATACACCTGTATAAAAAAGCACACGCTCGGTAGTTGTCGTTTTACCTGCGTCAATATGCGCCATAATCCCTATATTTCTATAGCGCTCTATAGGAGTTTTTCTTGCCACGGTCTAAATGCCCTACAATATATAATTAAATACTTTTTCAAATAACTGATTAATCTATCAATTACTTATAAACTAAAATCTGAAATGAGAAAACGCTTTGTTTGATTCGGCCATTCTATGCACTTCCTCTTTTTTCTTGACGGCGCCACCCCTTCCTTCTGCCGCTTCCGCTAATTCGCCAGCCAGGCGCATATCCATTGATTTTTCACTTCTTTTTCGAGCTGCATCACGCAACCATCGCATCGCCAGTGCATTCCTGCGAACTGATCGTACTTCTACTGGCACCTGATAATTCGCGCCACCCACGCGCCGACTCTTAACTTCCACCAACGGACGCACATTTGTCAATGCTTGCGTAAAAATCTCCATTGGATCATTACCTGTTTTCTTCGCTATTTGCTCCAGTGCGCCATATATAATTCTTTCAGCAACAGATTTTTTGCCTCGTGTCATCAGCACATTAACAAACTTGGCCAGTTCAATATCATGATATTTCGGATCAGGCAATATCTCACGCTTTGGAACTTCTCTACGTCTAGGCATAACACTTCCTCTTTTCTTTTACACTATTAGCCATTAAGCTGTTTTTGGTTTTTTGGAACCATACTTGGAACGGGCCTGCTTGCGGTCTTTTACGCCTGCGGTATCAAGACTTCCCCTTACTGTATGATACCGTACACCTGGAAGATCCTTTACACGGCCACCTCGTATAAGCACTACCGAGTGTTCCTGCAGGTTATGCCCTTCCCCTCCAATATAACTGGATACCTCATAACCATTGGTTAACCTCACCCTGGCAACTTTACGTAGCGCCGAATTTGGTTTCTTTGGGGTAGTCGTATATACCCGGGTGCACACACCTCTTTTTTGCGGGCAATTTTCGAGCGCTGGCACATTACTTTTTACTCGTTTCGCAACGCGTGGCTTGCGTACTAATTGACTAATAGTCGGCATATTACTATGTCCTAAAAAAACTGAGACGGCCTATAGCCGTCTTAACTTATTTGCTGAATTTGTTTTTTCCATTAACTTTCAAAGCCAGTGATTAGGCCTTACCGCATCCATTTAAGATTTACGCTTTTGACGCGATAGAAAAGACTGCGGATTCTATGGGGTTTATGGGTTTATGTCAAGACATAGATTAGCTACCCCATCCATTGCGCCACAAAATTTTTTGTGATCCACCGAATCCTTGCCGTCAAATGACATACATCCTTAAAGCCACCAAACCATCGCTGCTGTTAGTCCCTAAAATTCTGGTATTGTAACGGAAAATCTGTTATTGTTTTTTGTACGATTTGTATCGCCTCTTGCAGCACATCCCTTTTAGGACCTGAAACACGTACGCTATCGCCTTGAATACTGGCTTGCACCTTTAATTTGTTCTCTTTAAGAATTTTAATAATCTTTTTAGCCAGTTCAGTTTCAAGCCCAGTCTTTACCATTATTTCCTGTTTTACTTTATTGCCGCTAATCTTTTCAACTTGCCCTTTTTCCAGGCAGCGTACATCGATTCTTCGTTTTGTCAATTTTGTCCGCAAGATATCTTGAACTTGCTCGAGCTTAAATTCATCATCGGCGTATACGTTTAACAGCAATTCCGCTTGTTCAACCCGCGCATCAGATCCTTTAAAATCGAATCTTGAACCCACTTCCTTGTTCGTTTGATCTACTGCATTTCTAACTTCATGGCCATCAACCTCAGAAACAATATCAAATGATGGCATTCAATTTCCCTTCGATTTAATGGAACACAATAATGAACGATATTTATCACTATTCATAACAACTTTGTATTTTCAGCTTTCAAAGCTTTAAGTTTAACATAAATTATTTCCTTTTCATGGTAGCGGCAATACGCAAACGCAATGCATTTAACTTGATGAATCCTTCCGCATCGGCTTGATCGTATGCACCCGCATCGTCCTCGAAGGTTGCCACATTCTCATCAAACAAGGAATGCGTATCAGAGTCTCTTCCAACAACAATGACATTGCCCTTGTACAGTTTCAACCTCACCCATCCATTGACATTTTCCTGCGTTACATCAATCATCGATTGGATCGCTTTACGTTCAGGACTCCACCAATACCCGTTATAAATTAATGCGGCATAGCGTGGCATCAACTCATCCTTCAAATGTGCAACCTCCCGATCCAGCGTTACTGATTCTATCGCACGATGCGCACGTAATAGTATGGTTCCACCCGGTGTTTCATAACAGCCACGCGATTTCATGCCCACATAACGATTTTCCACCAAATCAAGCCGCCCAATCCCGTGTTTTCCACCCAGCTTATTGAGCAACATCAGCGCCTCGGCAGGTGTTTTTTTGTTGCCATTAAGTGCAATCACATCGCCGCAGCTAAATTCGATTTCCAAGTATTCTGCTTCATCTGGCGCATTCTCCGGAGATACACTCCACCGCCACATGGATTCTTCCGGTTCTAAAGCAGGATTCTCAAGACTCCTGCCTTCATAGGAAATATGTAAAAGATTGGCATCCATACTATAAGGTGAACCTACCTTTTTTTTCATTTCGACAGGAATATTATGTTTCTCAGCATAATTCAACAGTTTTTCCCGTGAGGTCAGGTCCCATTCCCGCCACGGCGCAATAACATGAATATTTGGCTGCAGCGCATAATAGCCCAACTCAAAACGCACTTGATCATTCCCCTTACCGGTCGCACCATGGGACACGGCGTCCGCGCCCGTTTCAATGGCAATTTCAATTTGCCTTTTCGCAATTAACGGCCGCGCAATACTGGTACCAAGCAAATACTCGCCTTCATAGATCGCATTCGCTCGAAACATTGGAAAAACATAATCACGTACAAACTCTTCACGCAAGTCATCAATAAAGATTTCCTTAACACCCAATTGCTGAGCCTTTGCACGCGCCGGCTCAACCTCTTCCCCCTGCCCGATATCCGCAGTAAATGTCACCACTTCACATTGATAAGTATCTTGCAGCCATTTGAGGATAACCGACGTATCCAATCCGCCCGAAAACGCCAAAACGACTTTATTTATTTTTTTCATTCTTTCACTATTCACCGGTAAACAGGCGCTTTGCCCTTAAATTTAAATCAGGCTTCCTTAATTCTTCCCAACAACAAATATTCCATCAGCGCTTTCTGTGTATGCAAACGATTTTCCGCTTCATCCCATACTACAGACTGATGACCATCAATCACTTCAGCGGCAACCTCTTCACCCCGATGCGCCGGCAGACAGTGCATAAATAACGCATCTTCCTTTGCCAGAGCCATCATTTCAACATCCACACAAAATTCGGCAAAATCTGCTCTTCTTTGCTCGGCTTCAGCTTCAAAACCCATACTGGTCCAAACATCAGTCGTCACCAAATCCGCTTCCCTGACTGCATCTTGCGGATTAGCAAACTTCTCATAGTTTTCCACACCTGCCAATCCAATCAGGGCAGGCTCTATTTCATATCCGGGCGGCGTCGAAACATGCACTTTAAAATCAAAAATCGCCGCAGCCTGCAACCAGGTGTTACACATATTATTGACATCACCGATCCATGCCACGGTTCTTCCGGTAATATCGCCTCTATGTTCGATATACGTAAAAATATCGCCCATAATCTGACACGGATGATATTCATTGGTCAAACCGTTAATCACCGGAACGCGAGAATGTTCCGCAAAACGTTGTAACAGATCATGTTCATGCGTTCGAATCATAATGATATCAACCATGCGCGATATCACCCGCGCCGAATCTTCAACCGGCTCGCCGCGCCCAAACTGGGTATCCCGGGTAGACAGATAAACAGCCGCACCACCCAGTTGATTCATGCCCGCTTCGAATGACAAGCGTGTTCTGGTCGAGCTTTTATCGAAGATCATCGCCAACGTCCGATCAACCAAGGGCCAATATTGATGATACTGTTTGAACGCCTGTTTTATCCGACGAGAACGTTCAAACAGATACTCATATTCATCACGACTAAAATCTTTAAACTGCAGAAAATGCTTCAATTGCATAAATTAACTAACAATCCAATCAGACAAATCAATTTTTCTTGAAGATCTGTCTAACTCCTGACATGCTCCCTAATTAATTGACAGGTCGTATCAACTACCTGTTTGGCTTCTTCCTCCTGCATCACGAGTGCAGGAAGCAAACGAACCACTCTCTCTGAAGTTACATTGATCAGCAGCTTCCTTTCCAATGCTTTTTTAACCAGTTCTCCGCAAGGCACAGATAATTCAATACCGATCAAGAGCCCTTGGCTTCTAATCTCAACGACGTTATTCTGGTCCTCAAGTTGTGTTTTCAGACGTTCATGCATAAAAGCACCCAACTTTCTTGCATGATCAATAAGTCCCTCTTCTTCAAGTACGGCAAGTGTTTCTAGCGCTGCGACGCAAACCAACGGGTTGCCACCAAAAGTCGACGCATGATTGCCCGGCTTGAAGGTGCTAGCAGCCACGCCCGCAGCCAGACATGCACCAATCGGAACACCAGAACCCAGGCCTTTAGCCAGCGTCATCACATCGGGCAAAATATCGCTATGCTGAAACGCAAACCATTTCCCGCTACGCCCGATACCCGATTGAACTTCATCCAGCATTAACAACCAGCCATATTCGTCACATATACTGCGCAACTCCTTTAAATAACGCGCTTGCGGTATATTGACACCCCCTTCACCCTGGAAGGGTTCAACCAGCACTGCAACCACATCCTTGTTATTTGCAGCAACCTGCCTGACAGCTTCCAGATTATTATAGGGCACACGCACAAATCCAGACAGTAACGGCTCGAATCCGGCTTGCACTTTGCGATTACCGGTTGCAGTCAGCGTCGCCATCGTACGGCCATGAAACGATTGTTCCATAACGATAATAGTCGGCAATATCACGCCCTTGTTATGACCGTAAAGCCGTGCCAGCTTAATTGCCGCTTCGTTTGCTTCCGCACCTGAGTTACAAAAAAAAGCCTTCTCCATACCTGATAGCGCAGCCAAACGCACTGCCAGTTGTTCTTGCTTCTCGATAAAATAGATATTGGATGTATGAATAAGCGTTCTAGCTTGTTCGCACAATGCATCGGACAAACGCGGATGGCAATGCCCCAGACCACACACAGCCACACCTGACAACGCGTCAAGATACCGCTCACCCAGATTATCCCATAACCACACACCCTCACCTTTTACAAAAGTAACAGGCAGCCGCGCATAGGTATTCATGACATTCGACATATCTATTTTATGCTCACTCACTTAAAAAATATGTACACTGGCCCTAGCACTCAGAGAACCACGCAAACTCCTTTTCTACACCAGAAGCCAAGCCATAATTTAAAAAAAAGCGATTATCATTACTCATATAGACCGCTTTTTCAAGCTTTTTTTCCAGTCCGCGCTGCAGAACCCGGTTTTTAAGTCAAGATTGTTCTAAAGTTTCCTGAGAAATGACATCATCATGGTAGAATTAAAAAATTTTATTCACCGGCAACGAATATCAATGCCTGTATCTGTATCATAACCGGTTGTTTCTTATTCAATCATAAAACATGAATCAATTTGCCAAGGAAACTCTGCCCATTAGTCTTGAGGAGGAAATGCGCCGTTCCTATCTCGATTACGCCATGAGTGTAATCGTCGGGCGCGCATTGCCAGATGTCCGGGACGGTCTTAAGCCAGTTCATAGACGCATACTCTTTGCAATGCATGAATTATCGAATGACTGGAATCGCCCCTATAAAAAATCCGCGCGTATTGTGGGTGATGTTATCGGTAAGTACCATCCTCATGGCGACACCGCTGTGTATGACACGATCGTACGTATGGCGCAGGATTTTTCTCTGCGCTATATGCTGATTGACGGTCAGGGCAACTTTGGATCAGTAGATGGCGACAATGCTGCAGCCATGCGTTACACTGAAATACGCATGTCACGCATTGCGCATGACTTGCTCGTTGACTTAGACAAGGAAACCGTTGATTTCGGCCCGAACTATGACGAATCCGAAAAAGAACCACTAATTTTACCAACGCGCATTCCTAATTTATTGATCAACGGTTCTTCCGGAATTGCCGTTGGCATGGCCACCAACATACCGCCGCATAATCTGAACGAAGTCATAGACACCTGTCTGAAGCTTCTGAACAACCCGGAAATCAGCATAGATGAACTGATTGAATGTATCCAGGCGCCCGATTTTCCCACTGCGGGTATTATTTATGGCATAAGTGGTGTCCATGCGGGATATCGTACAGGACGCGGCCGCGTCATCATGCGAGCACGCACCCATTTTGAAGACCTGGAAAAAGGAAGCCGTCAGGCTATTATCGTTGACGAGCTTCCGTATCAGGTCAACAAAGCCAATCTGCTCGTACGTATCGGAGAACTTGTCCGCGACAAAAAAATCGAAGGTATCTCCGATTTGCGTGACGAATCCGACAAATCCGGCATGCGCATCGTCATCGAACTTAAACGCGGCGAATTACCCGAAGTCATCCTCAACAATCTGTATAAAGAAACGCAAATGCAGGACACTTTCGGGATGAATATGGTCGCCCTGATTGATGGCCAGCCGCGCCTGCTGAATCTAAAACAAATTCTCGACGCATTCCTGCGTCACCGGCGCGAAATTGTAACGCGCAGAACTGTTTATGAACTCAAAAAAGCACGTGAACGCGGACATATCCTGGAAGGTCTTGCAGTGTCACTGTCAAATGTGGATGAAATCATCGCGCTTATCAAGACATCACCCACACCCGCAGTCGCCAAGGAAGCACTCATGGCAAGAGAGTGGCGTTCTGCGCTGATCGAGGAAATGCTGGCACGCGCAGTAGCCGATTTACAGGCACTACGCCCGGAAGGCCTGGCGCCGGAATTTGGTTTGCAGGCACAAGGCTACCGGTTGTCTGATGCGCAGGCTCAAGCCATCCTGGAATTGCGTTTGCAACGCCTCACCGGCCTGGAACAAGACAAGATTATTGATGAATATAAAGAAATCATGGATAAAATTGTGGATTTCCTGGACATTCTTGCCACTCCGGAACGCATCACCGTTATCATCACTGAGGAACTCGAAGCGATTCGTCAGCAATTCGGCGACAAGCGCCGCAGCGAAATCGTCGTTGACACTCAGGATTTGAGCATGGAAGACCTGATTACGCCTGCCGACGTCGTGGTCACATTGTCTCACAGTGGCTATATCAAGTCGCAGCTACTCGATGAATATCGCGCCCAGAAACGTGGCGGACGGGGCAAATTAGCAACCAGCACCAAAGAAGACGATTTTATCGACAATCTGTTTATCGCCAACACTCATGACTATATCTTGTGCTTCTCCAGCCGTGGGCGCGTTTACTGGATCAAGGTTTATGTTGTACCCCAGGGGGGACGTACTTCACGCGGCAAGCCGATTATCAACCTGGTGCAGTTGGAAGAAGGTGAAAAAATCAATGCGATTCTGCCGGTAAAGACATTCGACGATGAACATTATGTATTTATGGCAACTGCATCAGGCACTGTGAAAAAAACACCATTGTCGGAATTTTCACGTCCGCGCAGTAATGGCATTATCGCCATTGGTTTGAATGAGGACGATTATTTGATAGGCGTTGCACTGACCAATGGCCAGTATGATGTCATGCTGTTTTCCGACAACGGCAAGGCCATGCGTTTCAATGAAAATGACGTGCGTCCAATGGGGCGCAGCGCACGCGGCGTTCGCGGCATGAAACTGAGTCCAGGACAGCAGGTTATCTCATTACTCGTGGCAGAAGATGAAACACAAGCGGTATTGACTGTCACTGAAAACGGCTATGGCAAACGCACTCCTATCAGCGAATACACCCGCCACAACCGCGGCACGCAAGGTATGATTGCCATCAAAACCAGCAAACGTAACGGAAAGGTTGTTACTGCAAAACTGGTTTGTCCTGAAGATGAAATTATGCTGATCACTTCTGGAGGCGTACTGATACGCACGCGCGTTAATGAAGTGCGTGAAATGAGCCGTGCCACCCAGGGGGTTACCCTGATTAATCTGGACGAAGGTGAAAAACTCGCAGGATTGGAGAAAGTCATAGAAAGCGCGGAGGAATAAGCTAAAGCTTTATTTATTTTTTACGCCTGCAAATCAACAAAATTTTCCAGACAGACAGATTAAATGAATCAAATCTATAACTTCAGCGCAGGGCCCGCAATCCTACCTAAAGCGGTGTTACAACAGGCACGCGAAGAAATGCTTGACTGGCAAGGCAGCGGTATGTCTGTCATGGAAATGAGTCACCGTGGCAAGGAATTCATGGCCATAATTGAAGCCGCTGAAAATGATTTGCGTGAACTGGTGGGCATTTCGTCAAATTACAGGGTGCTTTTTTTGCAAGGCGGTGCATCAAGCCAATTTGCCATGGTACCCATGAATTTACTGCGCGGCAAAAAAAAGGCCGACTATATCCATACCGGGCAATGGTCTGCAAAAGCCATTCAGGAAGCAAAGCGCTACTGTAACGTCAATATTGCCGCGTCAGCAGAAGACGCCCGTTTTACTTATGCCCCGAAACAACACCAGTGGCAACTTGACAAGGACGCCGCCTATATACACTACACCACCAACGAGACTATAGGCGGCGTAGAATTTCACTGGACACCGGATTTACCCGGAGATTGCGAGATTCCTCTGGTTGCCGACATGTCGTCCAATATCTTGTCGCGTCCTCTCGATATTTCCCGTTACGGACTGATTTACGCCGGCGCACAAAAAAACCTGGGGCCAGCCGGACTGGTACTGGTCATTATTCGCGAAGATCTTGCCGGTTTCACCATTCCTGGAACACCAACGCTGTTTGACTACAAGGTGCATATCGACAATGACTCCATGTATAACACACCGCCCACCTACGCCATTTACATTACCGGACTGATATTGAAATGGATAAAACAAAAGGGTGGACTTGCAGCCATCGAACAAAACAACATCCGCAAAGCCGCTTTACTCTATGACTTGCTTGATGCCAGCGATTTTTATCATTGTCCGGTTGCCATACAGGATCGTTCACGGATGAATATTCCGTTTACGCTCAAAGATTCCGCGTTGGATCCCATGTTTCTTGAGCAGGCACAAGCGAATGGCTTGATTCAGCTAAAAGGACATCGTTCGGTTGGCGGCATGCGCGCCTCGATCTATAATGCCATGCCCATCGAGGGTGTAATGCAGCTCGTTGATTTTATGAAGGAGTTTTCTAACAAAAATGCCTGAACATCAACAAAACACATTTAAAATCCTAACCCTGAATCAAATCTCGCCGTTAGGACTGGATCGCTTCCCCAAGGAAAATTACCACGTTGGCACAGACATTTTTGACCCTGACGCCATACTGGTGCGTTCGCACAATATGTTGAATATGGACATTCCACGCAGTGTTCTCGCCATCGGACGCGCAGGTGCAGGAACCAACAATATTCCAGCAAAAACCATGAGCGAACGCGGTATTCCCGTATTCAATACGCCAGGCGCCAATGCCAACGCCGTCAAGGAACTCGTCCTGGCCGGTTTATTGCTGGCCGCCCGTAATCTTTTGCCCGCGCTGCGTTTTGTGGAAACTTTGCAAGGTGACGACGAAGCGCTGCACAAACAGGCTGAAACTGAAAAAAAACGTTTTTCCGGTGTTGAATTGCCAGGACGCACATTAGGCATCATTGGCCTGGGGGAAATCGGCCGGCTGGTTGCCGATGCGGCACTCAAGCTCGGCATGAAGGTCATTGGTTATGATCCCAATATTACCGTTGAATCGGCCTGGAGCTTGTCAGCAGAAGTCAAAAAAGCGCCGAGTATCGACACATTACTGCGCAACAGTGATTTTATTACCGTGCACGTGCCGCTGCTCGATTCGACACGCCATCTTATTAACGAAAAAAGCATTGGCGTCATGAAACAAAACGCCATCATTTTGAATTTTTCGCGTAATGCCATAGTCGATGAAGATGCTGTCTTGACGAGCATCTCTTCCGGAAAAATAAAGTTTTATGTCTGCGATTTCCCCAGCCGGAAATTACAGCACCATGAATCGGTAATTACACTGCCACACCTCGGCGCATCGACACAGGAGGCCGAGGAAAACTGCGCTGTGATGGTCGTTAATCAGCTTGTTGACTATCTGCAAAACGGTAATATTACAAACACCGTTAATTTTCCCAATATCAGCATGGAACGCGAATCACCCTACCGCGTAGCCATATCCAATGCGAATGTACCCAATATTGTGGGACAGATTTCAACTGATCTGGCAAAAGCAGGATTGAATATCCATAATATGATGAACAAATCCCGCGGTGATTTGGCTTTTACACTGGTAGATGTCGACAGCCCTGTCCCGCAAAAAGTCATTGATGAGATTTCAATGATATCAGGTGTTTTATCCGTGCGTTACGTGCCATTTCCCATTTAACAAACTTATTCATAACGCTATGGTTACTGAACAATTAAAACAATTACGTGACGAGATTGATAAGATTGACAGTGAAATTCTCGAACTCGTCAACAAACGTGCACAACATGCCCAGCAAATCGGTTTCATAAAAAGAAGCGATATTATTTACCGTCCTGAACGTGAAGCCCAGATATTAGCTCGGATGCAACAGGAAAATTCCGGACCGCTAGATAACGCACGCATCACGCAACTTTTTACTGAAATCATGTCGGTTTGTCGTGCACTGGAAAAACCAATGACAGTCGCCTGTCTCGGACCGCAGGGCACATTTTCTGAAGAAGCCGCTATTAAACGTTTCGGCAGTGCCATCACAACGCTGCCGTGCGATACCATCGACGCTGTCTTTCATAGCGTCGAATCCGGCCATGCCGGTTATGGCGTTGTTCCCGTAGAAAATTCAACCGAAGGCGCAGTCGGCAGAACAATGGACCTGCTACTGCAAACCGCACTGACTGTTTGCGGAGAAATCCAGCTGCCGGTTCATCAGTCTCTGATGGCAAAACAGGCAGACCTGACCAAAATTGAAAAAATATATTCGCATCCACAGTCTTTCGCGCAGTGCCATCACTGGCTGCAAACCGCGTTACCAAGGATTTCCAGCACCGCGTATATCAATACCAGCAGCAATGCCGACGCAGCCCGCCTGGCAGCACAGGACGAAAGCACCGCTGCCATCGCAAGCAAAAGAGCGGCTGATTTTTACGGATTGACAGTTTGTGCGGAAAACATCGAGGACGACCCCAAAAACACAACCCGCTTTCTGGTTCTCGGTACACAGAATGTCGCTCCATCCGGTAAAGATAAAACCTCATTGATCATGTCCGCCGGTAATTTTGCAGGTGCTATTCATAAATTGCTCACGCCCTTCGCCGTGCATAACGTCAGCATGAGCCGTCTCGAATCGCGTCCTTCGCGCACCAATCTCTGGCAGTATGTCTTTTTTGTTGATATCGAAGGACATCAAAAAGATAAAAATGTCTCGGATGCGCTCAAGGAACTGAGTGAAAAAGCTACATTCCTGAAGATCCTTGGGTCTTATCCAGCCTCATAGACTGTTCTTTGCAGCGAACAACAAATCATATCCATTAGAAAATCGATTTTACTGTTACCCAATCACAAATAAATAAATACTATGAATCTTTGCGATTTTGCCCCGGAATATATCCGCGCCATTAATCCATACCAACCCGGCAAACCAATATCAGAACTGGCCAGGGAAATGGGACTGGATGAGCACAGTATCATTAAGTTGGCTTCCAACGAAAACCCGCTTGGCACCAGTCCATTAGCACTCGAAGCCATGATAGCGGAATTGCATAATGTCGCTCGTTACCCCGACGGCAGCGGGTTTGAATTAAAACAGGCGTTATCCAAACTGTACGCTGTCGATACCGAGCAAATCATTCTGGGAAACGGTTCCAATGACGTACTGGATCTGGCCGCACGGGTATTCCTGAAACCGGGCGCAACCGTCATTTATTCACAGCATGCATTTGCAGTATACCCGCTTGTCACGCAAACTATCGGCGCAAACGGTATCTCTGTTCCGGCCAGGGATTACGCTCATGATCTTTTCGCGATGTTCGATGCCGTCACGCCTGAAACACGCATGGTCTTTATCGCCAGTCCGAACAATCCGACCGGCACACTTTCCGACCCCAATGAGTTACATCGCTTCATGGAACGGGTTTCCCGGGACGTTCTGGTCGTGCTGGACGAGGCGTATTACGAATACTTGCCCGCGGCAAATCAGACAGACAGTATCAGTTGGCTGCAACAGTTTCCCAATCTTGTTATCACACGCACGTTTTCCAAAGTCTATGGACTTGCAGGTGTCCGTATCGGATTCGGTCTGGCACACCCTGAAGTCGCC
The DNA here is from genome assembly GCA_031316255.1 of Nitrosomonas sp. Taxonomy (NCBI): domain Bacteria; kingdom Pseudomonadati; phylum Pseudomonadota; class Betaproteobacteria; order Nitrosomonadales; family Nitrosomonadaceae; genus Nitrosomonas; species Nitrosomonas sp. The sequence goes on along the minus strand of JALDQW010000001.1, from coordinate 2,361,343 downwards.
AACCTGATGAATCGGGTGCGTCAACCGTTTAACGTCAGCAGCATTGGACTGGCGGGCGCACTGGCGGCGTTGCAGGACACAGAGTTCGTCCAGCGTTCATATGCACTGAATCGGGCAGGCATGCTACAGCTCACCGACGGTTTCCGTAAGCTCGGTATTGAACATATCCCTTCGTTCGGCAATTTTATCAGCTTCAAGATCGAAGGCAATGCAACCAATACCCTGCAAGTCTACCAAAGCCTGTTGCGACAAGGCGTTATTGTCCGTCCATTAGGCATCTACGAAATGCCCCATCATCTGCGCGTAACCATCGGACTCGAGTCCGAAAACCAGAAATTCCTGAAATCACTTGAACATGCCCTGGGAGAATTAGCATGATTATCGTCATGAACAAAGGTGTAACCGAAGAACAAATCGGCGCCGTCGTCAAAAAAATTCAAGATCTCGGACATGAAGTCAATATCTCGCGCGGCACTAAACGCACCGTTATCGGCGCAATCGGCGATGAGAGCAAGCTGGATCCCGAATTGTTTGATCCCATGCCGGGTGTCGAATATTCGATGCACATCGTCAAGCAATACAAAATCGTGTCGCGCGAATCGCACCAGCAGGACTCTATTATCGACGTGCGCGGCATCCCGATAGGTGGCAACCAGATACAGGTCATTGGCGGTCCGTGCTCGGTTGAAACGCAGCATCAAATGGATCTGGCGGCACAGCAGGTTTCTTCAGCCGGTTGCCGCCTGATGCGCGGCGGCGCGTTCAAACCACGCACCAGTCCGTATACCTTCCAGGGCAAAGGCCGCGACGGGCTCGGCATATTCCGCCAGGCCGCAGACAAGCACAACCTGCCAATCGTCACCGAATTGATGGATGTGCGCATGCTCGACACGTTTCTCGAGCATGACGTCGACGTGATTCAGATCGGTACACGCAACATGCAGAATTTCGATTTACTGAAAGAAGTCGGTCGCATCGACAAACCCGTCATCCTCAAGCGCGGCCTGTCCGCCACCATCAACGAATGGCTCATGGCTGCCGAATATATCGCCGCGGGCGGCAATCACAATATCATTTTCTGCGAACGCGGCATCCGCACGTTTGAAACCGCATACCGCAATGTACTCGACGTCACCTGTGTGCCGATGCTCAAACGCGAAACCCACTTGCCGGTGATCATCGACCCGTCGCATGCGGGCGGCAAGGCCTGGATGGTACCATCGCTTGCGCGCGCCGCCATCGCTGCGGGTGCCGACGGACTGCTGGTTGAAATGCACCCAAACCCCTGCGAAGCCTGGTGCGATGCTGATCAGGCACTCAGTCCACAGGAATTCACCGATTTGATGGGATCGCTCAAAGGTATCGCCCAGGTCATCGGACGCAGCCTTTAACCTTTAACCAGTTCATGACACAAATTACGCTGAACAAACTGGTCATTATCGGCGTCGGCCTGATCGGCGGTTCCTTTGCATTGGCACTGCGTAAAGCGGGTGTGGTGAAGCATGTCGCCGGTGTCGGGCGCAGCCGCGAAAACATGCAACACGCTTTGGAGCACGGTGTCATCGATGAAGTCGCGGAAAACATGGCATCGGCACTAAATGATGCCGATTGTGTTCTGCTCGCCATGCCGGTCGGTCAGACCGAAGCGATCATGACGCAAATCGCACCGCATCTGCAAGCCGGCGCCATCATCACCGATACGGGCAGCACCAAGCAGGATGTCGTCACCGCAGCGCGCAATCATCTTGGCAACAACCTGAAGAACTTTGTGCCCGGACATCCGATTGCCGGTGCGGAACACAGTGGCGTACTCGCCGCGCAATCCGATCTCTATACCGGCAAACATGTCATCCTGACACCGCTTGAGGAAACCCACATCGACGCCGTCAAAAAAATCACAGCGCTGTGGCAGGCCTGTGACGCAAAAGTCTCGCAAATGCAGGTTGCAGAACATGACGAAATACTCGCCGCCACCAGTCACTTGCCGCATGTGCTCGCATTCGCACTCATGAACCACCTGCACCGCAGTACTGACAACCCCAAAAACCTGCTGCGCTTCGCCGGCAGCGGTTTTCGCGATTTCACTCGTATCGCCAGTAGCTCACCCGAAATGTGGCGCGATATCTGTCTGGCCAACCGCGAGGCTTTGCTCAAGCAAATAGCGGCTTATCAGGATGAACTGAACGCGCTACACGTAATTCTGAAAAATGGAGATGGAGAAGCACTGGAAAAATTGTTTTCTCAGGCGCGGAGAATGCGGGAGGACTGGTTAAAAAATATGGGTTGAACACATAGCGTTTCTATTCATAGCGTTAAGAAACTCAGGGTTGATGTCAGAATGAAACCACTATTCCAGTATATCATCTACCATAAAATGGCGGATAAGTTACACTTATTGCTTGAGCTTTCTGTGTAAACGTCTGATTGAATTTACCCGGTTGACGCACACAACCATTCAATCATTGGATCATCGATCATTTATTGTTCATAGCCGCAAAAGCTTTTACCGCTTACTGAAAATGTAACGGCTTTGGAGTTTTGCTCAACACCTGATTGCCGAATGTTTTCGGTTGACATACCGGTTGCAAATGAAAACAATGTGGACATAATGCCAAAAATTTCACGATTAATAATCATAATAATTTCCTGAAAAATTTAAAATCAAAACGTAAGACTGAACCTTGTTACGGCACGAAAGTTACCCAATTTTGCAATAATCTTACCGCTACTATTCAATCAATAACTTAAACCCAATTAACTGTACCCGGCTATAGTATCCGGAAACAACATAATTAGAATAAAGACCACAGCAACGCTGTTACCGGCAATACCTGATTGAAATAGCGCTAGTTCAGATTCATGCAATTAGCATAGTAGGATACGGTTGCAGGCCAGTCAGAAAAGATACCGATAATGCCGACTTCCCGTGTTAAGCCATGCAAAACGGTATAACTGTTTTCAGCAAACTGAATAGTATTTCCAGGGGATTCAGGATTTGGGTTCTGACCATTAAGTGTCTGGAAGAACCAGTTGTTGCCATTTATTTGTGATCCGTCACGTTCAAGTGTCCAGGTGACGATCTCCAGTCCAGCCGCTTTTGCCGCATTCGCATAGCGTGAAGGCATGATTTTGCCGTCAACAACTTCCAACAACATCCATATCGGCGGCGCAATAATGGATACACCCTTCGCGGCCAGTTGCGTCATCGATGGTGTCCAGGTTTCTGGATTACGATGATCAAATAATGGATCGTCATATCGGCCATCAAGATAAACCGCTTGTCTGCCGAAATCCGGCTCATTTTCAATCCAGTAGACCACATCGTCAATATTAAATGACTGCGCCCAGACGTTGGAAGCAGGCACATCAGCTTTCCTGTATTCATCGATCATTTTCCGGGCGTAATCGGTCTGGGAAAATCCGTCAAACGGCATTGGAACGCTTGGCGACTTTAATTCCGGCATCATTTTCACATTCAATTTCTTAAACAGTGCAATACTTTCCTGATGGCTCAGCAATGTGCCCACTGTTGCGTAATGCATTGTTCCCTTATCCGCTGCGTCACTTAAATATTCTGCAACTGTTGTTGCATGCGGATTGAAAGTATCCAACCTACCCTGCAGTGATTTGAATTCGGCTAGCGTGATGTCACTGGTACAGCAACGCGCGGTGGCTGGCGCAACCAGATTACCGTGGGTATCAATAACAGCCGGTTGAAATGGCAGCGAACATTTTTCCGCCAATGCCGTTTTTAGTATATTCGTCGTGGACTGCAAGTCGCACTGCGAATGGCGACATACCAGTTCCTTGTCTTTTGTAAACGTCACATCACACTCTATGATCCCGGCACCCATTAATGCCGCAGCTTCATAGGATTCCTGCGTATGTTCCGGAAAATACCTGGGGGCTCCCCGGTGTCCAATGGAAAAATCTGTCCGTTTAAATGGATCGTTTAAATTCGTTATGCAACGCTTCAGTTTTTCCTTGAGTGGACTTTGCGCCATACTATTAATCAGGTAAAGCGGGCGCGCGCCAAACTGACTGTGGGGCCATACTGTTTGATAGGAAAATCTTTCAGGTTCTTCCTGTATACTCACACAACCGGATTGCAGCAGCATTATCGCAATCACTGCTGCCACGTATTTGAACATGGGATTCATAAATTAATTGTATAAAAAGCAAAGGTGGCAGGACTAGAATTATCGCCAGCAATATGGGCGAACCATATACGATATCTTTTTTTGCTGCACTTTATTTCTATCGATAAAATGGTGTTATTTTAATCTCCTGATAAAATGAATAAAGCATTCCTTTAACAGCGTATTCTTTGGAAATAAATCAATGAAGAATCATGACAGCAACGAAGCTATTGCCATTACTCGAGATATTTATTGGATAGGTTTCTCGGAAAAATTAACCAGATTACATTGCAACCCCTACCTCCTTATCGAGGAAGATGAGGCGATTCTGTTTGATCCGGGTTCTATTCCTGATTTTCCAGTTATTATGCGAAAAGTTATTGATCTAGTTAATCCAAATAAAATTTCATTGGTCGTGGTTTCTCATCAAGATCCTGATGTCTGCGGCAATCTTGCCATCGTCGAGGATGTGATTGAAAATGACAAGTTACGGATTGCCGCTCACAAAAACACCATTCGTCTTATACAACATCAAGATCTTAGAAGTGATTTTTATGCAGTGGAAGAAAATGCCTATCAGATAACCCTGAAAAGTGGTCGAGTACTCGAATTCCTGCACGTTCCATTTCTTCATTCCCCTGGTGCAATTGTGACCTACGACACAAAGACACGGAGTTTGTTTACCGGAGATATTTTCGGTGCTGTTGATGATGATGATTGGAGTATCTTCACTAGTCAAAACTTTCCTGAAAATATGAAAAGTTTTCATCAGGCCTATATGCCGGGCAATAAATATCTTAAAAGGGCGATGGAACGTTTTGAGAAAATACCCATTGATCGCATACTACCTCAGCATGGCTCAGTTATCGAAAGTAATGAAGTGCAAGTAGCCATTGACTACTTGAAACAACTTCCGTGCGGACTTGATCTTATCGAGAATTAGAATATGGGAACCGATTACCGTCAAATCTCTAACGAAACCATCTCTAATGCTAACGCAATAAACAACAAACTGATTGAGAAATCTCTGGCAATGCGTTGCATTAGTTATTTGTCTCATGTAAAAGCGCAACTGCTTACAAATACTATTTTTGAAATCGACCACAGTAAAAAAAACCTTTTTAATATCAATTCAAAGTTAGAACAAGAAATTAAAATACGAAAGCAAACCGAAAAGAAATTACAAAAGGCTAAAGACGAAGCCGAAGATGCCACTAAACTGAAGGACAAATTCGTTACACTTGTTTCCCACGATCTTAAAACCCCGCTTAATGGAATAATGGGATACATCGAATTAGTGAAATTAAACACCCAGCTTCCCGATAATGCCAATAGAATGCTTGATGCAGCCCTATCCGCATGTCATGACATGAATGCTTTAATCAATGAAATGCTAAATCTGAGTAGAATCAAAAGCGGGAAGATCAATCTTGGATTAGAGTTTATAAACGTACATGAAATGATCAATTCGATTGTTGAACAGTATGCCCCGATGGCAAACAATAAGGGTATTGTGCTGACCAATGAAATAAACGAACCAACTCAAATCTATGCGGATAAAAAGTTACTGACTGAAGTCTTTAATAATCTGATATCAAATGCCATAAAATTCTGCAATCAAGGCGATTCTATAACAATTCATATGCCCGAAGGAGACGACTCCATCATTGCTGTAACTGATACGGGTATCGGCATACATCCCGAAGCTATCGATAATCTTTTTTCCTACGATATAAAAACATCTACAACAGGAACTGCAGGAGAGAGTGGAACTGGTTTTGGTCTTCCATTAGCGCATGAAATTATTCAGGCGCACAAAGGCACTTTGCAGGTCAATTCAATTTTAGGTAAAGGAACAACATTCCATGTCAGACTACCTAAAAGGAATCACTGCTGACCCTTTAACTTTCCCTTCAAAACAAGGTGTGCAGATTGTCCTGTTTGAAGCGACCAATAGGTGGGTCACCTCGCAAGCGGTGATGTTGTACGAACTGGACGGACCGCACACACGCAAAGTCAGCGTGCAGATTTATGGAGAATAACAGCACACTTTAGCGCACAATTATTCAATAATACATTATGTTTGAGTTATACCTCGATACCGCCGACACCAACCAGATTGCCCGTTTAGGCGCGTGCCTGCCTATACGCGGCATAACAACCAATCCGTCGATTCTGGCCAGAGCAAAAACAGGATTGAATGAACTGCTGCCGAAAGTTACCAATGCATTAGGCCAAAAAGCGCGGATTCATGTGCAGGTCGTCAGCGAAACCGCAGACGCCATGCTCAACGAAGCGCTGAATCTTCGTAAACTGCCCTTTGATATCATCGTCAAAGTACCTGCGACCGAAACAGGCCTGACGGCCATTAAAATGATGAAAGCGCAACATATCCCGGTATTGGCGACAGCTATTTACAGCGTGCAGCAAGGATTTCTGGCCGCACTGTGCGGCGCTGATTATCTGGCCCCATATGTAAACCGCATTGATGCCACCAAAGAAAAAGGGCTTGACGGTATTGGCGTTGTCGCCGATCTGCAGGCACTGATTGATCGACATCAGCTACCCGGCAAGCTACTGCCAGCCAGCTTCAGAAACATGCAGCAGGTAGTGGGCGTACTCAACGCCGGCGTATCCGCAATGACTGTTCCGGTTGACATCGCTGATGCAATGCTTACCCAGCCAGCCGTAAAGCCTGCAGTAGATCGTTTCAACCAGGACTGGCGGGCGGTTTTCGGAGAAACATTGACGTTTGAAAGTTGATTGTTATTTCTGAAAAATGGAACTTGTCTATAAGTAGTTACTCCGGCTTAATCATTGAGAAATTACCCAGAGGTGCCAGTCCGGATGTCCAGGTTGTACAAAACAACATTCATTGTTCTTCTCAAGGTCTAAAACTTCCCCATCACCATCATCTGGCAAATTCACCCACAGTTATTTTGGCGTTTGAGCATGTTGTAGCTGCATCAAAAAAATGTGTTTAAATATACAAGCTCATCATCAATTCAAATCTGACGCTGCAGCAGTTTTTTTAAAATATTCAATGACTGCGTTTTTTGAACCTTTAAAAAGAACCGTCGGCCGCCGCCGATCCAATGATTTTAGATACAACGGATCGTAATAATACTTTAAAAGTTTTTCTATCCAGAGTTTGTTGGATTGAATTTCGTTTCTGTTTAAAAAATCCAAGCGCGCCGCTTCCAGATCAATCATGATTTCCTGGGTTCGCACCCCTCCCAGCTTCTTGCTAATCGCCGTTAAAGCCTTTTTGTAATTTTCATAAATAATCAGCGCATGATTTTTTTGCGTTTCTTCATCCAACGCAACTTGCAGGCAAACGCGGCCTATCGCGGTATCAAGAATATAATCCTTAAAAATATTCTCGACCCTGACAGAAAGCGGTTCATCGAGCCAAATTACATCTGAACATCTTAAACGGGCAAAAAAACTTTCCGGCAAACAATTTTTTCCAATATGGCGACACTCATCTTCAACAAGAAGACTTGTTTGCGGCTGTAATCTGTTTTCAAGTTTCATGACAGTGACAGCCAGGCGATTTTCAAAGTCCACTTGTGTCGGTTGAGGAATAGTCCGGGCACCAAACGCTGAACCACGATGCTGCGCGAGAAACTCCAGGTCCACAGCAGGATAAAAATCAGTGACTTCATTTATAAGCGTTGTCTTGCCACTCCCGGTGGGGCCTGATACCAATACAAAATGATGCTTCGCACTAAACGCCTGAACTGCATTGATTAAAAACCGGCGCGCGGCCTTGTAACCGCCTACGAGCAAAGGTCTTTCCATACCCGCATCTTTCAGCCACTGTTGGGTGATCTGAGATCGCTTTCCACCACGAAAACAATAAAGAACAGTATCCGGATTCTCGGCAATAAAACGGGACCAGCGGGCAACGCGTTCCTCTTTTACCGTTCCCGATATCATCTGATGGCCCAGGCGGACTGCGGCTTCCTGACCTTGATTCTTGTATGTCGTCCCAACAAGCGCGCGTTCTTCATTATTCAATATGGGCATGTTGACTGATTCAGGAAGCGCACCCTGAGCAAATTCTATGGGTGCACGCACATCAATCAACGGCGTCCCCGTTACGAACAACTGTTTGAATGCATCAACCCCGATATTTTGACTACTCAAAGATCACCGCTTTATCTTGGCGTGGCAAAACCCGCCCAACAATTCCTGCATAACCAAACTGTGTTTGCAATGCCTGAACAATGGCATGGCTTGCTTCTGCGGAAACACTCAATAACAAACCACCACTGGTTTGTGGATCATGAATTAAAAGCCTGTAAAGCTCATCCAGATTTGACACATCGATGTTAGGCGCAGTGTATTCCATATTTGTCCGGTGAGCTTTTGTCAAAAAGCCATTCTCCAGATAATACAATGCATCACCAAATCGAGGCAGTTTTATTGAATCCACTGCCAACGTTACCTGACTCGCGTTGGCCATTTGCATGGAATGCCCCGAGAAGCCAAAACCTGTAATATCTGTTGCGGCATGAATCTCGCACTGCAATCCGGGATCGATAAAATCAACGATATTGTTTATAGTCGCCATACTCAACAAGGCTTCCATGATGCCTTCTTCCTGCACCGCATTTCTTTTTAAAGCGGCGGTCATCGTACCCGTGCCTAAAGCTTTGGTAAGTATCAAATGGTCATTTTTTGTCGCCCTGGCATTGGTCCACACTCGATTTGGATTGACAAATCCGGTTACGGAAAGTCCGAATTTCAATGTATCATCGTCTATGGAATGTCCGCCAACAAAGTTTGCACCCGCTTCTGCGATTTTATTACTTGCTCCTTGCATAACATCGACAATTACATGCTCGGGCAACGTCGCTAAAGGAAAAGCCAGAATACCCATGGCGGTCTTCGGTTTACCGCCCATGGCGTAGACATCGCTCAAGGCATTCGCCGCGGCAATCTCTCCGAAAAGAAGCGGCGTATTGACTATCGGTGTGAAAAAATCAAGGGTTTGCACCAAAGCAATTTCTTCATTCACCTTGTATATCGCTGCATCGTCCAGCAAACCACCGTCAACAAGCAGCTCACGATGAGCGGCCGGGAATTTTACTTGCTGCAACATTCGACTCAATTCCGAGGCGGCAACTTTGGCAGCGCAGCCTCCTTTCTGTACGGTTTGCGTCAGCGCAATTTTCTCAGCATTCATGATTGTTGATTCAGGTCACGGGCATGTTAGGAACCTTATCCAGACACATGTCAGAAAGCCTTCTATGCCTCCTGCGCAGGGGTCTTGATCTGCCTGGCTGAGATCGTGTACCTGAAGTGATCGGGATCCAGTTGATCCAGTGCATTTCCACCGGTTTCCCCGTTTGGGTACATGAAGTACGCAATCTTGGCCCGGGACTCCGGCAAAACAACATCATGGGCAGTATTATAAGCAAGCCAATTCATTTCCCAGGCACCAAACAGCCTCCTGCGCATCGCCACGACTTTTGGATCGTTCCTGTGCAGGTTACCCGGCGGTTCCTCCAGCACGACTTTGAGCACGTCTGCGGGATCAACCGGCACCCACCCTATTCCCTGAGCAAAAAATTCCGCCCGGCAGTGCTGCCCCTTGCTCGCATCCGCGCTACTGAGTCCGAGACTCTTGTAGCCCCACTGCGATGGCGCGACCCGCACCCCGTAAATATCACGCGCCGCTACGCCAACCGACCGCGCCAGTCCTACGAATAATGCATTGAGGTCACCGCACTTGCCTCCGAAATAGCGCGTTTCAAGCATCGTTTTGATGTCACCCCAGCCGCACCCTCTGACCTTGGGATCGCGAAATGCGTTATCCACGACCCACTCGTAAATCGCATATGCCTTTTCAATATCCGTCCTGGACTGACGGGTAATGTCTCGTGCCGTTTCGCGCACAATTCCATCGGTCGGAATAAGCTCCGTAGGCTCGGTATAAAGCCTCATTTCGGCCCGTGACAGGGCGGGGGCGTTTGGCATGGGCTCGGAGAAATCCACGGCACGATTGCGTGTCTCAAAATGGCAAATAACCTCCAGTTGCGGAGCTTTTTCGTTCTCCTGCCATTTTACGTAGAGCATTTTGGCGCCGTATTTCGGTTCGGTTACGACTTTCGCCTGCCCATTGCCATTCCAGGCAGTGTTAATAGGCGCGTGCCAATCAGTTTTTTCTGTGTACGGCAGTGGAACCCAGGCGCGTGTAATTCCGGAAGGATTGGCAATTTCGAGCGTCGTTATGACCTCATACTTACGCCAGTTCTCACCCTGGACTGTGGCTTCTGCAATGCGGCTTGCGGACAGCCCAGCAATGAGTGGGGCCGCTAGCGCAGTCTGTAAAAAAGTACGTCTTTTCACGTGATTTCTTCTGTTTTAATCAATCCGGCTACTTTAAAGCAGGATTTGCAGCATACATCATCAATGTTGAACGATTTTAGGAAAAATGAATATTCTTGTTGAAAAGAAAATTACAGGAATGCAAAAGGGGTGTCAAATACTGCTGATATTGACTGCCGTTATTGATACCGGATCAATGTTCCCACACCCTGATCAGTAAGAATTTCCAGCAGCAACGCATGCTCGACGCGTCCGTCTATGATATGGCAGGATTTGACGCCTTTTTTGACCGCATCGAGTGCGGAGCCGATTTTAGGCAGCATGCCGCCGGAAATAGTGCCATCGGCAAAAAGTTCGTCCACTCTTTGCGCCGTTAACCCCGTCAATAACTGTCCTTCCTTATCGAGCACACCGGGTGTATTGGTCAGCAGAATCAGTTTTTCGGCACGCAGAATTTCGGCCAATTTGCCCGCGACAAGATCGGCGTTGATGTTATACGATTCACCTTCTTCGCCTACACCAATCGGTGCGATTACAGGAATAAAATCCTGACTGTCGAGCAATGCTATCAGTGACGGATCGACAGATTCGATTTCTCCAACCTGGCCGATACTGATCCACTCACCGATTTTTTCACGGTCCTGAACCAGCATCTTTTTAGCGCGGATAAAGGCACCGTCTTTTCCTGTCAGACCGACGGCCTTGCCGCCATGACGATTAATCAAATTGACAATGTCCTTATTGACCGAACCGCCGAGCACCATTTCCACCACATCCATGGTTTCCGCATCGGTGACGCGCATGCCCTGGATAAACTCTCCCTGCTTGCCGACGCGTTTGAGCATCTGGTCTATCTGAGGCCCCCCGCCGTGAATAACCACCGGATTCATGCCGACCAGCTTGAGCAACACGACATCTCGCGCAAAACCCTGCTTGAGGTTTTCTTCAACCATGGCGTTGCCGCCATATTTGATAACAATGGTTTTGCCATGGAAACGCTGAATATATGGCAGCGCCTCGGCCAGTATCTTGGCTTTATCTCTTGCAGTGGATTGTGAAATCGACATGATTGACTTTAATAAACAATTGAATCAAATATTGAGCAATGCGGTAATTGGTATTCGTGAATCAGCGTGCGATCTGTAGAAAATTCTTTTCCCGGGTGAGTGTTCTAAGGTCAAGTGCGTACCATGGCCTGTCTTCCTTATCCCGGTAAACATGGGTGACTCCGTTGCGTAACTCGACATCAGGCGTCTGATCCAGTTCGAATTCGGACAGATTCCTGATACCCAGCAAATTAGGCACGATAAATCCACTGTTAATTTTGTAGCTCGATGAAACCAGCAGAATACGGGATTTCAAGCCGAACGACTCCGGTTTACCGCTCAGGTACACACCCAGGTCTGTGATGCCATAAAGACTGCCATGCACATTGATAATACCCAGAAACCAGGGGTGTGTTAACGGCACGGGTACGATTTCCGGCACTTGTATGACCTCATTGATTTCTTTCATATGCACCAGATAACGATCATCGCCAATCAACAAACCCAACACGGTGTCAGACATGGCGGTCATAACTGCCGAATCGGAGTCTTTTAAGGAGTGTTCGCTGCTATCCATCATGTTATCTCGACTAGATTAACCGGGAAATTTTTTGCAACAGCTCTTCCGCCACAATCGGTTTGGCAAGATAATCTCTGGCGCCCTGGCGCAAACCCCAGATCTTATCGATCTCATGTCCTTTGGTACTGCAAATGATAATCGGAATGTTCTCTAGCGACTGATCTTTGGCAAATGCCCGCGTTGCCTGAAAACCATTGACACCCGGCATGACGACATCCATCAAAACAAGATCCGGTTTGTTCTCTTTCGCCTGGGCAATCGCCCGTTCACCATTTTCTGCCATAATCACTTCATAACCATTCCTGGTTAAAATGGAAGACAGTAAATGACGCTCCGTTGGAGAGTCATCCACGATTAAAATTTTTTTAATTGCCATTTCTTGCTTATCACGATATCAATCTGTTGCAGTCTAAACCCAGACTCATACAAAACGCAACACACTTTGTGGGTTCTGCCATTTGATCCTACGATAAACCAGACAGACCGGATAAAGCATGAGCAGGGCCAAAAGCGCCATAAGATAAGCCATTTCCAAATCGCCACGATCAAAAACCGCGCTCAACAACGCCAGCACAGCAAAATGGGCAAGATAAAAAAACAGTGCGGTTTGTCCAAACACCAGTACTGGCCCGTTACGGCGAACACCCGCAACTGATTCCAGTTGTATTAAAGCGGCCAGCATGATCGCCATCAACCCCAGTTCCAAAAGCGTGTAAGACAGGCTTGGTGGATATTTACTGACATGCAGCCATTGCACGATCGAGTTTCCTTCGAGCAACAAAAACATATTGCCATATCCATTCAAACCGCGAATCAGAACAAACGCCACCAATGCAACCAGGCCGCTGATCAGGAGCAAACGCTTAACGGGCAACGTATTAAGCGGCTTTGATATGAGCCACCCGCCAAACACCCAGCCCAGCATCATCATCGCCAGCCAGGGTATTGCGGGATACAAAACCGTATAGGTTTCGGTAAATACGGGCGCAAATGTCAGCGCAAGCCAGACCGGAACATCGCCACCGGGCTGCCATAACACGGTCAGCAGCAATTCGCTGCCAGTCAATATAACCATCGCCATAATCAGGACAATCCACATTCCGAGACGGCGCAGCCAAACCATCAGCATCATACCGACACCGATAGCATACAATACCTGCAACACCGGCTTTCCGGGAACCAGCGAAAATACACAGATATCCAGCAAAACGATAAAAACACCGCGTATCCATAGTTCACAGTCAATGGTTGGTTGCGACATACCTTGCTGCAAACGTTGCGCATTGCTGATGGCGATTGATGCTCCCGTCAGAAAAATAAAAGTAGGCGCGCAAATATGCGTAACCCAACGGGTCAGAAACTGATCGCTTGCAAAAACACTTCCGCTTTCATAGAGCAGAACAGAATCCGCGAAAATCCGACCCGAATTAAAAAAACCGGAAGCATGGTCCAGCGCCATCAATATCATGACAATGCCGCGCATCCAGTCAATGGCGGAAATTCGATTGAGCGTTTTATCAAAAACCCCGGTAGTCACGTGTCTGTAAGCGTTCAACACAAATTCAGGTACAATTAAGGTCGCCTTTAAAAACCCAAAGTTCTAAACAAGACAAGGCGGGAACAAAAAATGTTGACGCAGCATATGATTGATATGTAAGGAAACATTTTTTTGAGCAACGAAGTATTGTAACGAAATATGGATTTTTAAAGGTAACCTTAGAGCAATGCGAGATTATTGCGGTGTATCAGCTCCGCTTCATCGACATATCCCAGAATGGTTTCGATATGCGTGCTGGCCTTGCCCATTATTTTCCGGGTTTCTGTCGCATTATAATTAATCAGACCACGCGCAATCTCCCGGCCTTCAGGAGTAAGACACGCTACGGCTTCGCCCCGTTCAAAATCTCCATTAACCTGGGTTACACCGATAGGCAACAGGCTTTTACCGTCTATCACCAATGCATTGACGGCTCCATGATCCAGCATAATCGTGCCGCGCACCTGAAGATAGTCGGCAAGCCATTGTTTCCGTGCCGCCAATACTGGTATTGTCGCCAACAAACGCGTGCCTATGGATTCACCTTTGGCCATGCGTATCAGCACATCTGACTCATGACCCGAGGCGATGACTGTATGCGCTCCACTCCGCGCAGCGCGCTTGGCGGCAATCACTTTTGTCAGCATACCTCCGCTGCCGATACTGCTGCCAACACCACCCGCCATTTCCAGCAATGCCGGATCGGCCGCACTCACTTCAGACAGAAAAGTTGCATCATGATTTTTGCGCGGATCGCAGGTATATAATCCGGCCTGATCGGTCAATATTACCAACGCATCCGCTTCCGTCAAATTTGTCACCAGCGCTGCCAGGGTATCATTGTCACCAAAGCGGATTTCATCGGTAACCACGGTATCGTTCTCATTGATAATTGGAATAATTTCCAGTTTCAGCAATGTCATGAGCGTCGAACGCGCATTCAGGTAGCGCTCACGATTCGACAGATCGCCATGTGTGAGCAATATTTGCGCCGTATTCAGCTCATGAAAACCAAAGCTGGCCGCGTAGGCCTGTGCCAGGCCCATTTGTCCGACAGCAGCGGCGGCCTGCAGTTCATATAATGCGGTTGGCCGGGTATTCCAGTTCAGGCGTTGCATTCCTTCTGCTATGGCGCCCGAAGAAACCAGAACAACTTCCTTGCCCATCCGTTTGAGTTTGGCAATTTGTTCCGCCCAGTCCGCCAGTGCCGCGTGATCCAGACCTTTTCCCTGATTGGTGACCAGACTGCTGCCCACCTTGACGACTATACGACGCGCTTCTCTTAACATGACATACTGGCACCTAAATTAATCATCGGTCGATGATAAATGTTGTTCCAAATAATCCATAACTGCGTACGTCAGTTGTTTACATCCATCACCGGCAAGCGCCGATACAATAAAATATTTTTCCGTCCATCCAAGTTTTTGAATAAACTTCTGACAAATCTGATCACGTTGGTCTTCGGGCAGCATGTCCACTTTGTTCAACACCAGCCAGCGCGGTTTTATATACAGCGATTGATCAAATTTGCGCAATTCCTCGATCAGTGCCCGTGCTTCCTGCGCGGTATCCACATTCTCGTCAAATGGCGCCATATCCACCAGATGCAATAACAGCCGTGTGCGCGACAGATGTTTGAGAAAACGGTGTCCAAGACCAGCGCCTTCAGCAGCGCCTTCTATCAGTCCTGGAATATCGGCCATTACAAAGCTGCGATTCGAATCAATCCGGACCACACCCAGATTGGGTATTAACGTTGTAAAGGGGTAATCAGCCACCTTGGGCCGTGCTGCAGACACGGCGCGAATGAGCGTCGACTTGCCGGCATTAGGCATGCCCAACAAACCCACATCGGCCAGCACTTTGAGCTCCAGTTTTAATTCAAACTCCTGGCCGAGCTCACCATGAGTAAACTGACGGGGCGTACGATTCGTACTGGACTTAAAATGCAGATTACCGAGCCCCCCTGCTCCGCCTTTGGCAAGTAACACTTTCTGCCGATGATGAACGAGGTCTGCAACCACTTCACCGGTATTGTTATTCCTGACGACGGTACCCTCTGGCATACGTAGCACTATATCATCCGCACCTTTGCCATAGCACTCCGAACCCCGACCATTCTGTCCGTTTTTTGCACGATAAACCCGTGCAAAGCGATAATCCACCAATGTATTGATATTGCGATCAGCAACCGCATAAATACTGCCGCCCCTTCCGCCATCCCCACCATCGGGTCCGCCTTTGGGGATAAACTTTTCGCGACGAAAACTGGCCACACCATCTCCCCCCTTGCCGGCATAAACCTGAATCGTCGCTTCGTCAATGAACTTCATACCGTTACTTCAGAATATAAAACACGCTCCCAGTACGCTGTCCATGCGAAATTGCCGGGTTCAAACAATATCAGATAGATTGAGTACTGCCGCAACAGAATTAACAAACAAAAAAGCCCTATCATAGGGACAGGGCTTTAACAAAGAAATTTTGTTTTAAATAAATCAAACTGGAATAACGTCAACAACCTTATGTTTTAGTGCGCCTCTGATTCCAAAGCTTACTTTACCAGCCACTTTGGCAAATAAGGTATGATCCTTACCGATGCCCACATTTACGCCAGGATGAAACTGTGTACCGCGCTGCCGGACAATAATCGAACCGGCAGGTATCGATTCACCGCCAAAGCGCTTAACGCCCAGACGCTTCGATTGGGAGTCGCGTCCGTTTCTGGAACTACCACCCGCTTTTTTATGTGCCATTTATAAATACTCCTCAAATACTTAAGCCGAAATACCTGTAATCTGTATTTCAGTGTAATTTTGACGATGCCCTTGATGCTTTTGGTAATGTTTGCGGCGACGCATTTTAAATATACGTATCTTGTCATGCCTGCCTTGTCCCAAAACTGTAGCGTTTACAGTAGCGCCCTCGACCAGTGGTGTTCCCATGGAAATCTTGTCGCCATCAGCAACCATCAATACCTGGTCTATGACAAGTTCACTCCCTTTCTCAACATCGAGCTGTTCAACTTTCAGTTTTTCCCCAACTTTGATACGATATTGTTTGCCGCCGGTTTTTATAACCGCATACATAATTAAACTCCACACATCTCTTTTAAACAGAACCGGTAATTATACATAAGCAAACATCTTTTGTGGAGCAAAATTGCAAGGATTTCTTCGTTAATACTTGACACGAAAGTATGTCATTCCTAACATAGCGTTTTCTTCAAGGTAACAACGTGTCAATAGAACATATCAGGAGCTTTATTGCCCAGGACATGGGTACTGTGGATGAAGTCATCCGGCAAAAACTGCATTCGCATGTCGCGCTCATCCGTCAGGTCAGCGAATATATCATTAACAGTGGCGGCAAGCGCTTGCGTCCCGCGTTAGTCATTCTATCCGCGGGTTCTTTTGGCTATACCGGAAAATTTCATTACAATCTGGCTGCCGTTGTCGAATTTATTCATACTGCAACATTATTGCATGACGATGTCGTAGATGAATCCGAAATGCGCCGCAATAAAGAAACCGCCAATGCCCTGTTTGGCAATGCCGCCAGTGTACTTGTGGGAGATTTTCTTTATTCGCGGGCTTTCCAGATGATGGTTGAAGTCGACAATATGCGCGTCATGCAGGTACTGGCCGATGCCACCAATACCATTGCCGAAGGCGAGGTACTGCAACTGCTTAACTGTCGCGATCCGAATGTCAATGAAGAAAATTATTTGCAAGTCATCCGTTTCAAAACCGCAAAACTGTTCGAAGCCGCCAGCCGTCTAGGCGCATTACTTGGCAGTGCAACACCTGAGCAAGAAGAAGCCATGGCTGTCTATGGCATGCACCTCGGTACTGCATTTCAGCTTATCGATGATGTACTGGATTATTCAGGAGACAACCAGGATACCGGCAAGAATCTTGGCGATGATCTGGCGGAAGGCAAACCGACCTTACCATTGATTTATGCCATGCAGGCTGGCACCACAGAACAAGCGAACTTGATCCGCCAAGCCATCGAGGAAGGCGGCACAAACGGATTCCAGCCCGTACTCGATATCATCCAGCAAACTGCCGCGCTCGATTACGCCAGAAATTGCGCCCAGGCTGAAATTGAAACAGCCATTGCTGCCATTACCTGTTTAGCAGAATCCGAATACAAGGAATGTCTGATGCAGTTGGCCAGCTTCGCTGTGACACGAAATCACTAATCCAAGTTATCAGGCATGCATGTTAGATAGTGACACAATTATCAGAGAAGTTCAGATTTAACGCCTGGCAGATTTAACTCTTGGCTTAATCGCCTGCCGGTGACTTCACAAAAAAATTCTTTTTCAAGTATTCATTTTATTATTGTCTGTTGTTTGAAATTCGTTAGAGACGCGCACAGGTTTTTTACTTTACGCGCTCTAAATTTCCGATATAATTCAATAAACTTGCAAATACTGTATTGAAAAACTGTGACAGTCTATTTTCACCCAAAATTGTTTCACTACATACGGCCGCCAGGTGTCACTTGCCTTCCTTTTGGAATAAAAGAATTCAATTCAGTGGAAAATACCGGAACGGATCATTTTCTTCCGGTACATTACACGATCTTGATGCGCAGTAGAAACAAACCATCGCTACCTCGCAAAAGGAAATACTGACAATGGACGCCACACATTCAGGAGCCCCATCGGAATCCACGCCCGTCCTTAATCATGCACAAATCAGCGCGATTCGCAATCTTGATCCAGCAAACGGGGACAAGCTGGTCAAAAAAATTCTGCAAATATTTCTAGATACTTCCATTGATCTCATAAAGCAAATTGAAGATGCTGTAATCAACCAGAATGCCGAAGATTTGTGTCATGCCGCACATTCCTTAAAATCCAGCTCGGCCAATGTCGGCGCGGAAAGCCTCTCGGTAATCGCTAAAAAAATGGAGTTATGTGGAAGATCGTGCGAACTGAATCAAGCCAGACCGCTCCTGGATAATTTGCAACAGCAGTATCAACAAGCCGCCACTGAAATCAAAAAGCTACTGAACAAAGCATGACCGCTGACACGTTTAAAATTTTAATCGCTGATGATGATTTAACAGTCGGATACTTGATGCAGGCGGCACTGGAACAAGCCGGTTTCGTCGTTACACTGGCATGTGACGGCGAAGACGCCATTCGCAAATTTGAAACATCATCTCCCGATATGGTCATGCTTGATGTGGAGATGCCACATAAAAACGGTTATGAAGTATGTGCTTATTTACGCCAAAAAATCGGCAACGCACTGCCGATCATCATGGTTACAGGTATGGACGATGTACAATCGATCAATCAGGCATTCGATGTTGGCGCAACAGATTTTATATCCAAACCGATCAACTGGAATCTGATTCGTTACCGAATATTATATTTAAAACGCGCCTACCTGAATCTAATTGAGCTAAAACATGCCAATGCACGCAGCAAGGCAATTTTTAATGCAATTCCCGATGTGATGTTTATTCTGAATAATGATGGGGTCATCATTGAAAGATTAAGCCAACCCAACATTTCTCATTTTTTAACAATTAATCCGGGTAATTCGTTAACCGGATTTCTACCTGACAATATTGCCAAACTATACCAAGATACAATAAGGCTGGCCCGCGAAGATAATTCGGTCAAACACATTGAATATCAACTCAAACAAAACCAACAAAATAGCCAGTACTATGAATGCCGTATCGTTGCTATCGATGCTCAAGAAACGCTTTGCCTAGTTCGGAATATTACCGATCGCATAGACTCTGAAAGTAAAATTTTTCGCCTTGCCTATTTTGATGTATTAACCGGATTACCCAATCGCCTATCTTTCCTGGAACGGCTAAAACGAGAAGTCCCGCGCGCCAGATACGCGAACACCAAATTGGCAATCCTGTTTATGGACCTGGATGGATTCAAACACATTAACGACGCAATCGGTCATCAAACAGGTGATTTAGTACTACAATCAGCCGCAGAACGGCTGCAAAATTGCACGCGCTCTTCGGATTTTTTAGCCTATGGACAACAAAACGATGCCAATAAACACGAAACCGAGCTTGCGCGAATCGGTAGTGACGAGTTTACGATTATCATTCCCAATCTGCAACGCACAGAAGACGCCTTATTAATGGCGCATCGCATCCGAGAAATCATGCAGCAACCTTTTCATCTGGACAGCCGGGATTTAGTCTTGACAGCAAGTATTGGAATCGCGCTCTTTCCCGATGACGGAGAAGACGCCGAGACTTTACTGAAACATGCAGATACTGCAATGTATCATGCAAAGAACGAAGGCAGGAATAACTGCCAATTCTATAACAGCACACTTACTCATCAAGCTGAAAAACGATTGAATCTGGAGAATGACCTTCGTAATGCACTGTTAAATAACGAATTTCAGCTCGTCTACCAGCCGCAGTTTGATACTGAAAGCGGTAGTTTTCAGTCAGTTGAAGCACTCATTCGATGGCGCCATCCGACCCAGGGATGGATTTCACCGCTTGACTTTATTCCATTAGCCGAAGAAAACGGCTTGATTATTCCAATTGGGGAATGGGTATTGCGAACTGCATGTGCAACTGCGATTCAATGGCAGAATAACGGGCTTTGTTTGCGTGTTTCTGTCAACCTTTCACCGATGCAATTCAAAAATCCGGATTTAGTAAAAAGTGTATTAGACTCTTTGAGTGAGACAGGTCTATCGCCCAACAATCTTATTCTGGAAGTCACAGAAAGCGCGCTGATGGATCATAGCCAGGAAACCTTAAATACATTGAAGACGCTGCGCGATCACAATATTGAAATTTCGCTGGATGACTTTGGCACGGGTTATTCATCCATGAAGTACTTAAAACACCTCCCCATAAATAATATCAAGGTTGACAAAACCTTTGTCGACGACATGCTGGATGACAATAACAGTCTGGCTATCATCCGATCCATTATCTCCCTATCTAATAATCTGGGCTTTACAGTCACTGCAGAAGGTATTGAAACGCTCAATCAAGCCAGTGTTCTGAAGTATTTGGGATGCAATACTCTGCAAGGCTACTACTTCAGCAAACCTGTCGATTCACATGAGATTCTTACACTTGCTGACAGGCATTGGCACATACTGGAGACACAACCCATGGAAGCTCATTACACAAAAAAATGACAGGTATCAATCAACACGAACCCATTCAGAAATCGCCGCAATACGCATCGAAAAAAATAGTGGAAAAACCCGATTAATCCGGCGTTAAAATAACTTTTTTTCCATTATGCTTGTCTGTATTCAAATGACAAGTACAATCTGAAAATGGAACTGCAGATAAAGTCAATAACCTGTTGATGACATGGTTCCCGGCTTTATCCAATACACTATCCATATGATATAACTAGATTTAGTGAGCTTATCAGTGTGCACGGCAAGACGTGCGCTGCTGGAAATGACCGTTCATCGACAACAGGCGCAACGCAGCCCAAGGGCGCTGACAAGCTCGCCCACAGGGCGTTACCGTAGCATCCTGCAACCGCGTTGCAGTACTTGAAAAGGGAATAACCCTTTCCCGTGTACTGCGCCTTGTTGCATATCACCGCGGGAGCGCGCACCTGACAAAATCATTGGATAGAATACTGGCTTCATTTGTCGATTGTTATGTCACTGAGGAGGAATATAATTTTGGGTAAGCTCGTTTTTTTCTTAATTATTGCCGTCCTGATTTATTGGATTTTAAAATCACGTTCATCAGAACAAGCAGAAAACCTGGAAGAGAGTAGCAAAGCGGAAGACACTGCACAAAAATCACTCGAAGAAATGGTGCGATGCGCCTACTGTGGCGTTCACTTACCCAGAAGTGAGAGCATCACGAGTCAAGGGGAGTTTTTCTGCAGCAACGAACATCGCCTGGAGCATCTTGATTCATCATCATAACACTGTGATTACAGATACTTTCTCTCCCGCGCAACTTAAGCCGCGAAACGAATCGCACAATTGTGAACCCACTTATACCGATTCGTTTTGGCACTCGCTGTTTTTATTTAATATCTCGCGCATCATCATCACCAGCGGATTGATCACACTGGCCTGGTCATTTCAATATACCAGCCTGGGCTCACACGATTACACGGTATTCTTATATGCTGCTTCACTGCATCTGCTACTGAGCAGCCTGTTCATGTTGCTGATCAAATTGCGCAGACCCAATTTCAACTGGCAATTGATGCAGCAAGTCTGCGCTGATGTCTTTTTTATCTGTATCATGATCTATGTCAGTGGTGGGCTGGAAAGTGGATTGGGTATTCTACTCATGGTTTCGCTCGCCGGGGCCGGTCTTATCAGCAAAGGAAGAATGGCGTTATTTTTTGCATCAGTGGCCACAGTCGGCGTCCTGCTGCAAGAAATCTATGCCTTCCTTTATATCGAGCCCCATTCAGCTCAATTCACGCATGCGGCATTACTCAGCATAAGTTTCTTCGCGGTGAGCTGGCTCGCACATCAATTGGCCTCCCGCACAATCGCCAGCGAGAAACTAGCCCACGAGCGAGGCATCGAGCTTGCCAACATGGCGCTAGTCAATCAACTGATCATTCAGGAATTGCAGGAAGGCACACTGGTTGTCGATAAAAACGGGAATATTCATCAATGTAATTCATATGCTGAGAAATTATTGGGTCTTGAAAGACACCCGAATTATTTCAAACCGCTCAAACTCAATGAATATGCACCGGAACTGGCATCCAAACTGTTCAATTGGCGCAACTACGCCGACACATCATCAGAACTCCTGCGTTTGTCGATAAACAATACACTGGTCAGAACACGCTTTGTGCCCATTGAAAACAATCCGCACGCGAGCGCCATAATTTATCTGGAAGACACAAGCCGGATTCAATCACAGATTCAACAAATGAAACTGGCTGCTCTAGGCCGGCTGACAGCCAATATTGCCCATGAAATCCGTAATCCTTTGTCTTCCATCTGTCACGCAACAGAACTTCTGGAAGAAGATGAACAAATTACAAAAACAACCGGTAATCACCGTTTGCTTCATATCATTCATGATAATGCTCAACGTCTAAATAAAATTGTACAAGATATTTTACAATTGAACCGACGTGATGCAGTCAAACCAGAATCCCTTGATGCCAGGTACTTTGTTCAATCCTTTATAGAGGATTTTTGCTTGACAGAGAAAATTGATAAATCAGTTTTTCAACTGGATTATGCTCATGGTGCAACCGAGTTCCGGATCAATTTCGACCAGAACCATTTGCACCAGATACTCTGGAATTTATGCCGTAATGCCTGGCGGTATTGCCGTCAACAGCAGGGAAGTATCGTAGTCAAATTGACCCGCTGCAACACAACGCACAGAATCCTTTTTGATATCCAGGATGACGGAGCCGGCGTCCCCAATCATCAATTAAAACAACTGTTTGAGCCTTTCTTTACGACAGACGCCAACGGCACCGGCCTTGGTCTTTATATTTCACGCGAACTCTGCGAAGCCAATCACGCCTCGATCGAGTACATTTTCGGTACCGGTGGCGGGCATTTCAGAATGAATTGTGCGAACGCCAGTCATCATGTCCAGTAAAGACAATCATTCTCAGGAAACACTCGCTCACAAATCAGCGCCGTATGTTTTGATTGTTGATGACGAGCCGGATATTATCGAATTGCTCGAATTAACACTGGCGCGCATGGGCATGAATGTAGCCAGCACGATGAGTACACATGAGGCCAGAGCGTTACTGCAATCACGTTCGTTTCAGTTGTGTCTGACCGACATGCGATTGCCGGATGGCACCGGACTGGACCTGGTTCAATATATTGCCCAACACCATGCAGGTCTTCCGATAGCTGTCATCACGGCATATGGCACGCCGGAAAATGCTGTTGCAGCATTAAAAGCCGGCGCCTTTGATTATCTGACCAAGCCGGTATCGCTAAAACAACTGCGCGACCTGGTCAAATCGGCATTAAGTCTGCCACCTATACATATTGAAGAAACACCGACAAAACACACGGACAAGCGACGCACACTGCTCGGTGAATCGCAACCCATGCGCACACTGCGGGCAACGATTGAAAAGCTGTCCCGCAGTCAGGCCGCTGTTTACATTAGCGGCGAATCCGGTAGCGGCAAGGAACTTGCGGCACGAATGATCCATGAAAGAAGTGCACGGCATGGTCAGGCGTTTGTTCCGGTCAATTGCGGCGCAATCCCCGAAAACCTGATGGAAAGCGAATTCTTTGGTTACAAAAAAGGGGCTTTCACAGGCGCAGACAAAGACCATGACGGTTTTTTCCTGGCCGCAAACGGCGGCACGCTGTTTCTTGACGAAGTTGCAGACTTGCCGCTCACCATGCAGGTGAAACTGCTCAGAGTCATCCAGGAAAAGCAGGTTCGCAAACTCGGTGACGTGCAGGAAAAAAATATTGACGTACGTATTATCAGCGCCACGCATAAGAAACTGAACGAATGCGTTGAAGACGGACAATTTCGCCAGGATTTGTATTACCGGTTGAATGTCATTGAACTGGACATGCCTGCTTTACGTGAAATGCGTGAAGACATTCCATCCATCGCAGAAAACATACTGACAAAAATCTGTCAGGAAACCGGCAGACCCATCTGCCACCTCGACAAAGCAGCGCTGGCAGCACTCACGAATTATGATTTTCCCGGCAATGTACGCGAACTGGAAAACATTCTGGAGCGCACCCTGGCATTGAGCCCAGACGAAAAAATTGGCAAAAATGAATTACAGCTCAAATCCAGAGAAACCCAAAAAGACCCCGGCGGCACATCATCGGACATAGCCGACCAGAAACTTCCACTACAGGATTATCTGGACAGACTTGAAAGAGAATCCATTATCAAGGCATTGGAACAAACCCGCTACAACAGAACAGCTGCAGCAAAAATACTTGGGATTACGGTACGCTCCATGCGTTATCGTATGGACCGGCTTGGTTTGCAGCTCAAAAAATAAAACAGGCCATAGCTTCACTACAGTCCAGCTTATCTCCTAGAGTTGAAAAAAGCGCTAGAGCATACTACATTACCGGATTTATACAGATAATGCATGTCTGCTTAATACGTTTGCTTTGCGTCATACTTGTGGGCAAAACCTTCTTGTTTACAGGCACTCTAGTGCACGCGCAATGGACATTGAACAAAACCTTGATGCCACAGGGTTTCTCACTTCAAATCAATCATCGTACCCGGTACGAATTCATGGATAACGAATTCAGAGCAAACGAGTCCGGGCAGACAGATGTCATTGCATTCCGCACGCTGGTCAATGGGCGCATTCAGTTGCCTGCAGGATTTACAATCGGGGGCGAGCTGCAGGATTCGCGAACAGCCTCGGATGCCGATACACTGTTAAACACCACGATTGTCAATTCTGCAGAATTACTACGGGGCTATCTTGAATATACCCGCCAGAATACACTGGGCGGCCAATTCACTGCACAGGCCGGACGAATGACACTGGATGTGGGCAGCAGGCGTTTTGTCGCGCGCAATGGATTTCGCAATACCATTAATAACTTCACCGGTATCGACATCAACTGGCATGGCGAACAAAATCCAGCTGGTATGCATCTGCGCGGATTCTGGACGCTCCCGGTCTATCGCCTTCCGGATTCAACAGAGCAATTGCACCGCAACAGCGCCGTTTTTGACGAAGAAAGCCTTGACCTTCAATTATGGGGACTGTTCGCGGCACATGACTTTGCAACACTTGGCCGTGTAGAACTGTTTATGTTCGGCCTGCATGAAAAGGATTCTTCCGAGCGCCCAACCCTGAACCGTCAGCTGTATACACCGGGTTTCCGGTTGCTTCGCACACCGGCTCCCGCCCGCATTGATTACGAATTCGAATCCGTTTTTCAGACAGGTCATTCTCACGCATCGCTTGTCAGCGATAAATCACTGGATCATTTTGCACATTTTCACACCCTGACAATCGGCTACACATTCCCGGCTTTCTGGTCGCCAAGGATCGCCCTGCTCTATGACTTTGCCAGCGGCGACGAGAACCCGGATGACGGCAAAAACGAACGTTTTGATACGTTGTATGGTGCACGCCGGTTTGATTTCGGACCAACCGGAATATTTGGCGCGCTTGCGCGGGTCAACATGCACGCTCCCGGTGTGCGTTTGAACCTGAAACCCCATGCCCGGGTCGAAGCCGCAATGAATTATCGCGCTTTATGGCTGGCCTCAGACCGGGATGCATGGGGCATTACCGGCGTGCGCGACCCCAGCGGTCAATCGGGCAGCTTCGTCGGCTCTCAGTTTGACGCGCAAATACAATGGCATTTACTCCCCGGCAATCTGTCTGTCGAGGCGGGTTATGCGCACCTCTTCGCAGATAAATTCATTCACAATGCACCCAATGCAGACCATCGCGGCGATATCAATTACTTCTATACACAAACTGTAATTACTTTTTAGGGCATCTCTAAAAATCCATATTTTGTCACAATACTTTGTTGTTCACAAAAAATATCTCCTTACATATCAATCATATGCTGCGTCAATATTTTTTGTTCTCGCCTCGTTTTGTTTAAAACTCTTAATTTTTAGAGGTGCCCTTTAGTCTTTTTTTTGCGGGGTTTTGCAGAACTGGATGGCTTTGTTTCAATTTGCTGTTGCCGCCCTGACCATATCACCAAAGCCATGCCTGCCAGAATCATGGGGATCGACAGCCATTGCCCCATGGTCACACCCAGCGTCAGTTCTCCCATAAAACCGTCAGTCGGCTCGCGGAAGAATTCGGCGATCGAACGCACGACACCATAACCGATCATGAACATACCCGTTACTGCACCCATCGCACGCGGTTTGGCGGAATAGATCCAGACTAACAAGAACAGCACAACCCCTTCCAGGAAAAACTGGTATAGCTGTGACGGGTGGCGCGGCAACTCGTCCACATACGGGAAAATCATACCCCAGGACGCATCCGTTGGCCGTCCCCAGAGCTCCGCATTGATAAAATTCCCGATCCGCCCCGCGCCCAATCCCAGCGGCACCAGAGGCACGCCAAAATCGGTGATGTTGAGCCAGTGCACGCCATATTTCCGTGCCAGGATAATCATGGCGACGATAACACCCAGGAAACCGCCATGAAACGACATACCGCCTTCCCAGATTGCAAAAATCTGCAGCGGATGTTCCAGATAATAACCAAACTGGTAAAACAGCACATGTCCCAGCCGCCCGCCGATGATCACACCGAGCATGCCATAAAACAGAATGTCATCGAGCAACTCATTGGTTACAACTGTCTTGGGGCCGTATTTGATACGATAACGCCCCAGCAGAAAGAACAGCAAAAAACCAATCAGATACATCAACCCATACCAATGGATCGACACAGGTCCCAGTGATATGGCTACCGGATCAAACTGAGGATGAACAAGCATGGGTTCTCGCCTTATTTACGGTAAAATACGCATATTATAGCAATTGCATCAATCATAATTGAATGACTATTCATTACACTTAACAGTTAGGAGTCAGTATGCCAGACAATAAACGCAGCCAGGCCATCACCCAGGGTACCCAGCATGCACCAAGCCGCGCAATGTTACGTGCTGTCGGCTTTACCGATGGTGATTTCAACAAACCGATCGTCGGTGTTGCCAATGGCTATTCAACCATCACGCCGTGCAACAAAGGCCTGAACGATCTGTCGCTCAAAGCGGAACAGGCATTGCTTCAGGCCGGCGCAATGCCACAAATGTTTGGCACCATTACCGTATCAGACGGCATTTCCATGGGAACAGAGGGCATGAAGTATTCGCTGGTTTCCAGGGAAGTCATCGCCGACTCCATCGAAACCTGTGTACAGGCCGAAAGCATGGACGGCGTCATCGCCATCGGCGGCTGCGACAAAAACATGCCGGGCGCGATGATTGCCATTGCGCGCATGAATGTCCCCGCCATCTTCGTGTATGGCGGCACCATCAAGCCGGGCAAATATAAAGGACAAGACCTGACCATTGTCAGTGTATTTGAAGCCGTCGGCCAGCACAGCGCAAAAAAAATCGATGACGCAGAACTGACGGAAATTGAACGACATGCCTGCCCCGGCGCAGGCTCCTGCGGCGGTATGTTTACTGCCAACACCATGTCCTCCGCTTTCGAAGCCATGGGCATGAGCCTGCCCTACTCTTCCACCATGTCGGCGGAAGATGCGGAGAAACTGACCAGTTCGGCCCGCTCTGCCGAAGTACTGGTCAATGCCATCAAACAGCAAATCCTGCCGCGCAACATCATCACCCGCAAATCGTTTGAAAACGCCATTTCCGTCATCATGGCGGTCGGCGGCTCCACCAATGCCGTGCTACATTTGCTGGCGATCGCGCATGCCGCAGAAGTCGATCTGACCATCGACGATTTTGAAACTATCCGCGCACGCGTTCCGGTCATTTGCGATCTAAAACCTTCCGGCCGCTATGTCACCGCCGATCTACACGAAGCCGGCGGCATTCCGCAAGTCATGAAAATGCTGCTCGTCAACGGCCTGTTACATGGCGATTGCATCACCATCAGCGGTCAGACCATTGCCGAAGTGCTCAAGGATATCCCGGAGACACCACGCGCCGATCAGGATGTGATCCGCCCGTGGAATAATCCAATGTATAAGCAGGGCCATCTGGCGATCCTGAAAGGCAATCTGTCGACAGAAGGTTCCGTAGCCAAAATCTCCGGCATCAAAAATCCAAAAATCACCGGCCCAGCGCGCGTTTTCGAATCCGAAGAAACCTGCATGCGCGCAATCCTGGATCACAAAATCCAACCCGGCGATGTTGTTGTCATTCGTTACGAAGGCCCCAAAGGCGGCCCCGGCATGCGCGAAATGCTGTCTCCGACTTCAGCGTTAATCGGCGAAGGACTCGGCGATTCAGTCGGCCTGATTACCGACGGCCGTTTTTCGGGCGGCACCTACGGCATGGTCGTCGGCCATGTCGCACCGGAAGCGTATGCCGGCGGTGCCATTGCGCTGGTGCAGGAAGGCGATTCGATCACCATCGACGCCGAACAGCGCCTGCTGCAACTCAACGTTTCCGACGAAGAACTCGCCAGACGCCGCGCCGCATGGCAACCACCCGAACCGCGCTATACCCGCGGCGTGCTGTCTAAATATGCGAAACTGGTATCGACTGCGAGCAAGGGGGCAATAACAGACTAAGATAATGTGGTGACTGGTGCAATGCCCTGCGGTTATTGCACCTGACCGAGTCATGGGCAAATCATGGCAATTGTCTGTGCGCACATTCTGGATGTTATCGCAAAAATCAGCCGATTCAATTGCCAGCACTTTATTTGGTGCCGGATAGATCGCCTACGGGTTGTACTTATTCTATTGACGGTGTATACGGGTGTTATAGCGCCGTTGGCGCTTTGGTGAATTGGCACGAATCCGAAAGCCTGCCCCAATCTACCGGGCTAATAATGAGAATTTATCGTAAAGAATCCGGTCAGATATAAATTTCCCAGCCAATTGCACAACTGTAAAGTAATTCCACAAAGTAAAATTGTTGAGTTTTTATTATAAATAACGCGTATACTACAGTTGTCGTATGGATATTAGTTATAGAGCAGTACCTAGCTTTTTCCTTGATATTCACTGACTGCCTGTATTCTAAAATGCAGGCGAAATTTTAATTTTTGTTAAGGAAAGATACATGGCAACAGGTATTGTAAAATGGTTCAATGATTCAAAAGGTTTTGGTTTCATTACACCAGATGATGGTGGCGAAGATTTGTTTGCACACTTCTCTGCTATTCAAAGCAATGGGTTCAAATCACTGAGAGAGTCACAACGTGTTGTTTTCGAAGTGACGACCGGAGCTAAAGGCAAACAGGCATCAAATATCAGGCCTGAATAAGACTAAATAGTCAAAATTTGGTCCCCTGAAAACCCCGCTAATCCGGGGTTTTTTGTTTTCTGAGATAACTCTAAGACAAGTTGATCCCATTTTTTTAAAAACTTTTCAAGGAAGCCTTTAGCCGTGATTTCTAAGGAGAGCTTTGAATACACTCTTTCTCTCCGAAAGAACGCCTGATAATTTGGAAGTTCGGATTTCATCTTAGGCAGCATACCGCCTATTCCACATAACTTCGTAATGCCTGAAGTAAAAAAAGATAGCAAAATGTTGCTTTTAATCGTCCGGATAAATTGCATTATCGAGTACACCATGCTAACTGCAAAACGGCCAGAACTGATACCAGTGCCGGCAACGGAATTGCACGTCGCAGCGGAGCAGTTGTGCGCCGTATTCACGCGCGGTGTGGTCGACGCGGTCTGCCACATTCAGCAACCATTCTTTTTTGCGATAGGTACCGCGACGGTAACCGCCGTGGCCTTCATGATAGGCCAGATACAGATTCTTCGGGTCCCACTTGGAAATGCCAAGCCGCTGATTGCTGTTATGGTTATACCAGCCGACAAAGTCCAGCACATCCGCCATGTTTGAACGGCTCTTGAACAGCCCGCCGGTCGATTGCTTGTAATCCTGCCAGGCCGGATCCTGGATCTGGGCATAGCCTTTGGCCGAAGAAGGCCGCCCCAGCGGAATGAACAGGAACCATTCAAACGGCGGCTTGGCATTGTACCGATAGCTGGATTCGTGGCGCACAAAGGCCATCAGGATATGCGCCGGCACGCCCCAGTTATTTTCCGATGCTCTGGCGTAATCATACCACTTGGGTTGCTGCTCGAATACCGCGCACAGGTCATGCTGCTGGCGCGGCGGATTGGCGGCGCAGCCGACCAGTCCTCCCAACAGGAGAATAACAACAACACACCTAAAAAAATAACGGGTTGCATGCATTGATTGAATCAATCCGGTTTTAATGACATACAGCGATTTCTACCCACAATTCAAAAAACTGATGAACAATTTTGCGCCCCCGCCCACAATGGATCAACATGCCGCACCGAAATCACAACTGTAAACATATTTCGCAAATGAGTTCAAATTCTGAAAAAGTCACCGCGTCAATCGGCTTCCAATCATTACCATTTCAACCAGAAATATGCATCAATTAGAATTTTACTGGTCAACTCGCATACCTACGATGCCACAGGCAGACCGATCGGTGACGACGAAAAACTGGCCGTCAAGAAAAAAACACCCCGCCGCCGGTCAACTGGCAACTGACTCAGGAGACCATCTGGTTCGGCGATATTGATGTGAGCTGGAAACACCGGATCGTTGCGAATGAGGGTGTTCAAAATTCTGTGTCAGTTTGCCAATCACCTAACGCGCTTCGCTTGTTGACCACTGAAACCGGTGACCGATCGACACAATTCGTGTCGATACGCTAACCAGTTTCAGCGGTGACATAAAAATCTGTATTAAATTCATAAATCCAACGCCGCATCCAAACGACCCTCAAAATATATCGCTAACTGGGATAATGTCAAATTCCAGTTCTGTATCGGCATCGTCCATTTCTTGCTGGCATTTTTAATTCCGACATACAGTAGCTTTAGTAGACTGTTTTCATTCGGAAATCCACCTTTGGTTTTTGTCAGTTTGCGAAATTGGCGATGTACGGCCTCAATGGTGTTGGTTGTATAAATCACACGGCGTATCGGTTCAGGATATTTGAAGTATACCGATAAATTTTCCCATTTGTTGCGCCAGGATTGAATCACGATGGGATACTGTTTTCCCCATTTGGCTTCCAATGCATCAAGCGCATCTTCAGCTGCATCAATGGTCGGCGCTTTGTATACCGGTTTCAGGTCAGCCATGAATGCTTTTTGATTTTTTGACGCCACATATTTCATCGAATTGCGGATTTGATGAATAATGCATAACTGAACCTCGGTTTCTGGAAAAATACTGTTGATTGCCTCAGGAAAACCCACGAGTCCATCAACGGCGGCAATAAGGATATCCTGTACGCCACGGTTATTTAAATCTGTCAGTACGGAAAGCCAAAACCGGGCGCCTTCGCTTTCCGATACATACAACCCTAGTACTTCCTTCTTTCCTTCAATGTTTAAGCCAAGTACGGTATAAACTGCCTTGCTGACATACCGGCCATCGTCTTTCACTTTGTGATGTATGGCATCCAGCCACACGAACGGATAGTGACTATCCAATGGCCGTTGCTGCCATTCCCTAAGCTCCGGAATAAGCTTGTCAGTGACTGCACTGATCGTCGCCGATGAAACGTCAATGCCGTATATCTCGGCAATATGCCCAGAGATATCCTGATAGCTGGAGCCCAACGCAAATAACGATAGAATTTTGCGTTCGATTTCATCGGTAAGATGAGTCTGATGCTTTTTAACCAACTGAGGTTCAAATGTACCGTTGCGGTCTCTGGGTGTTTCCAGTTGAAAACTACCTGATGCTGATTTTACAGTCTTTGGCGTCGTGCCATTCTTCCGGTTCTGTTCATCCCCGGATTTGATATGCTGTTCAAGTTCCGCCGCCAATGCAGCTTCAGTGAGTTGTTTGATCAATGGCGTTAATATGCCATCTTTTCCATTCAAATTCCGCCCCGCTTTCAAGGATTCCAAGGCTTCTTCAAAATCAAATTGCACTGTAGTCTTGTTCATTCGTCACTCCTATAAAATTTAATACTAAAGGAATGACACAGAATTTCTAATACTCCCTTGCGAATCATTCGGGCTGAGCATGGCGGTGTTTGCAAGCCACAATAAACCGTTAATTTCCCAAAGCAGCACGCGCCCTATCGAGATTGTCTTTCACGGTCTTGGTATCAGGATGGTCTTTCCCCAGGAACTTTTCCATTGTAGGTAGTGCCTGTTCAAAGTAACCAATGGCTTTCTCGTATTGGCCCAGCGAGTCCCACACCATGCCCAGATTGTTGCGATCTCTCGCCACAGAAGGATGATTTTCGCCATAAGTTTTCAGGTCACTGGCTAACGCCTGTTCATAGTAACCAATGGCTTTCTCGTTTTCGCCCAGTGCATGCCACGCCCCGCCCAGATTGTTGCGACTTGTCGCAACAGAAGGATGATCTTCACCATAGATTTTCAGGAAACTGGCTAACGCCCGTTCATAATAACCAATGGCTTTCTCGTATTCGCCCAGTGTCTTCCACGCCATGCCCAGATTGTTGCGACTTGTCGCAACAGAAGGATGATCTTCCCCATAGGTTTTCAGGAAACTGGCCAACACCTGTTCAAAGTATTTAATGGCTTTATGGTAAAAGCCAAGCTTGTAAAGCAATACACCTGCATCATTCAGATACAGGGGGTTGTCGGGTTGCAGTTGAACCGATCGCTCATAATGTTCAAGCGCGTTGGTGTATCGAATGGCCTCTTCTGCAATCTTCCCGCGTTGAAAAGCGGCCTCTGCGGCCCGCTTGATGTGTTTCTCACTATCTTCTTCAACTTGTTGGAATAGACGGTCTGCTTCTTCGGTTTCGCCTTGCCGCAAGGCTTCAATCGCCTGATCCAGAACTTTATCCGGAAATTCATCACGCAGTTTTTCCAGTTGTGCGATGCGTTCTTTAAGACTGACGATATGTGCTTCATAACTGGCCGTCGTGTCTTGTAACTGTTGCTGAATGTCGCTTAATTCACGCTCAAGTACCTGACGATCTGCCGCATGTGCCTGTTCCAGTTCGGCGCGAATTTCCTTTTCACGGCGTTTTAATCCTTCCTCGTATTCTTCGAGTGTTAAACCATTGTTTATGGTCTGGTTCTGAATGAACGTATTATTTTTACCCTGTTGGTTGGTAACATTTCCATTATTGCCATGAATTGTCTGAGTAATGGTGTTACCTTTTTTATTCCGCCCAGTTACAAGGACACCAATAACGGCAACAAAGATTCCAACTATTGCTATCCAGTCACCTGTTTCTAATGAATCCCACCAATCCCGCATGATTGTTTTCTAGTATGTTTAGACAAGACGTAGATATTACCGATAAAACATTGAGCCATGTTGAAATTCATATACACCCCTCTTGCAGTGCTTTGTAATAATAAGCACGGCGGCGTGTAATCAACCAACCGCTTAACTTATTAGTTGAATTGCAGGAAAACCAGTCTCCTGACACGATTACTTTTTTCATCGTAATTAGTCAGTAACCATGATTACTCTGTCTTTAACTGCGTTCGAATCGCCTTGACGTCATCTGTTTTGTGAATCAAAAAATACACCACCGGGATGACCAGCAGCGAAAAGAGGGTTGAGGCAAAAATACCGAAAATAAAACTCCAGGCCAGTCCTGAAAATATCGGATCAAGAATGATGACAAAGGCGCCGAACATGGCGGCCCCGGCAGTCAGGAATATGGGACGCAGGCGAATGGCACCGGCTTCGACCAGCGCTTCTGCCAAAGTGACATCGCCACGCGCGCGGATGCGTTCGATAAAATCGACCAGAATGATTGAATTGCGCACCACGATACCGGCCAGCGCGATCATGCCGATCATGGCAGTGGCGGTAAAATAGATCGGATTGGGATAACCCTCAATGGGCGACGCCATCACCAGATTCAGCAGCCAGAATCCCGGCATGATGCCGATGATCGTCAACGGAATGGCAATCATCATGACGAGCGGCATGGTCAATGAGGCGGTCTGCCCGACCAGCAGGATATAGATCATTACCAGGGCGGCCGCAAAAGCCAGGCCCAGATCGCGAAACACGTCAACGGTAATTTTCCATTCCCCCTCACCGGCCAGCTCGACGGTATACCCTTCCGGCAAGGGGCGTTCAGCCAGCATGTCTTTCAGGTCAAAAACCGCTTCCACCGGGCTGCGCCCGGCCATTTCTGCGACAACAAAATGCACCCGCTGCAGGTTTTTGTGATAGATCGGCTGATCCGCTGTCATCAGGACTGCGGTGGCTATTTCACTCAAGGGAATCAGGTCGCCCTGCGCGTTTTTCACCCGCAGCGCCAGCACATCGGATACCGATGAACGCAGCGCGCGCGGCAGTTGCAGCATGATTTCCAGCGGCTGACGCTCGGTTTCGGCATGTACGATACCAACGGTATGGCCTGCAGAGGCGATGCGCAATGTCTCGGCAACCTGCGCCGCGCTGATACCGGACAAGGCGGCTTTTTCGCGATCCAGTTGAAAATGTATTTTGTCGTGCAGCGCCTCGGAAAAATCATCGACATCAACAACGCCTGCTATGGTTTCCAAATCGGCGCGCACACGTCTGGTGACTTTTACCAGATCGGCGATACTGGCTTCAGGCGGACCGTAGATTTCCGCCACCACACTGGCCAGCACGGGTGGGCCGGGTGGAATTTCGACGATCTTCAGGTTGGCGCCGTATTGTTTTCCAATCCGTTCTATTTCGGGACGGATGCGCAATGCGATTTCATGCGATTGATGCGTGCGCATATCCTTCGGCAGCAGATTAATCCGGATATCGCCCATATAACCGCCATTGCGCAAATAATACCGCCGCACCATGCCGTTGAAATCCATCGGCGACGCCACACCGGTATAGGTCTGATAATCGGTGACCTCGTTGACCGTCGCCAGATAACTGCCCAGCGCGCGCGCGACTTCGTCGGTTTGTTCGAGCGTTGAGCCGCGCGGCATATCGATGACGATCTGCAATTCGTTTTTGTTATCGAACGGCAATAATTTCAGCGGAACAGCGCGGGTAACCGCCAGCAACACCGAACCGATAAAAGCGATCAGGATAATCAGCAAAAACAAGCGCGCGCGGCCGGGCGTTGTCAGCAACGGATACAAGGAAGCGCGATAAATCCGGTAAACCAGCGTTTGTTTGAATTCCACGGCTGCTGCATGTTCACGCTTGTGATAGACGCTTTGCAGCAGTCTGTAGCTTGCCCATGGGGTAACGGTAAACGCGACGATCAGCGAGAAGATCATGGCGACGGGAACGTTGAACGCCATCGGCGCCATGTAAGGTCCCATCATGCCGGTAATAAAAAACATCGGAAGAAATGAGACGATCACGGTAAACGTCGCCAGAATGGTCGGCGGCCTGACTTCGTCAACAGCCGTCAGCAGCGCATCCAGTGGCGGCTCTTTACGCAATTGATAATGCCGGTGAATATTTTCGACATCGACGATGGGATCATCGACCAGCAGGCCGAGTGACAGAATCAGCGCAAACAGCGTGACGCGGTTAATTGTGTAGCCGAACAGATAATCCAGCAGCAACGTCAGCGCCAGCGTCATCGGCACGGCGATGGAAACGATAAAGGCCTCTTTCGTCCCCAGCGAAAACGCCAGCAGCGCCATAATAATCACGATGGCAAAACACAGGTGCTTGACCAGCTCGTTGACTTTGTGATTGGCGGTTTCGCCGTAGTCCCGCGTGACGCTCAGCAAGACATCGTGCGGGATCAGCGTTCCATACAGCTTGTCCGCCATGGCAAGGATGTCTTGAGCCACATGAACCGCATTACTGCCTTTACGTTTGGCTATCGCAATGGTCACCATTTGACGTTCCTGCCCGGCCTGCGGTCTTTCACCAACAGCTTCACCCACTGTGACCATAGTGTCTACCGCGGAACCGAAACCGATGCGCGTATAATGATTGACATCGGCCGGACCATCGACGATACGCGCGACATCGCGCAAATACACCGGACGGTCGTCAACATGTTTGATGACGGTAGCGCCGACTTCCCTGGAAGAACTGAAATGCGGCCCTGCTTCCAGCAGAATTTCCCGGTTGCTGCGCTCGAAGTGACCAATCTGCATGTTGACATTGGTTTCAGTCAATGCCCGTGAAACCTCGATCAAGGCCACACCATGCGCTGCCAGACGCGCCGGATCGGCATATACCGACACTCGCCGCTGTTCGCCGCCGACAACCCAGCTTTTACCGACATCGTCGATGCTCCTGAAGGCAACAATCAGCTCGTCAGCAATGCGGCGCAATGCCATGGAATCATAATGAGCGTTCTGCGATGACAATGTCAGCAAAACGATAGGGACATTATCGATTTCAACGGGATTCACTTTCCACCGCGTCACCCCCGGCGGAATCAAATCCTGGTTGGACAACAGCTTGTTCCAGGTTTTGATCAGACTGTTTTCGTAATTCTGACCGACATAATAACGCACCGTAACAACCGCCGCACCGGGCCTGGAAACGGAATAGACATATTCCACGCCTTCAATCTGTTTGAGCACAACTTCAAGCGGCGTTGCCGCCAGTTTTTCCACTTCCTCGCTCGATGCGCCCGGATATTCAATCAATACATCCATCACCGGCACTACGATTTGCGGATCTTCTTCGCGCGGCGTCAGGATAAGCGCAACAGCACCCGCCAGCATCGATATAATCAGAAACAGCAGGGAAAGCTGCGAAGTGGTGAAAATCCTGACGATTTTTGTCGTCAGGCCACGCTTTATGTCCTGCGCTTTGGCGCTGTCCATTACTGTGCCTGCCAGGGATCGATCATGACCAATTCACCAGCGCGCAAGCCGGAGACAATTTCAATCTGGTCGCCAAATGTTTTACCCGTTCTGACATGACGCATGGATTGTTGTTCGTCTGCCAGTACGCGGACAACTTCCAGCTGGCCAAGATGTTTTACGGCTTTGACCGGTATCAACAATGCAGTATGTTGATCGCAGGCCTGTTCCAGCCATCCGAAAAACCCCGGTTTCAAGCCTTCAATTGCTGGCAGTGCAATTTTAATCAATTGAGAGTGTGTTTGCGCATCGATTTCGGGAACGATTTCGTCAATCGGCGCGCTGAAAGTCTGATTCAGCGTGTCTATGCGCACCGTGACCGCCATGCCGACGCCGAATACACCGGCACAGGCGGCCGGCACTTCAACCTCGAGCCTGAGTCCATGCGGCACCTGCATGGTCACCACCGGAACGCCGGGCAGCCCCATGTCGCCGGGCTGTTTAAGGCGCTTGACAACGGTTCCGTCAAAAGGCGCCAGCAACACCGTATCGGCCAGACGTGTTTTGATTTCATTGACCACGCCGCCAGCCTGATTGACGCGCGCCCGTGCTTCCCTGGCCTGGGCGACTACAGCGTCGAAATGTTCCCGCGTCGCCGCTTCCTTTTCATATAAACCGCTGATCCGCTGTTTGTCGGCGGTGGCGCGAACTGCCTGTGCATTGGCGCCCGCCAGGGCAGCAAGCGCCGCTTTTTCCTGAGCTTTGAGATCGCGTTCGTCCAGCCGCGCAATAACATCGCCTTGTTTAACCGTATCGCCCGCATTGACCCTGATCTCGATAATCCGGGCAGTCAGGCGGGGCGCAATCCCGGCAACCGTTCTTGACTTTACCGTACCGGGCCAGGCAAGCATATCACCCACCAATTTTTCAGTGACTACCGCGGTATTGCTGGCAGGCTCGCTTGTTTCAGCGGCCAGCGCACTGGTTCCCGGCGGTGTTTTGCTGACAAAACTGCCCTGCATGTAAAACAGCAAAAGAATCAGAACCAGCGTAACCGCAGCAACAGAAATGATTTTTTTAATATCTTTTTGCCCTTTTTCCTGAGACATGAGCATTCCTTTATTTCCAGTCTCCAACCGCTTTCTTTAATGCAATTTCCGCACTCAGCGCATCATAGTGCGCAGCGACCAAATTGGATTGCGCATTATTCCGGGCAACTTCTGATTCTATGTAACGCGTCACCGTTGCCATACCGGCACGCCGTTCCTCGTTGACCAGTCTTAACGCCTCTTCAGCCGACAAAACAGATACCTCGGTGACACGCAACCGCGCCAATGCTTCTTCGAGTCTTAAAAATGCAATCTTGACTTCCTGTTCAATGGCCAGCCGGGTTTTGCGTTCTGTTTCGCGCATTTCCGCCACTTTCCGCTCTGCCGCGCTGACACGCTGTTTGGTGCTGAAGCCGGAAAACAGATTCATTTCAACAGCCACGCCCACAGTAACATTATCCTTCTGACCGGAAAAGCCCGGCGACTGACTGTTCTGGCCGTAACTGACAAAAGCATCGGCCTTGGGCAGATATGCGCCCAACTCGGCTTTAAGTTCGCGCTTGCTGATTTCAACCTGACGGGCTGCTGCCTGGACTTCAGGGCGCTCGGTCATCGCCAATTCGAGCAACGCGTCAAACGATGCCGGCAGATGCGGCACGGTTAACCCGGACGTTGATGCAATACTGAACGATTGCGCATTCTGCAAACCGAGCAGGTTGGCCATGCTGGTTTTGGACAGTTCGACACTGTTGGCCGCCCTGATTTCCGCATTTTTTGCTTCAGCCAGTTTCACATCCAGCGACAACACCTCGGATTTCAGTGCGGTTCCCGCTTCAAACCGCAACCGGGTCTGATTCAGTTCACTGGAAATGGCGTCAATGGAATCCTGCGCGACTTTCTTGGCCTCCAGTGCGGAAAGATAGGCATAATAAGACACCGTTACCGCCTCGACCAGGGCATTGCGTACTGTTGAGCGTTCAAACTCAGCCGCATCGATACCCAACTCGGCTGCCTTGCTTTTTTGAAAATCCTGACCGCCGCGAAAAAGCGATAATGTACCGATGACTTCCGGGCGAAAGTTCTGCCGGTAACCGGGGCTATTGATGTTCTGGATAGAATTGACATCAAAATCCCGCTGCGCCACGATCATGGCAAAAACCTGCGCCGGATTGTTGGAATGCTCGTAACTTGCCCTAGCGCTGATCTGCGGATAAAACGCAGCAAGCGCCATTCCCAGCCGCGCCTCGGCTTGTTTGATGCGTTCAATGGCAATTTGCAGGTCGGGGTTATTCGCGAGTGCGAAATCGATGGCCTGACTCAGCGTAAACACCTGTGCAGCGGTTTCATTGACAAGCATTTTATCAGGCGCTTGCCCGAAAACATACGCTTCACTTGCCGACAGATACGTTGACGGCAGCAGGACTAACGCTATCAGGCTTAATGCCAGTTTGGTTGTTATGGTTTTAAGCATACTCTTCATCAATGGATGGCAGTGTCAGCAGCATCCATCTGATCGGCCATATCCTGTCAGCACCGCATCTGACGTCAGGAAATTTAAATAAAGCGTATACGCCGGTTTATAGACATGCATTCAGGTTCTAAAATGCGCTGCCCGGTTTCACGCCCAGTTTCTTAAGCAGCATCGCCATCGGACAGAACCCTGAAAATGCGGATTGCAAAAGATTGGCACCGACAAAGGCGGTAAACCACAACCAGTATTCCGAATGAAAATGTGCCAGCAACAGGCTGATCAGAATAAAACTGCCTGCAACAGCAAGCACCGCTCTGTCTATTGTCATCTTATTCCCCTTTGTCTTTAAGCCGGGTCAAACCCAAAAGATTTAATACCAGTTTTTCATAATAGGGTTCACTAATCCCTTTGCGTATTTTACGCATAAAATATTTTTCAAAACCGATTTTAGCCAGATGTACCCATTTGCCTTCAGACGACCATGTCGTATTTCGTGGTGGAATTTGCGGTTTCGCCAGAAACGCCACACCGGTATCACCAAAATCTGCCAGACACAACGCGTTCCAGGTTGCCTTGTAAGAAGGTTCCCTTCCTGCCAGTTCCTCGGTGATATTATGCGCAACTGCAGTCACCATGGATTCGATCATGTAACCGGTCTTGGGCGCACCGACCGGCAAAGGCGTTTTTTCAATCGGCGGGATGGCGATACAAACGCCGACGGCGTAGATATTTTTAAACGCCGCGTTACGCTGATATTCATCCACCAGCACAAAACCACGCGGATTCACCAGGCCATCGGCTTTTACATGCCGTACCGCGTCGACACCGGTAAAAGCAGGTAACATCATGGAATGCTTAAAGGGCAGTTCATGATGCTTTTTGTCATTGCCGTCTTCATCGACCTCGGTCACAAATATCCTTCCGGGTTCAATCTTGTCGACCTTTGCATTGGTAATCCATTTGATGGTTTTTTCCCGCAAGGCGCTCTCCAGCAGGCCTTTGGTATCACCCACCCCGCCTAATCCCAGATGGCCGATATAAGGCTCTGAAGTGACAAAAGTCATCGGTACTTTATCGCGCATTTTTCTGTTACGCAGTTCCGTTTCAAGCACCATCAGATATTCATATGCCGGACCAAAACAGGATGCCCCCTGCACTGCGCCAATGACGATCGGGCCGGGATCTGCAACAAACCGGTTCCAGTCTTCTGCCGCTACAGCAGCATGATCGACATGACAAACCGATGAGGTATGACCATTGGGTCCTAAACCAGGAATTTCGTCAAAGGCCAGTCGGGGTCCGGTGGCAATGACCAGATAATCGTAGGCTACGGACGTCTGATCGTTGAGCAACACCTGATTGTTTTCCGGATCGATCGATGATGCCGCTTTCTGGATAAATTCTATGCCTTTTTTCTGCATCACGGGCGCCAGCTCAATCTTCAACGCATCCGCTTTACGCCACCCGGATGGAACCCAGACATTTGAAGGAACAAAATGAAATGTTGGCGTATCCGAAATCACAATGACTTCATGACTTTTCCCGACCGCTTCCTTCATTTCGTAAGCCATCGGCACACCGCCAATACCCGCACCCAAAATCACGATTCGCGCCATACCTGCCTCCTGACTGATAATTGAACACTTGACCTGATCCGTTGAAGCCGGACGAATTACACCCCTTCCCCAAAACGCACAAAAGACATCATTTGTCAAACTCAGTTAATTCTACGAATACCGGTAGCTTACTGGGAATACCCAGAGAAAAAAATACGTAATAACACTTAGGGGTTGGGCCCATTTTAGTCCTCCGCAGCGTTATCATTCGCTCATGTAGAGCGACTACACAACGCTCACTCTGCCTTGCTGAGGCCCAAAATGGGCGCCAGCAGAAACAGTTCACTCATTGAGAACAGCCCCAGGCAAAATCCCTGTCTGCTTTTTTATTTTTCCTCGCCAAATATAATAAATGATCAATTGTTGCGTTTGGACTGAAAACACTGGTAAACCGCAAATCTGCGTCTGCCATCATATATTTCTGTAATCGGAATAATGGTATCGCCACCTAGCAGACCGGCCTCGTTACGTGCAAGATTGGCGAGTTCAGCGGCGACTTTTTCCGTATCACGTTCAAAAATCACTTTACTGACAACTTTGGCATTCACATTTCCCAATCGCTTGCACGACTCGACTGTCTTCGTTGATTGAACCAGACGAACGCTCTCGCCCATCGAAGACACCTTAACCCATGCACAGGAAGACACCAACAGCACGCCGCATAAAACAATAAGAATCCGTCTCATCATTCAATCTTGTATAGTGGTAAGTAAATAGAAAAAGCATTATACCTCTGGGGCTGTTCTCAATGAGTGAATTATTTCTGTTGTCCCTGAAATGGTGTCAGGCAAGGCATGAGAAGCGTGGTTTGGTTATTCCAAATAAACGACGAATAACGCGGCATTGCATCATTTCAGGGACAACCCATTGGGCTGGGCCCATTTTAACCCTCCGCAGCATTATCGTTCACTCATGTAGAGCGACTACACAACACTCACTCTGTCTCGCTGAGGTCCAAAATGGGTGTCAGCAGGAACAGTTCACTCATTGAGAACAGTCCCTAGCATATGCGTTACGTGTGCAATACTGTATCATCGACCAACAGGGCAACACTGCTGCAGGATGCCACGGTAACACCCTGAAAGTATACTTGTCATCGCCCACGGATTGCGCTGTGCCTGTTGGAAATAGTATGATTATTTCCAACAGGCGACCCTCCTGATAATCGTTTCAAACAGACTAACCAGTCAGCCTTGCTTTGGAATAAATGTTAACAGGACAGCAATAAAATGAAATATCCTGTACCGGATTATAAAAATTCTGATATTTTTAGGTATGCGGAATATTCGGACCAAAATCTTTAGTGTGGCACGTTCCGGTACTGTAAAGTGGGTAAATTCCGTTTTATTCGGCTAAATAGCCCCTTCCCAGACGAGAGGTAGTTTTGAAATTTAATTCAGCATAGTATAAACAGTTTGAATCGTTGCTTTTTCCGCGTTTTCAAATCTGAAGATATACAGTAATCTATTAATATTTTTACATTAACTTCAATACGGTAAATCATGTTAATCAGGTTAGGGCAGCATAATGATTATGTCTAATCAAATTCCGACTGAACAAATTGGATCAATTCCTCGTACTCAGCGGCTCATTGATGCCTATCGAAAGTACGATGCAGGAAAACTTGGCGTAGATATATTGGACCAGATTGCGCAAGAAGAAACCATCACCGTGGTCCGAGAACTGGAAGATCTGGGTTGCCCGGTAATCTCGGATGGTGAACAACGCAAGTTTGATGGTTTTGCCCATTATTGTCTGCACGGTTCGGATCGCTTTAATGGCAAAGGATTGTCCGTTGTCTTTTCCGATGGCCATGTGAGGGAACTTTCGCCTACCCTGACCAAACCACCCTTTAAATATCAACATACTGCAGATGAATATTTGGAGTTCGTGCTCAAACATGCGCATGTTCCGGTTAAACAGGCAATAATTTCCCCTTCAATGTTGAGTCTGCTCTACCCGGTCGATGGCTTGGAAGGTTACAGTCGCACTCAGTTCTTCGATGATCTGGTTAAGGCGCATGTTGAAGAAGTGCGCCGCTGTCTTGCAATAGGCGCTCACAAGGTACAGATTGACTTTACCGAAGCGCGGCTATCACTCAAGCTTGACCCTTCAGGCGGTATGCTGGATGCTTTTGTCGATCTGATTAACCAGTGTCTTTCTCACTTCAACGACGAGGAGATCCAGAAAATTGGTATTCATACCTGCCCGGGAGGAGATATGGATGCTACCCACAGCGCCGACGTGGACTATAAATTTTTGCTGCCAACCTTGTTTAAAATCAGGGCAGGGAATTTTTATGTGGCCATGGCCGGTGAGGAAAATCCTCGCAAGGCGCTGCGCCTGATTAAAAATATCATCCAGCCGTTTCAACGCGTTTTTGTGGGCGTGATCAATCCCATTGTTTCAGAAATTGAAACAGCAAATAAAGTGAGGGATAGAATCCTGGAGGCAGCCGAATATATTCCGCTCGAACAACTTGGAACAACGGACGACTGCGGATTCTCGCCGTTTACCGATGATACCTCAACCAGCCGTGACATTGTTTACCAAAAAATACGCGCACGTCTGGAAGGCACCCGTTTGGCCGAAGATATTTTGTTTAAATAATCGTCATGAACGATTCCAGAATAATCTGAGTATTTCAACATGGCCCACTCAGATAAAGACACCAAGCAAAAGCTTGATCAATTTGAAGAAGAAATTCTCCGTTTGGAAATGGAGAACAATGATCTTCGCGCCAAGAATAAACGCTACGAGCATGATCGCTACAAGCTGCAGGAAATTCAGAAAATTTCTGATGTTGGCAGCTGGGAACTAAATTATTTTAGCGGCATATTCAAATGTTCTCCGGAATTGGCTGATATGCTGCTCGTTGAACCAGAAAATGAAACGATAAATTCCTGGCACAAATTTTTAACGTTAATCCCTGAAAATGAGCGTGACCAGTTTAAAGACATGCTGGAAGAAGCGGTTGATCAGAAGCAGATTTATTCCTTTGAACACCGTTTAATGACACCGGCCAATCAAGAACTGTATGTATTGCATCACTGCAAGACTTTTTATAACTCAATGGGAATGCCAACTTCAACGCTCGGACTGGTTCAAGATATTACGGCAAAACAAAAGACCAATATTGAACTGGAAAAACGTGTCGCCAAACGCACCCAGGCGCTTTTAAAAGCGAAGGAAGCGGCGGAAACCGCCAATATCGCAAAAAGTAATTTCCTGGCCAA
The DNA here is from genome assembly GCA_031316255.1 of Nitrosomonas sp. Taxonomy (NCBI): domain Bacteria; kingdom Pseudomonadati; phylum Pseudomonadota; class Betaproteobacteria; order Nitrosomonadales; family Nitrosomonadaceae; genus Nitrosomonas; species Nitrosomonas sp. Next base: position 2,316,956 of record JALDQW010000001.1, on the reverse strand, counting down.
TATGAGTCATGAAATCAGAACGCCCATGAACGGTGTGATCGGGAATCTTCACTTGTTAAAAATGACAGCGCTCAATAATCGTCAGAAAGATGTATTGCAGCGCATTGAATATTCATCGAATGCTTTGCTCGAAATCATCAACGACATTCTTGATGTTTCCAAAATGGAATCAGGCCAGCTCCGGCTGGAAAACAAGGCGTTCGATTTCATAACGCTGATCAATGGCGTTGAAAAAGAATTGTCCTTTCAAGCAGAGAAGAAAGGCATCCAGCTTGTTTTTGTAGCCGACAAGGCAATTCCGGCAACAGTTGTTGGAGACTCGGTTCGAGTTCGACAGGTGTTGGTAAATTTGATCGGCAATGCGATAAAATTTACCCAACAAGGCACAGTAAGCTGCACCTTTAGTTGCAATAATTCCAGTAAAGTGGGCAAAACAAATCTCACAATAACGGTTGAAGACTCCGGAATTGGCATACCTGAAGACTGCATGGACGATTTGTTTACACCTTTCACGCAAGCAGACAGTTCCATCACCAGACGTTTTGGCGGCACCGGTCTCGGTCTCAACATCGCCAAACGAATCGTCGATGCCATGGACGGTGAAATATCGGTACACAGCCAAGTAGGTGTCGGCACCAAATTTATTGTCAATTTCAGTCTGGACTCTGGAAATTGCAACAATAGAAAGCGGTCAAGTACTTCGAACTCCAAAGAGACTGTGGCCGTATTGCAAGATAAGAAAGTGCTTCTGGTTGAAGATAATGATGTTAATCAGATGGTGGCGACTGAACTTCTGAAACAATTGGGCATGCATGTTAGTGCAGCCAATAATGGTGAAGAAGCATTATCGATGCTGGATAAACAGCAGTTCGATGTAGTGTTGATGGATATCCAGATGCCTGTCATGGATGGTTACACCGCAGTCCAAGCAATTCGCAACAGCAAACAGTATAGATTACTGCCTGTTATAGCCATGTCAGCCAACGCACTTCAATCTGACATTGAGCAATCCATGCAAGCGGGGATGAACGATCATCTGGGCAAACCGGTAGTTCCTGATTTGCTGAAAGAAAAACTGCTTAAGTTTTTGGTTTAGTCAATTTAAATTTGTACTATTCTGCCAGTCACAAAAATACGTTTAATCGTCGTAACTTGCAAAACGCAATTAACTGGAATACAATTCCGTTACTTGTTTAATGCGAGTTTATTCCAGCCCTATTTTGAACAAATCAATATAGACATGGGCTTGATGTGCTAGGCTACTATTTATTCATACAACACTGCTGTTATTGACGAATTACAGGAACAAAAATGTCAAAACCCGTTAGCCAGATTCATCATGTCATCATTGACGACAGAACACTTTGGACTGACTTAGTTCATGGTCTGAAAGGTATAGAGAAAGAAGGTCTTAGAATCACACGGGATGGCGCGCTATCAACAACACCCCATCCGATTTCATTAGGCGCCGCATTAACGCACCCGCATATCACCACCGATTTTTCTGAGGCGTTATTGGAACTCATCACCCCGGCAATGTCTGACGAGAATGAACTGGCAAATTATTTAACTGATCTGCACAAATACGTCTGTTCCCATATCGGCGATGAATTGCTGTTGGCAGCAAGCATGCCCGTAGGCGACTTGCAGGATTCGGCAATTCCTATTGCTGTCTATGGCTCATCCAATGTAGGAAAAATGAAACATATTTACCGGAGAGGCCTAAGCCATCGTTACGGTCGCTGTATGCAAGTCATTGCGGGCATTCATTTCAACTACTCACCGCCCGAATCGTTTTGGCCGGGATATCAGCAATTGATGAATGACACCGGTAGTCTACAATCATTCAGAACGAATACTTATTTGGGCATGATCAGAAATATGCAACGTTACGGTTGGCTCATTCTGTATTTATTCGGTTCTTCGCCGGCAGTCAGCAAAAGCTTCATCGACAGCCGCCGCTCCATAAGCGCTGCTGCATTTGAGCGACTTCAGGATACGACTTATTACAAGCCTTATGCGACATCTTTGAGAATGAGCGAAGCAGGCTATGTTAACCCCGTACAAAGAATGTTCCACATTTCGTTTAACCGCATCGAGGATTACATCCGTGATTTGCGCAAGGCAACATCGATCTCTTTCTTGGACTATGAAAGAATCGGCGTACACGAGCAAGGCGAATACCGTCAACTGAACACCAGCTTCTTGCAAATTGAAAATGAATACTATACGCCGGTGCGTCCAAAACAATCGACAATTTCCAACGAACGGCCCACGCAAGCGTTGCAGCAGAGAGGGATTCAATATATTGAATTGAGGTCTCTAGATATTGATTTCTTCGAACCAACGGGCATTTCCACGCAAACCATGCGGTTTCTTGAAGCATTTAATCTGTTTTGCCTGCTCCAGGAAAGTCCACATCATGACATGGAACAACAGGCAGAAATTAATAACAATATGCTGTTAACCGCCAACCAAGGCAGAGCGCCAGCCCTTAAATTATCCGATAATGGACAGGAGATACACTTACAACACTGGGCGTTGGAACTGTGCCAGGAAATGCAGCCGGTTTGCGAAATGCTGGATCATGGCCATGTCAACCGGCCTTATACAACGGCGTTACAAAAACAAATTGAAGCGATTCGTTATCCGGAATGCACGCCGTCAGCGAGAATGTTGTCAACGCTACTCGATCAAAAGCTTTCAATAACCGAACTGGTGTTGCAGAAGTCACACGAATACACGCATTACTTCAAACATGACGCACTCCGTGATTCGACCAGAAAACAATTCGATATACAGGTACAGACTTCGCTTCAGGAATTTCAGCGATTGAATAACGCGCATCAAATCCCTTTTGAACAGTATCTTTGCAATTATTTTACCGACCACGAAACAGCAGAAACTCAACATGCGTTGAATAACGCCGTTCATCATGACCAATGCTGCGTTCAGATAAATGGCAGACAATCATGAACTTCGAAATTCATCTGTTCATATCGAAGAATCATTACCGGGCAAACTGCCGAGACAACATATGATCACCCCACCCTCGGCCTGCCGGTCGTTTTAATTCCTGTTTTTCCCTTAAGGGCGTCTCTAAAAATTTATAATTCTAAACAAGACGAGGCAAGAACAAAAAATTTTGACGCAGCATATGATTGATATGTAAGGAAACATTTTTTGTAAACAACGAAGTATTGTAACGAAGTATGGATTTTTAGAGGTGCCCTTAATACGTTTACAGTTCTAGATTGATGCGCTTTACACTATTACGTTGACTAAAACTGTGATACCAGTGCTTAATATTTTTATATTGAATACCCAAGTCAATATCCACCCGTTTTGCATGGATACAGGCCGCAAGCAAGGTACAGTCAGCTATTGTTGGTGTGTTTGCTGTAACAAACTCCCCGCCGTTTAACTTCAGATCAAGCAATTCCAGGGCAACAGGTAATTTGGCTCTTGCCGTATCTGCGATGGCAAGAACCTGATTCTTGTCACTGAAAAACGGTTGCGTGTGAAAAAAAATCTGCACAACAGGATTAAAGATGTTCAATTCTATAAATCGTTCGATTTGACGCGTGAAGGCGCGTTCCAGCGGTGTTCGGCCGATCATGCATGGCTCCGGATAAAGTTCCTCCAGATATTCCATAATAGCCAGCGACTCGGTGAGGTAGCTGCCGTTTTCCAATTCCAGTACCGGCACTGTGCCAAGCGGGTTTTTTTTCAGAAAACCGGGCTGCCGTTGTTCGCCTTTTTTAAAATCAACATGTTCAAACGGAATACTCAATCCTTTTTCAGCACAAAAAAGTCTGAGTTTAATGGGATTGGGTGCCATGGCGAAATCAAGAATTTTCATTGATCCTCTGTCCCGGTTGTGTATCGCGGATGAATTCAGGATAATATTTTGATGTCATGCGTTGACAGTAATCGACGAGGTTTTGTTTGCCCAGCGCATATTCCTTAACCGGAGACTCAATTGGGCAAACCATTGTATTGACCAGAAATCCGTAAGCCGTTGCGTCAAGACTGGTCGGTTTGTCCCCCATAAAATAAGGTTTGTCTGCCAGAAAATCAGAAATCGCATCCAAGTCAACACGGCCAAGTTGAAAGATTTCCTCGCTGCTATGCCGGCCAATACCCTGTCCATATATTTGTTTGCGTATACTTTTCCGATAAACCCCGGCAACAACATCTCTAATCACCGGTGGAAAAACATGAAAAATCGCGGTCTTGTTTGTTTGCCAGTTTTCCTCTGTAAACTGCCAACGCGTGTACATGGTGATCCAGAATAAATGCTCCTCAAATAACCGCCGCATGGACAAACTGACAGCTTTCTGAGAAGGCGTTAAATCGGCATCCAATGTATCACCGTATTTTTTAATGAGGTACTGAATAATCAAATCGCTGTCCGCCATTTTTTCGTCGCCATCTTCTATAAACGGCAACTTTCCTTTGGGCGATTTCGGCGGAATGCTATGCACAATTTCATAAGGTCTCTCAGTCAGGCGTAGATATGTTTCCAGTTTGCAGCAAAAATGGCTAAGGTTAGGGATATTCCAGGTACGGACAAATTGATGTAGCTTGATCATGGTAATTTTCCTTATAACTTTCGTTCCAAAAGTCATTGTAGGACGTAAACTTTTAATTTGCAAGTCATAAATTCTGCTGTAACGCGGTCAGCTTTTTATGCAACTGAAATTAGCTGGGAAACGCCACGCCTTATTTGGAATTAATCGTTCTACATAAAAATGTGTGAAAATATTACACATTCTATTGACACGTAATCTTTTCACGCATATAGTTATCAAACGCGGGAAAAATTTACGCTTATTTGTCAACCAAGAAGTTAAACGAATAAATGCTGACAATCGCTCTGAGCCCGCCAGCATCAGATTTCTGGCGTTTAATTGCTTCAATTCGATAGATACATTTTTAAAATATAGTCTATCAAAACAATGCATTACAGAACATATCAAGATATCTTATTGTTGCAATTAAACTCTAACCACCCATTTCGGGATAAACATAAAACCTTGAGCAGGATTGAAAACCCAATAAGCTGAGCAACAAGCCACTGCCAGAAGCAGTTCTTGCTTAATAATGAATAACTGAAGATGCAATATTGATAGTTAGGCTGACAGCACAATGAAACGAATATTAATCTATTCTCATGACACGTTTGGATTGGGCAATATACGACGCATGTTGTCGATTGCAAAACATCTTGTTTCCGAACACAAGAATTACAGCGTGCTGTTATTGTCCGGCTCACCCATGTTGCATGCCTTTCGGATACCTCAGCAGCTTGACTATATCAAGTTGCCCTGTTTACAACGCGATGAACTGGGCACATACGGGGTAAGAAGCCTGGGAATCGACATGACCGACACCTTAAAGCTTCGTTCCAACCTGATACGCAGCACAGTCGAAGACTATCAACCGGATATCGTGATCATTGACAAAAAACCCCTCGGTATCTGCGCAGAATTGGAACCGGCACTCAATTACTTGAAAAAGCGGCGCAATCCCCCCGGAGTAATTTTGTTGTTGCGCGATATTCTGGACAGCCCTGAAGTAACGCGACAAATATGGCGTAAAAGAGGATATTTTGATGCCATCGAAGAATACTATGATCGCATTCTGGTGGTTGGACAGCCGGAAATTTTTGATATCGCATCCGAATACGATTTCCCGCCAGCTGCCGCAAAAAAAATTGAATACTGTGGTTATATCCGCCGTGAAGCGGGCTTAAAAGAGAAGGAAGAAATTCTCGCCGAACTGGGTTTGAATGATAAACAGAAGCTTTTGCTGATCACTCCCGGTGGCGGCAAAGATGGCACACACCTCGTTACCAGCTACTTAAAAGCGATTAAAACGGTTTCCAACCAGCACATCCATTCATTAGTCCTATGCGGTCCGGAAATGATGGAAGCTTGCCAGGATCTCGTCAATACTCAGGCCAGAGGATGCACCGGTATCACCATTCGAAATTTTACCGACGACCTGATGAGCTATATGAATGCGGCGGATGGGGTAATTTCCATGTTCGGATACAACACCATGTGCGAAATTCTGACATTGCAGAAACCGGCCATTGTCATTCCCCGTGTACGGCCTGTAAAGGAACAATGGATACGCGCCAAGCGCATGACGGAAATGGGGATTGTAGAAGCAATACACCCCGATCAGCTAAATACGGAGAATCTCAAACGCGCAGTGAACGCCCTTTTGTCAAAACAGCACCCGGTGCAGCCCGGGCAAACAATCAGACTGGACGGATTGCCTAATATTAAACGTTTTATTACCGCGTATATGCAGGAAAACAGTCCTTGCAAGCCGATTCGCGTCAAATCAGGTAAAACTGTTCATGGCATACATCATACCGATTTCAGTCAACAGACTGAATCGATAACTGAGGTCGCCGTTCAGCATTTTTCGCGAGACTAAGGTTTTCCCTAGCGTCGATGACATGTGCTGGCATGGTAATTTGCCCGGAACCTAACCAATAACAGGAACAGAAGATGATTGATTACTCCCAGGAAAATAGTGTGCGTCAAAAAATGAAAAATAACGCAATTGATGCGCTTGATGACAAATCAAGGGTCGGCATTTTTTTGAAACGATACCCTAAACTTTCTGAAACTTTCATTCTGAATGAGATTTTAGGGTTGGAAAAACATCATATTCCATTGCATATTTTTTCCTTATATAAACCGACTGACAATGTTTGCAACCCTGCGGTCATGGATGTCAAGGCGCCGGTAACGACTCTTGATAATGACCATGTCAGCATTAAACAGATTGTGGGAAACCAACTCAAACTGATCAGATACAGTCCGTGGCGTTATCTTGGCGCTATAAAACAGGTCATGTTGCGCAACGAATCCAACAGACTGCGGGATTTTTTGCATGCGGGACTACTCGCCGACAAACTTATCTCGCTTGACATCAGACATCTTCATACGCATTTTATTGCCGAACCTGCAGGCGTGGCTGAAATTGCCTGCAGACTGGCAGGAATTCCTTTCAGCATTTCGGCGCATGCCAAGGATATTTATCTATCCAGCACCCAATCCCTGGTACGGAAATTGAAGACGGCAAGCTTCACGGTAACCTGCACTGACTACAACAGAAGACACCTTCAATTATTCACGGATTCAAAACAAAATGTGCACCGGATGTATCACGGAATTGATTTGAAAATATTCGACGAGGCATACACGACTGAAGCAAAGCCGTCTGCACCGCCGCTCATTATGAGTGTCGGGCGATTACGGGAGAAAAAAGGTTTTCCAACACTGATTGCCGCATGCAAGCATTTGCAAGAAATGCAAATTGATTTTCAATGTGTTATTGCGGGATACGGGCCTGATCATGACCGTTTGCAGGCTCAGATAGACGAACTCGGACTGCAAACGCATATCGTGCTGGCAGGAAAGCTGCCACATCAGGAGATACTTCGCTTATACCAACAGGCGACTGTTTTTACGCTGCCTTGCCAAATTGGCATGGATGGCGACCGCGACGGTATTCCGAATGTGTTGCTCGAAGCGATGGCAATGCGCTTACCGGTTGTTTCAACACATATTTCAGGCGTACCGGAAGTGATAACCGAGGGCGTCAATGGTTTTCTCATACGACCCAAAGATGCCGGCGAACTGGCCAATGCATTAAAAAAATTGTTGCTCAATCCGTCGCTTTGTCAGCAGTTTGGCGCTGCGGGACGCTTATTAATCGAAAAGGAATTTTCGATCAGCATGAATCTTCAACGCCTTGTCAGTCTCTTGCAACAATCGATTGACAACAGCACGAGCGCAATTGAGAAAGGGGCGCAAGTTCATGCCACCAAATAACACTGCAACGATTGCGTATATCCTGAAAGGTTTTCCGAGGCTGACGGAAACGTTTATTGCCAACGAAATTTACCTGCTGGAGCGGCTGGGTACAAAACTGACTTTATTTTCCATTAAAGCAGGCGAATCGGGAAAAAAACAGGCGGTTGTCGATAAAATTGATTCTCCGCTCACTTATCTGCCAAAAGTATCATCATTATCCGGCAGTTTTCTGCCACTCTGGTTAATCATGAATCTCAGGCCGTACTTATCGCATCATTGGAAAATTTTTCGTGCCCGGCCAGCCGGTTATTGCAATGCCTTGAAACATGCATTATCTCTGGCCTATAAACACCGGCCTAGCCGCGTCCGGGTACGCAAGGTATTTATTAAAGAATTCGTCCAGGCTGGTTTCATCGCCAGCCAAATACATCACAATCCCGATATCCGTCTGCTACACGCGCACTTTTGTCACGGTGCAACGACGGTAACATGGTTTGCCAGCATGATGACCGGCCTGCCCTTCAGTTTTACCGCGCACGCCAAGGATATTTATCAAAAACAGCTCAATCCCGGCGATTTGCTGCAGCAGAAATTACAGGCGGCTGAATTTGTAACAACCTGCACCAAGGCAAATTATCATCATTTATGTGCGCTGCATGATAAACCACAGAATGTTCACACCATTTACCACGGACTTGATATCAAGAAATTTGAGCCAAAAAGTCTGGCGACTGTTAACGGTGACGTGCCGCTGATTCTGACGGTTGGCCGGCATGTCGAAAAAAAAGGATTCATCTTCCTGATCGAAGCCTGTGAACATCTCCGCACAGCGGGAATTCAGTTTCGGTGTGAAATTATCGGTGAATCAGGCGACCAGACCGAAATTATCCGGCAAGCCATTTACGAGAGACAGTTAGATAAGCTGGTTACGCTCAGGCAAGCGGTTACTCAGGAAGCGCTGAAAAACTTGTATCAACAGGCCACGATTTTCGTTTTGCCATGCATTATTACTGCGGATGGAGACCGTGACGGGATTCCCAATGTCATGGCTGAGGCCATGGCAACCGGTCTGCCGATTATCTCCACACCTGTTTCGGGTATTCCTGAACTGGTAACACATAATGCCAATGGTCTGCTGGTTCCGCCCCGGAATGGACAGGAACTTGCAAATGCATTACAAATATTGATACAAGACACTGAATTAAGAAACAAACTGGGCAGTGCGGCACGGCAGACCATTTGCGAGTTGTTCGATTCCAGCGAGACAACACTGGTGCTGCAGCAATTATTCCAGCAGACATTACACGCGGAACAAACAGCATGAGCACTGTTGCAACTGAGATAACGCTCAACAATGCTTTCTGGAACATGCCGCTTGAGGCTTGTTCACCGCAGGAACGGATCGATTATTTTTGCCGACGGAAAAATATTCATTTTTTTCCGGTACTGGATGACGAAATGACGAACAAGGCGGTCATTGACGCGATTCTCGACAATCGGTTCGATTTCAACGGCGAGCGTTTTCAATTGCCACAGCCGGTCGACTGGCTGAAGAATCCAAGCGACGATATCGAATGGCAGATTCTTTTACATAAATTCTACTATGCGCCCGGACTTGGAAAAGCATGGCAGCAAACCGGTGATTCGCGTTATTTGCTTCAATGGATTCGCTTGACAGACGGCTGGATAACGCAGACACCCGTTGATTTTATCGCGCCGGAAGTAACCGGCCGCCGTGTGCAAAACTGGATTTATGCCTGGTACTACTTCGTATCCACATCTAAAAACCGATCTATCGACGCCGAATTTCATGAACGTTTTCTCTATTCGCTGAACCAGCAGGTCAACTACCTCTGCCAACATCTGGCGCCGGCGCGCAACCACAGAACCATTGCGCTTTATTCGATTTTTCTGGCATCGATCGTTTTTCCCGAGATGGCCGACGCGCATCATTGGCGTGAATTTTCATTACGCGAGATCTACCAGAATGTCATGCAGGATTTACTGGAAGATGGCGTGCAATGCGAATTGTCGACCGATTACCATCATCTGGTATTGAGAAATTATCTGGCAATACGCAGACTGGCGCAACTTAACGATATCGCAATTAAAACAGATATGGATGACCGGCTTAATCGTGCGCTCGATTTTGCCATGTATGCGCATAAGCCGGACGGTGAAGTGCCCTCTTTCAGCGACGGCGACGTGCGCAGTTTTCACGAACTGCTGTTTCAGGGCGCCACCCTCTATCAGCGCGAGGATCTGCTGTACGTCGCAACTCAAGGCAAAAAAGGAACTGCTCCACGCAACTTGCACGCAAGATTCGATAACAGTGGTTACTATATTTTGCGCAGCGGTTGGGGGCAATCTGAAACGACTTTTCAGGATGAACGCTATTTTATGCTGGACTGTGGCCCGCTCGGCGCAGGTAATCACGGACATCTGGATGCGCTAAGTTTTGAAGCGGCTGCATTTGGACGATCCCTTGTTATAGATCCGGCCAGATATACCTATCATGAAAACGGCGAAGTTAACTGGCGCGTGAAATTCCGCAGTACCGAATCGCATAATACGGTGCTGGTCGACGGCAAAAATCAAACGCGTTATGTTCCCGGCCCTACGCGCTACAAAATAAAAGGACCCGCACCCGAAACCCGGTTGCACGCCCTGATTCAGAAAAAAAATTTTGTTTATCTGCATGGATCCGCGAAGAGCTTTGAATACGATGCGGTGCATCACCGCCAGATTCTTTTTGTCAATGGCGAGTACTGGATTATAGTCGACACCCTGAACGGGAGTTCAGAGCATCGTTATGAATTGTTGTTCCACCTTTCGCCGCATGCCTATCAATCGTTGAGTCAGAAAACCAGCAACGCAACCTGCCAGGTGGTATCTCCCAACCTGGTTGTCGCAACGCCATTTGATAACGCGCAGCAACTGATCACTGAGAACGGATTTGTTTCCAAACGATACGGCGAAAAAAAGGCCGCACCCGTGCTGCGCTTTGTAAAACATGCGCGGCGTACTGTTTTTGTTACCGTGCTCTATCCCTTCAAAAATAATGCGCCTGATCTACAGATATCGGTTTTAAAGCGATATGGCAGTTCCAGCAATCAAGCCGGCTTTAACCATCCTGCGACAACCGGCTTGATGATCAAGACCGTCATTCAAGCGCAAGCAACAAACGGGCTAATTGACAGTTGTTTTTGTCCGGCTCCGGAACATGGCGATGCGATTGAGAGCAGCTGGACCAGAAACGTCAGTTTAAATGAGGAAAAAATTGATGCCTCGCGACAATAATCAAAACCATAGCGATTCGACCGATCTGGTTTATCAGGACAGCTATCTGCCACATATGTCGGCGCTGTTGGATACAGCAACAATGACATCTGTACTGACCGGACAATTAGCATCCTGGCAATCGGACAGCTGGACTGTTTTCAATTGCAGACAGGTTCGCGTCAAGTACAAACCAAGAAAAAACTGCTTGGCTGTTTATGAAATTGCACTGAAAAATCAGCAGACTAATCGCGAAATGCAATTGAACATCACTTGCCGCACTTATGAACACCTGGGTTCCGAGCGCCGCTACCGCAAAGCGCAGAAAGAAATCAAGGGTGATTCACTGGCATGCCAGACAGTGTTTCATGTGCCTGAACTGGAAATGGTTGTCTGGATTTTTCCATGCGAACGCAAGCTGCTGAGCCTGCCGCTCATGAGCAACAACCATTACCTGAAGCATGTCATCATGCCTAAACTGGTAACACAAACATGGGGCAAGAACTGGCGGATTCAGTCCATCTCGAGCGAGATCGTTCATTATGTACCTGAGCAAACCTGCACCATCCGGGTTCATATGGCGCTGATTGAAAAGCAGATGCAGTTACTGATGAAAAAAACGCTTTATGGCAAATGTTATTATAATCATGATGGCGCGCGCACCTTCAGAGTCATGGATAAATTACACGATGCTTCCAGACGCGGCGCGACACCGCTCGATTTTCCCAAACCGCTATCCTATGATGCCGAGAACAAACTGTTATGGCAGGAGGGATTAAGCGGTCAAACGCTGCGCGACGCCGGCATCAGCGACCAACACGCCGAACAGCTGCTGCCGTTGGCTGCAAAAGCCATAGCGCTTTTTCACCGTATTTCGATTGATATGCCGCTGCCGGTAACAGGCGTTGCGGATATTATCGCCATGTTGCATCACCGCATGGAAGTACTCAGCCATGTCAGCCTGATCGACCAGCTGACATTGAAGCGGACTGTTCGAATACTCGAGGACACTGCAAGCACGCTGAGCCATTGCCCATTAGCCGTGCTGCACGGCGATGTACATTCGCAGAATTTGTTCTTGCAGGAGCAGTCGATTGCCTTGATCGATCTGGATAACGTTACCCAAGGACCGCCGTTACTCGATCTTGCCAGTTGGGCCGGTGGGATGATTTATTGGGCTGCAATGCAGAATACACCGGCAGATCAGCTGTTACCCAAATTAAAAATACTGGTTACGCACTATAACCAGTATGCAGTCAATCCGGTCAATGGAGAGGATCTGAACTGGTATCTCGCCGCCATACTCATCAATGAACGCGTGTTCCGTTGTGTGACACGGCTCAAGTCTGGTCGATTACGCATCGTAAACAAATTGCTGAATTTTGCCGAGGAATTTGCGCTTCAGCAGCACAGAATTCTGTCATGAAAACAGGTGATCACGTTCTCCCCCACTGGAAACGCATATTTCAAATCTTTCTTCCCATGCTTTGGGTGCATCGGAATAAACTGATAATCGCCTATTTCTGGACACTGATTGCAGTAAGCGCCGTATTACTGGCGCCCTGGCCACTGAAGTATATTATCGATAACGTCCTGGCTGGCAAACCGCTGCCCGGATGGTTCGACTTCGTGACAACCGACATGTCGCCGGTTGGTCTGGTACTGGCTTTGGCAGTGACGACGGCATTGATTGCGGTAATCGGCGCACTGTCCTCAGCAGCAGAGAAAATGCGCAATGCCAGAATTCGTGAACAGCTCGACAGGGAAGTCCGCAGCAAGGTTTTGCAACATATTCAAGACCAGCCGGCAAGTATGTTTGACCGACACAAGAGCGGCGAACTGGTGTTACGCCTGGTTGACGATGGCGACAAAGTGGTGCGTCTGCTGACAAAAACCACACCGGTTATTTTCCGGCACCTGGCCACCTCTATACTGGCTTTTGTGGCGATGATTCTGGTTTCTCCGTTGTTGGGATTATTAGGGGGCATTATTGTTTTCGGTCTGGTAATGCTGATCAGGCAATATGCCGAGCCCTTGCGCCGGGCATCACGCAGCAAACGAATGGCCGAAGGCGATGTATCTGCACTGGCGCAGGAAATTATCCGGGGTTTGGCCAATACCCAGGCGCTGGGCATGGAGCAGAAGGTTAGCGAACGGTTCAATGATAAAACACGTATCAGCAAGCATGCCGGTGTGGAGGAAACACGACTGGTTGTCGATATGGAACGCATGATGCAATTGGCGAAAGGTCTGGCGATTGCGCTGATTATCGGCGGCGGCGGCGTGCTCGTATTGAAGGGCCAGTTGACGCTGGGTAGTCTGACTGTATGCATGGCCTATATTATTCAGTTGCTCAAACCGGTTGAAAAAATCAACGATCTGGCATACAGCGTATCGCGCGCACTGGTGCGTGGCGAGAATCTGGTGCAACTGCTGGATCAGCACTCCAAAATTCAAAACAATCCGAACGCTGTTATCCTGGAAAACCCCAAAGGAGAAATCCGGTTTGAACAGGTCAGCTTCACCTATCCTTCCGACCCGAGGTCAACTCATCACGAATGCCTGATGCAAGACAGACATGTACTCGACACCATTAATTTCGTGCTGGAACCCGGCAAGCTGACCTTGCTGACCGGCCCCAGCGGCAGCGGCAAAAGCACGCTACTGAATCTGATGTTGCGCATGATGGGTCCGACCAGCGGCACCCTTTATTTTGACGGCGTACCTTATCCTGACATCCAGCTGAAAAACAGTCTGCGGCGCCAGTTTGCGGTCATGTTGCAGCGTAATTACGTATTCTCGGGCAATCTGCACGAACATTTCTTTATCGCAGACCGAGAACCGGATGATGCGCAAATATGGCATGCACTGGAAATGGTCGCCATGACCGATTTCGTCAAAAAACTGCCGCAAGGTCTTTACACTTCGTTGGGAGAAGATGCCATCAATTTGTCGGGCGGCCAACGCGCCAGACTTGCTCTGGCACGCACTTTTCTGATGGATCGCCCGGTATTGTTGCTGGATGAGCCGCTGGCTAATGTCGATCCGGAATCACGAGAAATCATACTCGATGCATTGGATCGCATTCGAGCGGGACGCAGTTGTCTGGTCGTGACGCATCAGTTTGAAATGGCCGACCGGGCAGACCACATCTTTGTTCTGCGAAACGGACGACTGGAGGCTTCAACGGGCAATTATCCGCTAAAGCATCTGCCGCTTCATCCTGTATACAAGCCGGCATTGTCCGGATAGTTATCGTGGGGAATTCTAAATGAACAAATCGAAATTACTTTTTTACTGCCAGCATTCTTTGGGGATGGGCCACCTGGTACGCTCATTCCGTCTGGCGGCAACATTTGCCAACATGTTTGAAGTCATCTTTATCAACGGCGGCCCGGTGCCTGCGGGGATTGAGGTTCCAAAAGATATCCGCCTGCAGAATCTACCACCGCTCGGCATGATTACTGATAGCCATGAACTGATCAGCCGTGATTCAGAAATATCGGTGGAAAAAGCAAAAGAAGTGCGCAGAAAAACAATCATGCAATTGTATCAGCAGCATCAACCGTCGGTTATTGTGATAGAGCTGTTTCCGTTTGGGCGAAAAAAATTTGCTGATGAACTGATTCCATTGCTGGAAGCAGCGCAACAGCAATTGCACAAACCGCTTGTTTTGTGCAGCCTGCGCGATATCCTGGTTCAGAACCGGCGGGATCAGCAGGCTTTTGAAGACCGTGCCTGTAAAACATTGAATCGTTATTTTGATGCGGTACTACTGCATTGCGACTTGGCCTTTGCCAGGCTCAGCGATTTTTTCAAACCGAATGTTCCGCTGCAAGTGCCGATTTACAATACCGGATTTGTCGCACCGGATGTATTTGACACGCAGCATGTAACACGCGAACGCAGGGTAATTGTTTCTGCAGGTGGCGGCATTGAAGGCGGATCGCTTTTTCGGACCGCGACTGCGGCGCAGAAAATAATCTGGGAGAAGGCCCGGATACCCATGACCCTGATTGCAGGACCTTTTTTACCCGACAATGAATGGCAGGCTTTACAGTTGCAAGCCGGCCAGACGCCCGGATTCACGTTACACAGATCGGTTGACGGATTAATGCCATTACTGTTGCGCAATGAATTCTCGATCAGTCAGTGCGGATACAACACCGCCATGGAATTGATGCAATCCGGCATCAAGGCGCTGGTCGTGCCATTTCAAACACTGATGGAGGATGAACAGATGAACCGGGCAAGGAAACTGCAACGCGCGGGCGCTGTGAACCTGCTCGAACCGCAGCAATTAAATCGTGAAAGCCTTGCTGAAGCAATGCTTGATTTGCAGGACAGGCCACAAATTATGCATCAGCTGGATACAAACGGTGCGGAAAACACACTAAATACAATTTTAATGCTGAGAAACAGGCAACAGCACCAGCAGGTGGCGATATTATGAATATTTCGTGGCTGAAACCGATCTGGAACGCTCTGGAGCAACTGGAAAACCCGGTTACTGTGTTTTACCGGAATGACGACGCAGGCTGGGCAACGCCCGAACTGATGGCGCTGGTCGATTTATTCGACGATTTGTGTTTGCCCCTCGATATAGCGGTAATTCCACACGCGTTAACCGATGATCTGGAAAAAAAACTGCTTGCGCGTCTGCGTAGAAACGGGCTGGTTGCCATACACCAGCACGGTTTTCAGCATCTGAATCATCAACAGTCCGGCAAAAAATGCGAATTCGGCGATCATCGCAATCGTGACCAGCAGTACCACGATATCGCGCAGGGAAAAGAAATCATGCTGTCACGTTTTGGCGAACAAACCGATCCTATTTTCACGCCGCCCTGGAACCGCTGCAACCCGGATACGATTGAGATTCTGGAAGAACTCAGGTTCAGCGCAGTGTCATGCGATGACACGGCTGACTTGCATATCGGTGAAACGCTCACCGGCATACCCGTTCATATAGACTGGTTGAAGAAAACCAATGGCGAGCGTTGGGAACGTGAAAAAATCATGCAAAAAATGGCCAAAAAACTGATTGCCGGCGGCACAATCGGTGTCATGTTACATCACCAGCCCATGGATAATGAAGAACGGCAGGCTTTTAGTCAATTTGCGCAATTACTGTTACAACATCCCCAAATCGTTCACAAGAACATGCGTGCATTCATTTGAGAATACGGGCTGAAACATCCATGACAGAAACCCGAAGATCAAATGCCAGTAAGCGCATTGCGCTCTACCCCGGCGCATTCCGCCCGCCCCATGCCGCGCATATGTTTGCGGTGCAGTATTTGTTGGCGCGCGCCGACATCGATGAAGTAGTCATTATCATTTCCAACCGCAGCCGCCAGATACCCGGAACGTGCCAAGCGCTGGAAGCCGAAGTTGCATTAAAAATATGGCGCATCTATCTTGAAAATTTCAGCAAAGTGCAGATTGTCATCGCCGCAAAGACAGCGATACGCACTGCGATGGACTATTTTGATCAGGCTTTACCGGGCGATCAATTGTTTTTTTGTCTGGGTGACGATGATTTTCAGTCGGGCGATCCGCGTTTTCATGACATTCAGCAACAAGCGTATAAAACAGGTATTTCCGCATCAATTATTTCCGCACCGACAGGTTCGCTGAAAATACGTTCAACTGATCTGCGCGGCTTGCTGAGCAGCGGTGAAAGCGGGCTAGACCGCTTTCAACAGGCCCTGCCCGACCATCTTGACAGCAAACAGCGTCGCGAAGTCTGGCATATTTGCCAGGCACATAAGAAAACGGTTTCTGACATTGCAAGCGATCGAGTATGTGAATATTTGAATTCGACTGCACTCGGCCCCGTAACGAGATGTTACTTTGGAAGCAATCAATTCGACCCCGTCCTATTTGTGGAAACAAACCATGGGAAAAATCTGGTCATTAAGTATGCGGGCAACTCTGTAGGTGATGACCATACGCATCAAAAATCCCGCGAACGCGTAAGTGCAGAGCGCAAGGCCTTGAAATGGCTGCACGCAACACTCAAGAGCGATATCCGGATTCCAGAAATCATTGCCTGGGAGAAAAAAGAAAAATTACTGGTATTGAGTCATCCATGTCACGGCGGCACGACACTTGAGCGGCAACTGGCTCTTGGTCAATTTCATTTGCCGGTTGCTGAACATCTGGCCGGTTTCCTGTCAAGCTGTCATGATACGACGCCATCAAAACCGTTATGGAATCACCCAGACCAGGATCTGTCAGTCTGGCGCCAGGTACTGAAAAATCGCCTAACCATCGATTTGGCAAAAACCCATCATCCGTTAGAACAACTGCTTGATCGATTGCAAGCGACAAGTCTGGAATCCACCGCCAACCAGTTTGTGCATCTGGATTTTCAACCGAAAAATATTCTGCTTGACCATGACGCTATCGCAGTTACCGATTTCGAAAAAAGCAGTACCTTCGGCGACCCGGCTTTTGATCTGGGCTTACTGCTGGGGCATTATCTGTTTTATGGCGTAATAACCGATTGCGAATCCGCCGCATGGGACATATTTGAAGCTATCTTGCGACGCTATCTGCTAGGCCGGCATGCGAACCCCGGTGATCCAATAATTTTCAGAACGCATGCATTTACCGGCGCCACGATTCTTTCCTTGCTGACGCAAAAAAACAACATAGACACCGCTGATTCAAGCCGGTTAACGACTATTGCAAAGCGTTTGCTGACCAA
The DNA here is from genome assembly GCA_031316255.1 of Nitrosomonas sp. Classification (NCBI taxonomy): domain Bacteria; kingdom Pseudomonadati; phylum Pseudomonadota; class Betaproteobacteria; order Nitrosomonadales; family Nitrosomonadaceae; genus Nitrosomonas; species Nitrosomonas sp. The sequence continues at coordinate 2,299,121 of JALDQW010000001.1, read as the reverse complement.
AATCCTTCGAGTCTAACTGGAAAACCCCTGCTTGCAAGTCCATTAACATGTGAACTTTCGCATATATTTTACCAACAACACTTATATATGACCTGTTTGATGAATTACCTCGCACTTGTAAATACCGCGACAAGTGATTCTTCTCGCCAGACACATATCCGTTTTGGTATTGATTTAAACAAAACATACTAACGCTACCGGAGAAACATTTCTTTTCTCAAAACAAGTGGCAATTAATCTCCTGAATAAAACAAGAACTACAATTAAGGTTGAATTTGATCAATGTTGCATTTAATCCTGTTCGCACTGTTAGCAGCGGTATTGCAAACCTGTGATATGTCTATTGCACAGGGCGCTCAACGCGATTCAGCGATCAAGTCGGTAGATGAAATCGATTCGAACACAGTGGACCTGGGTGGCGATGACGAGAGGATTCGTCCCAAAATCGCGCCACAATTCCGTTTTGGCAATATTGATGTCACATTTACCGGTGCAGCAACATTGATCGACAGCCGGTACGAAAGAAATTTTGATTTACATCCTGCCGCAAAAGAAGATCAATTTAATATCAGGCCGCTGCTCGACTTCAATACCATTTTCGATTTTGCGCAAGGCTATTCGCTGTTTACTGAACTTCGCATGATCGACAGAGTTAAGTTTGGTGAAGACTTTCATACCAGCAACAACTTTGAGCTGCAAGTGCGGGACATGTTTCTGAACATACCATTTAGGCTTGCACTCCCGGTTACCCTGCGTATCGGCAGACAACAGTTTTTTGAATCCCGGCGTTGGTATCTGAATGACCGTATGGACGGGGTTCAACTGTTTTCCCGCTTTGGGCCGTTGAATTTCTCAGCCGCATTTGCTTCACCTGTTCCAGTCGTAAGAGATTCATTTCAATTATTCGATAATTTCTTTCAAAAGCGCCGTCAAACTGACGCGATCTTTAATCTGGATTACGCACTCACCGAAAACTCAACACTCGGTTCCTATGTCATTCTGGGACGCAAGCATGAAAATCGACTCACGCCGGACAGAATTCGTAACGAGAATCCCTTCTGGATCGGGCTCCGATTAGAAGGAGACGAAAGGGTCAAGCTGACTTCGGTCGAATCGAAGTTAACGCAGGATTTCTTAAAGCCCAGAATCAAATACTGGCTCGATGCGGCTTTTGTCGGGGGAGATATGGAATCACGAAAAATCCGCGGCTTTGGATTGGATACCGGCGTCACACTCATCGCACGCAAATTTGAACAACGCCCTTTTTTAACGTTTGCGTACGCTTTCGGGTCGGGCGATAAGAATACACAGGATGGTGTTGACCGGAATTTCAGGCAGACAGGACTCCAGAATAATTCCAGCCGTTTTGGCGGTGTTGTCAATTTTGAATATTACGGCGTTCTGTTTCAGCCGGAACTAAGCAACATGCATATTCTGACTGCAGGGATCGGGTTTCGTCCATTTGAGAGAGCCTCGGTGGAATTTGTTTATCACCGCTATTTACAGGATCATGCATTCGGCACGCTGCGACTGGCATCGATTAATTCGGACCCAAACGAACTGATTAGCGCCAACCTGAATGGTACCAATACCCATCTTGGCGATGAATTTGACATTGTCCTCGGTTACCGCGGATTTGAGAACGTCCGAATTCGTTCGCGCACAGGCTATTTTATTCCAGGAAAGGCATTTACAGAACCCGCTTCAGCGGCTTTCTTTGCCCGACTGGATGTTCAGTTTCTTTTCTAGGATTAATCTGGAAAGTGCTTAACAACTGAGTCACGGTGATAACAGACCTGTTAAGCAAGATTCCAAGGTTAAAAAATCAGAAAACAATTCCGCCCTTTTATTCACTTTTTTTCAAAATGATCACTAAATACCAAATACGAGTTCGCCAAATAAAACTTTTTAAGCACTAGCGGGAATTTACAGCTAAATGAAGCAAATTATTTCATAAGTTAATAAGTTTTAAGGAGAAGAAAAAAAATGAAAGTTAGCGTTATCGGAACTGGATATGTTGGGCTTGTGACAGGCGCTTGTCTGGCAGAAACAGGAAATCATGTACTCTGTCTGGATGTTGACGCCCAAAAAATCAAATTGCTTAATCAAGGCATTATCCCCATTTACGAACCCGGACTTGAAGATATTGTAAAGCGCAATATGGCCTCTGGAAATCTACGATTTACTACCGACGCGAAAGAAGCAACCGAACATGGTTTGATCCAGTTTATTGCTGTCGGCACACCTCCCGACGAAGACGGCTCCGCCGATTTGCAGCATGTCATGGATGCGGCCGCTACAATTGCGCAACATATGCAAGAATACAAATTAATCGTCGACAAATCCACCGTACCCGTGGGAACTGCGGATAAAGTTCGCGATCACGTCCAGGAAATACTCAGTGGACGGAAAATAAAAATCCCGTTCAGTGTCGCTTCCAATCCCGAATTCTTAAAAGAAGGCGACGCTGTCAATGATTTCATGCGTCCTGAACGCATTGTCGTTGGCGTCAACGATATCAAGGCGGCGGAATTGATGCGGTTGCTTTATACGCCTTTTAATCGCAGATCGGATCGTATTATCGTAATGGATATCCGCTCGGCGGAAATGACCAAATATGCGGCCAATGCGATGCTGGCTACGCGGATTTCATTCATGAATGAACTGGCGCTGCTTGCCGAGAAAATGGGGGTTGACATTGAAAGCGTGCGTCATGGCATCGGTTCAGATTCGCGTATCGGCAATCATTTCCTTTATCCCGGTTGCGGATACGGCGGTTCTTGTTTTCCAAAAGACGTACAGGCATTGAGACGGTTTGCCAAGACGCAGGGGCACGATTTGAAGATTCTTGACGCGGTGGAATCAGTGAATAATAACCAAAAGGGCGTGCTTCTGGAAAAAATTATCGCGAAATTTGGCAGCAACTTATCCGGTAAGAATATTGCTTTATGGGGGCTCGCTTTTAAACCTGAAACGGATGATATGCGCGAAGCGCCAAGCCGGAAATTGATTGAAGGGTTGTGGTCACATGGCGCTACAATAACCGCATACGATCCTGCAGCCATGAATGAAGCAAAGCGTATTTTTGGCAACGACAGCAGGCTGCGTCTGGTAGATTCACCAATGTCTGCATTGCAGGATGCCGATATCCTGGTCATTGTAACCGAATGGAAAATATTTCGTGTTGCCGACTTTGAAACAATCAAGCAAAAACTTAGATATCCAGCTATTTTTGATGGACGTAACCTGTTTAAACCCAGCGAAGTACGGGCAAAAGGGCTTGAATATTTTTCGATTGGACGGGCTTAGTTCATCATCGCAGCCATTCTTGAATTTAAACACCAAATTGTTTTAAATTGAGCATGCTCGCGATCGCGGGTGCAGCCGTTCCTTTTTCAAGTCCTGCAACTGATTGCAGGACACCATGTCAACGCAGCACCCGGCAAGGTCAAATAATAGAGTACGCGCGGCAATATTGAAGTCAGCGGGAAGAACTGAAACAATCGATGTAAGAACGGATAAAAAATGAAAGTATTAGTAACCGGTGCCGCCGGATTTATCGGCATGCATGTGGCAATGTGTTTGCTGAAGAAGCAAATTGAAGTGGTCGGCATTGATAACATCAATGATTATTACGATACCCGCCTTAAAGAAGATCGTTTAAAACAATTGAATCCACTACCCGGTTTTCGTTTTATCAAACTGGATATTGCCGATCGTGCGGGCATGGAGAAATTATTTTCCAATGAAAAATTCGATTATGTTATTCATCTTGCAGCTCAGGCGGGCGTCCGTTATTCCCTGGAAAACCCACATGTCTACATCGATAGCAATGTAACCGGTTTTTTGAATATACTCGAGGGTTGCCGCCATCACCCGGTCAAACATCTGATATACGCCAGTAGCTCCAGTGTTTATGGCGCGAATACGCATATGCCGTTTAGCGTTAACGATAATGTCGATCACCCGGTCAGTCTGTACGCAGCAACAAAAAAGTCAAATGAGTTGATGGCGCATTGTTATAGCCACTTATTTGGCATACCGGTAACCGGCCTGCGATTTTTTACGGTTTATGGACCATGGGGCAGACCCGACATGTCGCCCTTTCTGTTTGTCAGTGCAATTCTCGAGGGCAAACCGATTAAAGTATTCAATCATGGAAAAATGAAGCGCGACTTTACCTATATCGACGATATCGTCGAAGGCGTAATACGCGTGATGGATACCATTGCACAACCGGACACGACATTCGATCCGGGAACACCAACGCCCAGCAGCAGCAATACTCCCTACCGGATATACAATATCGGAAACCATACCCCCATCGACTTAATGACATTTATAGAAACCATCGAAAATGCGTTGAACAAAAAAGCGATCAAGAATCTGTTGCCCATGCAACCCGGCGATGTAGTGGCAACTTTTGCTGATATCGATTCTTTGCAGCAGGCAACGGGATTTGAACCCAAAACGCCGCTTGCTGAGGGAATAGCACGGTTTGTTGCCTGGTACCGGAACTATTACGACTTATCTAGAAAGCATGCCGCAGGGTAAGCCCTGACCCCCAGTCAGGACTGCGATCCGAGAACCCCTTTAGGCCATAAACGTTAAGACTGAAATGGTTACCGAGTCTATGCGAATAATAAACCGATAACGCACGTGAATCTTGCAATCGAAGCGCTGATTGCGAAATGTTGAAACTTGTTCCTATTGTCGCGCGGGGAAGGATGCGGTAACCTACGCCGGCGCCGCCATAAAACACATTATGCAAGGTAACGCCCTGCGGATCGCCAAGAAATTTGTAACCAAAGGTGGCTCTAATGTTGAATTTCTCGATGGACTTGAACAAATCTCCTTGCACGGCATAATCAAATTCGCCACTGCCCAGTCTTTGTGAAGCACTGGCGGTAGGAAACTTGACCCGCCCGGTAATATCGAACGCTATCCCGGTTGGCTGGTGATCAATCAGATTGTAGCTCAGCGCTGCGACAATATCTCCCAAGCCGGAGGCTGTTCTTCTGCTGATCGCATCGACATCAATCGCATCGGCTTCAGTACTTGCATCTGGTATGACACCGATTGGCTCCTCATCCGAATGTGAATTTAAAGGCGCTTCGGCAGAAGTTACTGTCAAGTCATCACCATTACCCGGGCCAGAGTTGCCGCCGCCCGGCCCCGAGTTGTCATCAACCCCGTCCTGGCCCGAATTACTAACATCACTGTCGGAACCTGAATTATCGTCGCCACTTCCCGAATCGGGATTGTCGTCACTATTTCCCGGTCCAGAGTTATCGTCACCGCCACTAGAATCGCCGTTGTCGTCACTGCTGCCGGAATCGTCGTTATTATCATCATCGCTGCCGGCGTTGTCGTTATTATCATCGCTGCCGGAGTTGTCGTTATTATCATCGTTGCCGGATCCCGAGTCGCCATCATCACCGTCACCCGATCCAGAGCCGGAATTATTGTTGTCGTCACTCCCTGATCCTGAGTTTCCACCACCGCCATTACTTGGATCAGGGCTATTATCAAGACAAAAACCGGGATTACTTGAGTTACTGACTGCCAATTGGTTTTCGGTACAGATAAAAACACCACCGCCACCGTTATCTCCAGTCCCAATACCCACAAAATCACCACCACCCAACCCCGTTCTGCCGTCGATAATATCAACCAGACCCGGCCCGAGTATGTTGCCCGGCCCGCTAATATCAAGGTATGGAATAGTTACCCGGACTGATGCGGGTCCTTTAGTATAACGCCCGGTAAACGGCACATACCAAATATCGGTGTTAGTGGCGCCACCATATTTTCCCTGTGTAAAGTCCATTCCAGTACTAAAACTGAAACCATCCGCTATTGCCGTATTTTGTATGCCAAGCGATGCAGTAACAATCACAAGGCACAATGATTTTTTCATAGCGTAACAAACCTTTCATATAAATTTAATCTCATTATTTTTGCCACATGTAACGGGGATAGGCAGTAAATTCCCGGTGTCAATTACCGATCAAAATCACTGTTGGAACCTCTATGGAAGTCTCTGTCAATATCTCTGTCAATATCTCTGTCGACATCCCTATCGAAGTCTCTGTCAATATCTCTATCAATATCCCTGTCGAAATTCTCACGAATCTCACGATCAAGATCTCTATCAATGTCCCTGTCTTGATTTCGGTCTAAATCAAAATCCTGCTCGCGGTCGAATTTCAAGTCAGAATCTTCAACAGCACTACGGTCAACATCCCGGCCACCGTCACGATCAAAGTCATGATCAGAATCAGAATCACGATCCAGATCATGACCACTGTCAATTGATACCGCGTCATCTTTCCGTTCAAGTTGCTCTACATCCCTTGTACGACCCTCGCGATCATCGCCTTTCCCGTCCCGGTCATCATCAAGTCGTCTGACAGGCTGTTCCCTCGCGTTCTCGCGTTCCATTCTGGCAGGAGAACCCCCAAACTTTTCGGACTCACGCTGCGCAGACGAATCTTCTGATTTTCCGGATTTCGTATCTGAATCGTGGTCACGCTGATCGTTCTGATCGTTTTGGCGTGTTTTTTCCTGTTCGTCATCATTGCGCCGACTATCCTCAGTACGTTGCGCCGAGTCCCGGGCATGTGGACTACTGCTATCGTTATAAACGCCATTGATGTCCTGCACGAAAGGCTCTGATTTGAGTTCCACCTTATCGGCAACAACCTGGTTATCAGGCGTGATACGCCCTCTCACCTGTATGCGCTGATTCATTTGCAGTTTTTCATGATCTGCTCCAACAATCTGAGCATCAGGAATCACTCTGATTTTCTGATTATTCAATAGCAGCGCCTGATCGTTAACTGCCTGGACATATCCCTCCATCACAACACGGCTAACATTACCCAGACTATGCCATGTTGGATCAACCTGAACAGTCTGGGCCTGTATGCCCGCCCCATTCCAGTTGCCAGTGACGGATACTTCGGTACCTTCACTCAAGCCCGTCAAATGCGTATGTGGATCAAGTTCAATCCGGGTTCCATCAACCACAATCTCATTGCCGCCAATCCTGGAAATCGTGCCGTTAATGATGGCGTGTTCTATCGGTGAAATCGATTGAATCTGCGATGCAATAATTGTTCCGTTAGCCAGACGGTGTCCACTTACGCGCACCCATTCACCCATAGCCAATCTTTCCGTAGTCTGTTGTACCTGGAGTTGAATGCTTTGATTGACTACCTGAATTTCCCGGGAAGCATGGTCGATGTGTGTTACCGGTCCGACCGCAGCATGCATAATTGCAATGTGACTCGCGTTGACTTCATCACCCGAACCCTCGGCACGCACGACAACAATCTGACCGGCAATCAAGTCCCGTAGAGTTGAAGGAGAACCATCCATAGAGACAGAAGTGCTGGAATCATAATGGACTTCAATTCCATTGACACAAATACTGGCAAAACCGGTAATAACGCCTATGATACCGGTTCCACCGATACCGCCATCCTCGGTCAATTTGTCACCTGTACCGCCGATGCCGCCCTCACTCGCCAACTTTGCACCCGTACCGCCGATGCCGCCTTCACTCGCCATTTTTCCACCCGTGCCGCCGACGCCACCTTCACTCGCCACCTTTCCACCCGTGCCACCGACGCCACCTTCCAAGACTACCTTGCCTCCTGTTCCGCCGATACCACTGTTGTTAATTCCTGTGCCGCCAATTCCAGAACTGGCTGCTGCAAGCGGATTGACCAAGGACGCATTTGTTTCACACAGGTTTTTGCTCTGAACGCCGGCTGACGCCATCAAGGTACCGATGGCAATCAGCACACTCAGGATTCTGGCTAACGGACTCAGGGAAAACAAATTGTAAATTCTAGGTGAAATTTCTCGCTGACGAATGCGCCTGGTGTTTTTCATGTAAAGGATCCCGTGCGAACAAATTATATTGGGTTAGGCCGGCCGGGTTTGGCCGGATTACTGAACATTGCCGGTAAGCGGCCAGTAGACATAATTCCATTTTTCAGCACCACCGTTTAAATAAGAAAAAGCGATCATGCCAGACTTCAAGCCAGTTTGCTTTCTTTTAAACGATTGAATAACCAGTAGAAAATTTTCACAAACTATTGACGAGCAAAACATACTTGTTCCCTTTTTACTGTCATCATCAGAAACATCATTCGATGTTAATTAAATTTTTTTTCAGATTATTGTGCCGGGGCTGTGATTCAATTATGCCATTGAATATTTTCGCAATCAGAGCGATGCCCACATCGGTTTAACGACGACCAATCATGCACATTATCAAGTTACTGAGCCGATTATAAAAACCAAACCGGCAAAAGTACTAAAACGGTCCGGTTATCTTGCAAACGATAGATTGCCCATGACTAGAATTTGCGAACGGCCATCCACCGCATTCATCGCAAAGCCCGATCTAATGATTTCTTGAAAATTAAATAATTCAATATATTAAGATACTTAGCCATGAATTTGGAAAAACAAATGCAGCTATACGACTAATAATAAACACTTTGCCGCCCTTCACATTGGGCGCATGTGTTTTTTACACACATTATATCCGCTTAATCCCCAAAAAGGTTCAAAGCATGCGATAATTCAATTTAGCTTTATCGTTTTGCATTATTGTACCGGGGGGGGCACTAACTATGAGTGAGCAGAAATAATTCATTCATTGTTAACACTTCCTGAGTTAATCATTTAATTTTTTGTTTTATAAAAAGAAGTTTTCTTTATCACACATACATCTCCTGGTACTGACAAGGTATTTAGCCCTATCTGTCTGTTGTTTTCCTTCTGTTCAATCTTGCCAAATGAATAAGGCCATTCATAATCTGCCACTGTTACTTTTATTTGCACTTCTTTTTTTCAGCACAGCCGTTTGCCATGCTGAACTCAGTGCAAGCGTGACCGGGTCGACGGATTATTTCTGGCGCGGTTATTCCAAAAGCGATAAAAAACCGTTTGTTCAAGCCAATATTGATTATGAGTTCAAAACCGGGTTCTATTTGGGTTCCTATTTTTCTTCGGTTAATTTTGCCGATCATGATTTCGCGAATCGTTCGAAACTCGAATTCAGGCCTTATTTTGGTTACGCACATCGATTATCCAAAGACTGGCGGTTTAATGTCGAATGGAATCGTTATCTTTATGATGGCAATATTTTTGGCCGGCATGCCGATTACAATGAGTTTTATTTCTTAACGCATTTTCGTGATTTGCTGACGGTTGCGCTGGCTTTTTCCGAGAACAGCTATAATCAAAAACATATGTCTTTCAGTTATGAAATGACGGGGCGTTATCCCATTACCGATTTGATCGAATTCTCAAGTACTTTTGGCTACAATAAACAAAAAAAGAATCTGCATTATGATTATGTCTATTGGACTTCCGGATTTACCATGCATTTTTCGCGGAATATAGGCATTGATTTACGTTACTATGGCTCTACGCACGCCGCGACGAAAGCGGTACTCCCCCAGGATTGGCAATTTGAACCGGATGGTGTCGGTAACCGCGTACTGTTTTCAATCACGTTTGGTTTCTAATTTTTTTGCAATCCATTGAACCATTTAATGATGATTGTGGATTAACGGGTAAGTGGAACTAAGTAACGATGTCTCATTGAATTAATGGATCATGGCCATATCACCCAGAAATAATAAAGAGAGTATTTATGCCTCACCGAAAATGCAGGCGAGAGAGCAGCAGTTGATTGCTGAAACAGCGGCAGGGAACGAGAAGGCATTTGAGCAGCTTTATCAGCTTTATTTTAACCGGTTGTTTCAATTTGTTTTTCGCATTACGCGAACGCAGAACGGCATTGAAGAAGTGATTAATGATGTGATGTATGTCGTTTGGGATAAGGCTTCAACGTATAATCAGATATGCCGTCCATCAACCTGGATACTGGGCATTGCGTATTTCAAGGCATTGAAGAGTATTGAGAAATCGATTGCTGATGAGGACCGTTCTGTTGAGTTTAATGATGAGCTGGATTATTTTCCTGATAAAGGTACGGATTGGATTTCTCAGGTGGAGACCAGTAACTGGCTGGAAGTTGCATTCAAACAGTTGTCGACTGAACAGCGGGCGGTTGTTGAAATGACTTATTTTCAAGGCCTGCATTACAATGAGATCGCTGAGATTATGCAATGCCCGGAAAACACCGTGAAAACCAGAATGTTTCATGCGCGAAAAATTCTGGCAAAATCACTTCAGCAAGATTAATGGCAGGAGCGAACAGAGATGTCAGTGAATAGCAAAACCGGCAGTAATCGCGAACATCGTGAGGTATGGGGTCTTTTGCCCTGGTTTATCAACCGGACGCTGAGTGCTGAGGAACTGGCGCGGGTAGAAGGTCATATCAAGACATGTCTTACATGCCGCATTGAATTAAAGCAGCAGCGGCAGGTCTATGAGAATATCCAGCAGGCAGAGCTTTTGCAGCAAATGTCCAACGCGTCGTTTAATCGGCTCAAAATGCGTATTGACACACAGCTCGCTCCCCAATCTGCATCCTTTGGTAAAAGACTCGAGAATTTTCAAAGATTTTTCTTTCAATTCAATGACTTTAGAAAACATCTCGCGCTGACTTTCGCAATAGTGCTGATGACAACGGCGTTTATATTCAATACGACGCTTGAAATGAGTCTGCCGGAAAATGAGTACCGGACTTTGGCCAAGCCGTCCGAATCGCTTGATGAAAGCAGGAAATCCAATTTGATACGCGTCATTTTTACTGACAAGACAGACATGGCGCAAATCGACGCGATTGTCGGCAGTGTACACGGCCATATTGTCAATGGGCCATACCAAAACGGTATTTATGAAATTCTTATCGATGGCGAACAAAAATATTCTATGGAAGCAACTGATGCCATAAGCGAGTTACGTAACAACGCACATGTGTTTTTTGCCGAACTGGCGCTTGCCCCACTTTCATCCGAATGAGCCTGCTATGTTGATATTATTTCTAAAGAAATTGCTGGTGTTTATTGCCTTCCTGTTTGCGGTTCTGGGTATTTCTGCGTTGCCGGTCAGCGCCGGGCAGGATTTGGTTATCGATCCATTGCTATTTGATACGAATCGTGCTGAACGCATTGTTCTGGTCACCTATTCCGATAAGCATATCGATCGGATTCCTGTCGGCCAGATCAATCAGGCGTATCGTAAAAGAGGTGAATATGGCAGCTCGACATGGAGCCAGCGGATTGCCAGCAGTATAGAAGCGGATTACAAGTTAACCATTCTTGCACAATGGTCGATCAGCGAAATAGGCGAGCACTGCGTTGTTTATCTGATCAATGAAAACCAGTCAGTTGCTGAAATCATTGCGACATTATCGAATGACAACCGTATCGATAATGTTCAATCGATGGCGACGTTTAAGGTTCTGGCCAGGGAATACAGCGACCCCTATTACCGGTTGCAATCGAGTATTCATCCGTTCAATCTGGAAAAGATCCACAGTCAGGTAACGGGCAAAAATATAACCATTGCAATTATAGACACGGGCGTGGATGCAAAACACCCCGATCTGGACGGTCAGATTAATGTCATTAAGGATTTTGTTGCAGATCAGGCCACCGCTTTTCCCAGTGACGGGCATGGCACAGCAATTGCCGGCATTATTGCCGCCAAGGCAAACAATGGACAGGGCATAGTCGGTCTGGCGCCCGATAGCCGCATTGTTGCCATGAAAGCCTGCTGGGGAATTTCTGAAGGAAACCTGGATGCGGTTTGCAACAGCTTTACCCTGGCCCTGGCGTTGAACACCGCCATCAACATGAAGGTAGACGTCATTAATTTAAGTCTGACCGGGCCTTACGATCCCCTTTTGGCCAGACTGATCGATGCCGCTGTTCGGCAAGGCATTATTGTCATCGCCTCTCAAACCGACCGGCAAGATGACAAATCCGGTTTTCCGGCGCAACAGCCGGGCGTGATCGGCGTGCAAAGCCACAATCACATGTTGCAAACATCGTATAAAACACAAGCACAGATTGTCCCCGCACCTGGAGAACAAATCCTCACTACACTCCCCAACGGCGCCTACGACTTCATCTCCGGCAATTCAATGGCCACCGCCCACGTCACCGGCCTTGCCGCTTTATTATTACAGCTTGAGCGCGGCCTCAACAGCCAGGACCTGTACAAATTGCTGGTCAAGGCTAACGAGCCACAGTTCTATAAAGTATTCAACTCACATCCCAACAAAGCCAATAATATCAAAACCGGGTTTAAACAGTAAAAAACAACTTGGCCTGAAAAAAATTGCGCGATGGCGCAATTTATAGCCTGACACATTCAGGAATATTGTATATTCCACGGGCACTATTCAACACCACCGCTTCTCGACACGCCCCCATTCACCGGTTTTCCTACATGCATACACCATTAAATCCGGCAATAAATATCTATATGCAATGGATCGGCGTACCCCTATACGTATTCACACGTATTTAAAAATCCAACCTGTTTTGATAAGGTGATTTTGTAGTGTTGATATTTACATCATGCTGCAATAGAAACCCGATAAACTGCGTGCGTGCTTGATTTGAATTGGTTTTAAGGCTTGATTTCAGCACCGCGACATTAAACAGGAGTAAATCATGCGAAGAATCTATTTTCTAGTGCCTGATATCAACGTGACAAAAAAAATCGTCGACGAACTGCTGCTGGCGCGTATTGAAGAAAAACATATTCATGTCATTGCAAAACGCGGGACGCCGCTTGAAAATCTGCCGGAAGCCAGTCTTTTACAAAAAAGCGATTTTGTTCCTGCAGTAGAACAGGGGCTCGCGCTAGGCGGTGCGACCGGCCTGCTTGCTGGACTGGTTGCTGTAGCCCTGCCGCCTGCGTCGACTGTTATTGCAGGCGGCGTTTTACTGGCAACCGGACTCGCAGGCGCCGGCGTGGGCGCATGGCTCAGTGGTATGGTGGGCATGAGCATCGGCAATCGACGCATCAAGGCATTTGAAAATGCGATTGAAGCGGGTGAATTTCTGGTATTGGCCGATGTCTCGTCCGAACGCGTCAATGAAATCGAAACACTGATCAAGCTGCATATACCACGTGTCGAAGTCGAACAAACCGAACCCAGAGTACCCGCTTTTCCTTGATTAATAACCAGCCAATGCTTCATTACTGCCGGGTTCATGCCATTAGCAAACTTGAAAATTGATTCAAACACAGCCAGAAGTCGACACAAAGCAAAAACAGGTTAAAATAACGGTGTTTATGGATAGTAAATAGCATTTTAGCCTGTTCTTGCTGCCGCAGCAGCGATGCAATCAGTACGCTTTCAACGGGCTGTTAAACTGTGTACACAATATGCCAGGCAGAATTAACAAAAATCCTTCTTTCAGTCATTAATACCTGATAAGATTCGAGCACCTCTGATGACTGGCGGCTTCTGGTTGCTTCTGTTCTTTACCATCAGCCCCCTGAATTCAAGTATAAATTCTACAAATTTTCTTTTTAACAAGAACTCAACCCGGCTATTTGAGCCAACAGGATTATATCCGATTGCTTTAATCCTGATTATTTCGGTTGAAAGACGTTTAAACATGTATTGTTTTATTTTCGGCAAAATACAACAGGGCGTATGAATGCTAACCTGGATGAAGGAAATAAGTCTATGCGAAAAGAAATACTATCAGGCCTGCTCGGATTATTGCTAACCCTCAACCTCGGGTCAGTGCATGCATTGACAATAAACCTGAATGATATCGGCGGTGTAAAAAATACTCCCGCCGAAGCAGGCATTCAAAAAGCCGCAACATTTTGGGAGTCTTTATTCACTGACAATGTAACTGTCAATCTTAACGTGGGCTTTGATTCACTGCCGTCGAACGTGCTTGGACAAGCTTCCAACTCATTTATAACAATCAACTATTCTGCGGTACGCAGTGCGCTGATAGCCGATGCAAAAACGCGTTCTGATCTTACGGCGACACAAAACCTGGCGGCAGGCCCGGCTTTTGATACCTTCATTAATCGCACTTCAGATAATCCCAACGGTGCTTTTAGTGCGTCACCCTATCTGGATAACGATGACGGCACAAATAACGCCAATGTTTATATGACATTAGCCAATGCACGCGCTATAGGTTTATATCAAAACCCATTCGTCATCGACGGTACGATTAACTTCAATACCGATCATGTGTGGGATTTTGATAATGGCGATGGTATAAATAGCGGCGCCTTCGATTTTGTTGGCATTGCAATACATGAAATTGGTCATTCACTGGGTTTTATCAGCGGTGTTGACCGATTGGACTCGGGCCGTCTCGGCAGTGCTACCGATAACGATTACTTGTCCAGCACACTGGATCTGTTTCGTTATTCTGATTTAAGCGCTATTTCCGGCGTAACAGATATGTCGGCAGACAATCGGGGCAAGTTTTTTTCAATCGATGGCGGTGCAACAAATCTGGCCTTTTTTTCGACGGGAAAGAATTTTGGCGACAGATATCAGGCAAGCCACTGGCTTGACAATCTTGGTCTCGGCATCATGGATCCCACTTTTTTTCGAAATGAACTTGGCCTCGTAACGCCAGAAGATCTGTTGGCATTTGACGTTATCGGTTGGGATGTTTTGCCTGCCGTACCAGAGCTTTCTGCTTTTGCACTGCTGATGATCGGGTTGACTGTAATCGCGTTCAAACACCGTCTCGAAATAAAACGCGCAAGCCGCAATTTCAGATCATCTGCCGAAGACAAAATACGCCTTTCACCTTCATACCCCTCAATACATTCAGCACATTCATAAATTGCCTGACTCGCGCCAGGCCGGAAAGCGCGCCGCAGTTGTAATATGCGGGGCGCTCTCAGCCGGATTTGCATAACACCTCAATTAAAGGACATCTCTATAAATCATATTTGCGGGCACCCGCATCGCGGACTGCCTGCTTAGCCCGTTTCGTCACAATACTGTGTTGCTCACAAAAAATATCTCCTCAGATCATGCCAGACGATGAAATCCGGCTTTGACAGGACATCAAAGCCGGAGAAGAGCCATCGGAAAGAAGATTTGTGGAGGGAGTAATTCGCATCAATTCGACGAATTCGATGGCTCGGGGGAAGACTCAGTGACTGCATGAACACCCGGATTGCAAAGCCGGGAAAAACAAAATCAGTAACGGTATTATCTGCCCCATCACGGATTAAAACAATGTGGCATATTGCCGCATCCCGTTCCAGGGGTTGTTCTCACATTTGAAATTGCAGGTAATTCTGTATTCCTGCCATCAGGCGTGGTTTTCCCCGGTTTCGGCCACATGGCCAACAGAATTTTATTCAAAGCCTGGGATGGGCATGTGTAAATACGTGATGTCATCCTCTGGTATCAGAGAGGCTCTGGCGATTAGACTATTTCTGCTCCGGAAATTTTCAGAAACAGCAGGATTCTGAAAATTTCGGTAGTATTAAACGATAGAAGATGTCGGGTATGGCGGGCTTACTGACCGCGCTCCAGGCAGCCGAGCACATGATTGCGAAAAAAATCCCCACTCAGACCCAATATATCTGCTTCATTCTGGCAGATACTCAACTTTGAATGGTTTACTGCTTGATCAGCCTGGATTTTTGAAGGTAACGGCACTGGCTGCGGTCCGGCGTACATGCTCCTGCCGGCTGGAATCGACTCGACATCCAAGTGCACAAATATCATTCCGGCCGTTCCGAAACCCAGTTCAACCGCGGCTTGTCTGGACAAATTGACTATCCGGTCTCCACCGCCACCCCAGCGATCATTGATTCGAACAGTCACATGCCGTTGTGTTTCCGGGTTTGTCACACGGACTACACTGCCGATTGGAATGGTTCGATGCGCGGCGGTAAGCTGTTCTGAATCGTACGGTTCGCCACTTGCCGTCAAGTTTCCTTCCATACCGGGAGCATAATATGTTGCGTACCCGGTTTCGGTAGGCCAGAGCGGTTCCTTGACGACATTTTTTTCACTTTCCTCAACATTCAACAGCGCAACGTCTTTGTTATTATTTTCAATAATCGGCGGAAGTGTACTATCCTGTTTCTGTGGGTCTGACGGATTGTTTTCGGCTACTGATTCATGTTCAGCAAATGTATTGCGGTCTTTTTCCGGCTGCGCTGCAATTTCCGACAAGCCTCCCGGATCGCGCTGAATTCCTGCACAAGCACTGAAAAATAGACAGACGAAGAGTATTATTATTTTTTTCATGGCGATATTGACATGCATATGGTGATTATTTTCGTTAAATTGAAGTAATGTATTAGTCTCCAAGTTTAATTTCTGCGCCTTGTTTGTCAAGAAGGTTATAGCTGAATTTTTTGCAAAATATCTATAGGGCACCTCTAAAAATTCAGAGTTTTAAACAAGACGAGGCGAGAACAAAAAATGTTGACGCAGCATATGATTGATATGTAAGGAAACATTTTTTGTAAACAACGAAGTATGGATTTTTAGAGATGCCCTATAATTTTATATCTGCTTTCAGCCAGGTCGCGGCAATGCAGGATGAAAATATTCATTTCACGATGAATTCCGGCGCCTGGACGAAAAAAGCAAGTCTGCACAACTGGTACTGGCGGCATACGCCCGTTATAATGGCGGATTGTTTAACGATAGCATTCAGTACATACACAAATCCATGTCCGCACCCAAAGATTCCGACTCAACCTCAAAACCCGTCAAACTCACCTGGCGGCAGATGCTGTTTCATTTTGCATTGCTCTGTATTTGTGTGGTGCTCGGTATATTTGCCTGGTATCTGTCCAGGCCGCAAAGCATCCGGTTCCATGAAACAAATGCACACGAGTATCTCACTGTATCCGTAACACCGGAAATTGAAATATCTCTGGACCACAGCAGTTTGTGCGCCGTCACCGATTACGAACCACTACGCATTGAGCTGTTTCGGGGGAATGCTTATTTTGATATCAAGAAAAAGCAGAAGGAAGACTTTCGCATTAAAGTCGGCGAAACCCTGATCGAGAATCTCGGCACACGCTTTAGCGTACGCATGCAAAAAGACGGCAATCATATTGTTTCAGTGGGACAGGGACAGGTTAACGTGCATGTCGCTACCGGTACGCACCTCATCAGCGCACTCGAGCAGGCAGATTTTGACGGTTACACCGTCAGCAAACACAGAATGATCAGCGCACGTGACGTAGCACCCTGGCATAGTGATCAGAAAGTGCCTTACTAAGAATGCTTCATACATACGAAGTTATTCGATGGTTTTGCACGCATTGTTCAGGTGCAATTCACCGGACAATACACCTCAAAATCCGATTAACAAATCAATACAGCAATACACCAGTACTGGTATAAATCACCCCATCCAGGTTTAGGTTGTCCGCATTGGATTCATAATCAGTCAGATCAAATATGGGTATCACTTCAGCATTAGCCGACGACAAGTATGAAGGCGCTTCAAAGGGATTGCCATCGGTATCGACGATAGCGCCATGTTCGATATGCATTTCATAATTGGTGTTCTTAAGCAAATCCTGCGCAGGATCAATGATGACTATACCAGAGTCATCAAAAGTAACCTGACTGGTATCATTAATTGCAATGATGCGCGTGTCTGTTCCGCTGCTGATAAAAATATCGCCGCTGCCCGGCACTACTTTTTCCATGAAATCCAATTCAATTGCATCGCCGACCTTAACGGAATAGAGTAAAGGATTGAGTTTGGTCGCATCGACGGGCTTGATGGTTTTAATGGCTGCATACGATAATCCGGCGTAAGTATTTCCGGATATATCGGTAATAACGCCATTTGGTATTAAAACATTGTATGTCGTATCAGGAATCAGAGCCTCAGTCAGATCAATGGAAACACCGCCAAATTCATCAAAAAATACCTGACTGGTGTCGTCAATTGCAACAATGCGCGTATCAGTGCCACTGCTGAGAATAAGATCGCCTTTTCCAGCCTTAACTTTTTCATCAAAATAAAAACTGATTGTTTCGTCGGCTCGAAAAAATCTACCATCATCCGAAATAAAACTGAACCGATTTAAACTGGGGATATTGTCGGTTCCAAAAATTCCATAATTCAATGCGTTACTACCCAGTAATAACGGGGCTGAATCCACTACTTTTATTTGGCCGTTACTAAAACCGGCAAAACTATTTCCCGCCATATCGAGAATTGCACCATTAGTCAAACTTACGGTATAAGTGGTATCAACCAACAAATCGTCGTGTGGATTGACGAAAACATTGCCAAGCGCGTCGAAAATCACCTGGCTGGCATCATTAATCGGAACAGTTCGGGTATCCGTACCATTACTGAAGATAATATCGCCGTGTCCAGGCACAACCTTTTCATTGAAGATTAACCGAATATCATCATCGGTTTTGATAACCGAACCACTGGCCGGAATACTGGCTAACAATATCGGCCCGGTTGAATTTTCGGCACTGCCAGTTTGATTAAACCCTCTAAATGGATTACCGTCGAAATCCGTTATCGCGCCGTTTTCTATCTTGACAATCGAAAAATGGTTAAAACTGAAGCGCGGAGCAAGGTGCGGTGTAATCGTTACACTGTCTGTTGTATAAGGATAAAGATTAAAGCCAATCTGACTGGAATCGTTTATGGGAATGCTGACAATTTCGGTACGAATTTCATGACTTAGAAATAGCGAAAGACTATTGACTACCCGTTCACCCGTGATAATCACATCGCCACTATTCGCTTTGACAGGTTCATCAAAAAGCAACACGCCATCAAAAGTACCGGGTAAAGCGAGTTTCCCTGTCATCAATGGGTTAGACATCACGGTTTTAAATGTCGCATTATTGAAACCAGCATACGGATTGCCTGCCGTATCAGTTATGACACCACTTGCCATTTGTGCAGTGTACGTAGTGTCGGCGATTAAATCCTCGGTTAAATCGATGGTTACTTCTCCCGAGCGATCAAAAGTCACCTGACTGGTGTCATCTATTGCAATAAAGCGTTCGTCTTTACCGTTGCTGAGAACAAGATCGCCATGACCCGCCATAACCGGTTCATCAAACGTTAATTTGATTTTTCCGTCGGCACTACCGTCAATTTTGAATACACTGCGATTAGATGGATTACTATCGATTAATAAGGGTGCGGAATCAATTATTTTCAGGTTGACACTGCCTCCGGCGAACGGATTTCCCGCTGTGTCCTTAATAACGCCTTTATCCATCCAGACGTGGTAGGTTGTGCCGGGCGTCAAGTCATCGATTGGGTCGATGACAACGCGGGCATATTCATCGCTGCCGCTTTCTTCAAAGATAACCTGGCGTGTATCGGTGATGGGAATGGTAACGGTATCAACACCATTACTGAAAATAATATCGCCACTGCCCGCAATGACTTTTTCGTCAAAGCCCAAAACAATCTTGTCGTCGGCTTTAATGACTAAGTCATCGGCGATAAACTGAAAAAAAGAACCTTCAGAATCATAGCCTGCAGTCTCTCGGCTCACATTGCTGAACGTCAATACCGGCTCGGAAGTTTTTACCATTTTGCTGGTCACATCCAATCCGACAAAATCATTACCCGCTGTATCGACAATCACACCCTTTGCCATTCGTACCTGGTATGTTGTTCCGGCAATCAGGTCATTTTTTAAATCGATTGTAACGCCGCCCGATTCATCGAAAGTGACTTGACTGGCGTCATCGATTTGCACAATGCGCGTTTCCGTACCGTTACTGATCACAACAGCACCGTCTCCCGGCAAAACTTTTTCATTGAAAGCCAGTTTAAACTGGCCGTCAATTTTAAAACCCTTTAAATCTATATCTGAAAAAAAGTCCGGCCGATAGGGATTCGAAATATTTTCAAATACCAAAAACGGCGCTGCGGTATCGGGAATCGTAGAAAAGCTGATCACTTTATTGTTTCCTGAATTTTCAGTTCGCATCGTTTCATCCGTATTTAAGCCTTGAAAACAGTGTCAGCACAACATGATTAAGATCAGGCCATACCACAACTTACAATTCACATAATTTTACTCAACCAGTTTACGTGCGAATATTATACTTTTGTGTGTTTAAAATCACATTGAAGTTGAATCAGTTTGGGTTTTCAGGAAATTTTTTTGTGTCATGATATTCAACTGATTTTCTATATGGCTATTCATAGGCTAAAAAAACAGTAAAGACAGAATGATCAGCGCACGTGAGGTAGCGCCCTGGTACAGCGAACAAATACAGTAGACAAAAACCGCTTACGCCGTTATTTCCGTCAACCTTCCCTCTTGCCGCCGTTGCCAGAACGGCGCGCCGGCAAAGCGGCCTTCCATCGCATAATAGTTCCGGCGTGTTCGCAGGTAATGTTCAAATTCGGACTGGAGTACATGATGGTACTTTTGTCCAGCTCCCGGCTTGCCTTGCAAATCGTCTCTGACGGCATAGGACGCCAGCACGCCGTGCCGTATCGCTTTAAAAATGCCCAGCGATGAAAGTGGGTCAAATAGCGTCGCCGCATCGCCCGCCGCGTACCAGCCGGTTCCACTAAACCGCTTCAGATATTGACTGTGAGACGGCCTGACCTGCAGCGGCGTTAGCGGTCTGGTGTTGACAAAGCGTTTGCAAGTCTGACGGGCACGCGCCATGGCGCGATGCCAGCCTTTTTCGTCGAGCACTTTCAGATCCCGCACAAGATCGCTGTCCGTCATCAGCGCCGCGACCCGCCGTCCATGCGGCAGATCGGCGGAATACCACCAGCCATCCGCGCTGCTTTCAACCAATGTAAAACTGTCAACAACGCGGTCACCGGCACCATTATCGGCCTGAAAAAAACGAAAAATGCCCATCAGTTTATCCAGCTTGTTCGCCCGAATGCCAAGACTGCGGCAAAATGCCGCGCCGCGTCCGCTGGCGTCGATAACCAGCGGCGCATCGATTGTCATCGATTCGGCATCGTTGCGATTAACCGTCAAACGCCAGCGTTCATCATATTCCGGCGCACCCGTCAAAACCGCACCTTTGATCACCGTCGCGCCTGCGGCTTCGGCCTGCCGCATCATCCAGCAATCGAATGCAACCCGGTCAATATGCCAGCCGTGACCGTAAAAAGAATACAGAAACGGATTCTCGTTGACCTGCGCGCCGCCCCAGTATGAACGGGTTCCCAAAGCCGGCATATCGCCACGCGCTTGAAAGGATTCAAGCAAACCGAGTTGTTGAAACAGTACGGCCGTCTGTGGCGGCAACGTTTCACCGATACGGAATTGTTGCAACGCTGCGCCGTTGCGTTCGAGCAACAGCACTGTCAGTTGAGGCATCTGTTGTAACAACGCAATCGCAGCAGCACAACCGGCGGCGCCCGCGCCAACGATGACTACGTCGTATCGTTGCGAAACAGAATCAAATCGCCTCATTGTACTGCTTAACGGCTATCCATTGCGCCACAACGCCAGCGGGTGCAGTGGACTTTCCATTGGGTCCTGTCGGATGGGCAATGGTGCGTACAATCGAACCGACCAACGCGGGTCGCTGATCAATGCCGTTGGGCCAATCGGGGATCAGGTAGCCTTTATAATCGTATATCCACTGCGCGCCCCCGACAACACCGACGCCCTGAAAACGAACGTTAAAGGGATTGCCATAACCGACCGACCCTTTCAGCTTAAGCGCCCAGCCGGGCCCGTAAATCAGCCCTGAAAATACCTGCATCGGCCCCGGATCGACGCGGATATTACCGCGCCCGAATTCCAGCGTATCAAAATCGGCATCAACATCCAGATTACTCAAAAAACTTCGATAAGTCCATGTCCCGACCAATACAGAAGGCACGCCGCCCGCAGCATCATTCATCGCCTGACTCTCCTTTAATTTCGCCGCCCAGTGTCCGTTCTCCGGGTTGCAATTGTGGCCCCAGCGCCTTATCGTTGCGCTCCACCTGATAGTAGCCCGGGGTACCGTCATTGGGTTCAAATTTTATAAAACCGAGATTGACCCAGTCGCTGACCATCTGCACACCCCCGGCATAGTTATCCGGGATGCCGGACGTCCAGTAGTATTGCTGACCACTGGCCGTCTGAATCACCATCGGCCTGTGACCGGGCCACCAGGGAATGTTGTAGGCGACATTCTGTTTGACCGGATCGCCTGTGCTGCCGGGATAAATGTTATTCCACATCTCATAGGTGACATTGATGTTCTGGTCGGTACATTCATGAAAATCCGCCTGCCACGGCAGCCCCATATACTTGGTCAAATCGCCCGGTTCCATCCCCCTGGCGATGTCATCGGCCTGGCTGCCGTCGCTGGCCGCCACCGACGCGGGAATACTGAGGCCGCCTGCGGTGTACGCGGCCTGATGGATACGGTATGCGCTGCTGTAAATAGCCGGATTCAGCATAATCCATCCCACTTCGGCACCGGGACAAAAAGCACCGCCCAATACATTGCCCAGTACGCCGCGATCAATCGCGCTACCGGTCTTTGGCGGATCGGCCCAGGGGTTGTCGCACGCGGCATCGCCTTCACCCCATTCATCGCATTCGTTGATAAATTTGCCTTCCATCCACTGTTTCAGGAAAAACAGTTGCGTATCGGTCATGCGTAAAAATTTATCCGTTACCGTATTGCTGATAGGATTGTTGCCGTTCAGCATCGGCATCAGACGCGGCTTTGAAGCCGAGTTGTTAAACGACGACACAAACTGTTCGCTTAAGTCATCGGGTACGGTATACAGATTTTCCTGTCCTTGTTTGCGCATAATCGCATAGATAAACGCCCGATGCTGCCGGTTGGGGTCCATGCCGTTTTTAGGCGGTTGCGAAAGCGCCGCTTTGTCGAGATTGCCGCCGGTACCCCGATTATGCGGCACGCCGCCGCCAAAGGGATCGAAATCGTAGGTAAACGTGTAATTATCCGGCCGGTTGAAGATGGGCCAGATATCCCTGAAAAAATGCGGATAATAATCCGGGTTATAGGTGGCGGCACTGCGCCAAACAGCCCACTGTTCCGCTGTCTGCGGCTGATTATGCTGACGGTCGAAGGGTGCAACGCCATAAACCGCAGAGTCGTATGCGAAATGGCGCACCGATAAATCGTAAATCGCTTCATCCAGGGTAATCATGTCTTCGATTTCCGGCGCATACGATGGATAACCCACCAGCAGCCAGGCCGGGGCATCCACATCAACCGTTGAAAATTTTTTCTTGCTGAGCGGCTTTCCCTGCGCATCGGTATAACGGTGAATATAACTGTACTTGATTTTCGCGCGCACCGGGCCGTCGGAAACATCATCATACCAGCCGTCATTATTGGCGTAGTTGCTGATGACAGGAATCGTACCACCGTCAGCCCCTTTGTAACCGGAGCGGCCGTAGCCGCCCAGCACAATCAGACGGCGGTGACGATCATTGTCTTCATTAACCCTCATTTCACCCAGCGTGGCAATGCTGTAGGGCTGAATATCGGGCGGCGGAAAACTCTGCGGATACGCACTGCCGTCATTTTTGGAAAATGACGCTTTACCGTCATCGCCGGAAACGGTGCGCGGGCCGGGATCGACAATCAACTGTCGCCGCCGGCCAGGCTGCGTCACCTCCGGATTGCGCAAAGGATGATTGGGACGATAACCATGCATGCCGTCATTTTCGCTGAATGCATACCAAGACGCCTTTTTATTGGCCAGATGTACGGTCCATTCGATATCGACGACCGTCCCTTCCACCATTTGCGGTCCGGTTGTTGAGGTGTCAAGCGGAAACCGGAATGTGTCGCCGATTTTCAGCTCGCGCGTGCTCTCGGTTTGATGCGCGTCATACACAAAAATACGAAAACGGGCGGCCTGCCGCTTGATACGGCCCAGGTTACCGGATTCCTTGAATTGACTGACGCGAACCGGCAGTCCATTTTCATCGACAATTTCACGGCCCAGGTCATCGCACTCAATCGGCAGTGCGCCAGGCTGCTCGGGCGCGAGATAAAACGATTCGCTGTTTCCAATCCGCGCGCAACCGATAGCCGGATGAATTTTAAACTGATTCATGGTATCTATTCTCCTGGTTTAATCGATGAAATTAAGCGAAACACCGTCGATAAACACCGCATCGTCAATCGGTTGGCCATCGAGCCCCATCACCACCAGATGCACGCTGATATCGTTCTCGCCGTTGGTCAGCATACGCTGCACCGCCTCGGTTGCATCAATCCGGTAGTTACGCGGTTCGTGATGCTGCAAAGGCCGCCGGTCGAACCTGCGCGTCCTGGGCAACGGTTTATCGCAATGTCCTGGACCGCCGTAACATGAGCCGTGAAATGTCGTCACCTGGCCGACATAATGCGGATTGTCTGCTACCGGGGTTTTGACTGTAGCATCGGGTGTATTGAGAAACACGCGGATCACGGCGTTGAACAGATTGGCGACATGCATGCGGTGCAGACGTATCTCGGCTTTACGGAATGTATCGAGCACCTGCGGCTTAACACCGGCTTTTTCAGCGTTAAACCGCAACAGCCCCTGCTGTCCGTTTACCGGATAATGGTAACTGTCGCGCATATACTCATACCCCAGTTTGCGCGTGCTGAGCGTATCGCCCACATTCATCGACCAGGGCGGCAAAATGCCATCCAGGTCTTCCGGATCAAGACCGGGGTGCATCTCCTGCCAGACAGCCCACAACCGGTCGACATTTGAGTGATGCGCCCAGAAGATGGGATCAAAAGCGGTGACACGATTATCGGTCATGTAACCATACTTCGGATTGAAGCTGTTTTGCGGATCGGGTTGATCAACGCCTATCGCTTTGGCGGCGGATAAATACACGGGATTTTGGCCGCCCGAGAAGTTATGCATGCCGTTATGCATTTGCTCGAGCCAGCCGAAATGATGATCGTAAACGGGGCCGCCGCCAAACTGGTTCCAGTTTTTCGACGACAGAATACCCGCCACATCCGCCGCAGTGGGATAATGGGTGGCAATACCCAATGAACCCGGCCAGCGATTGGGAAACCAGAGCGGATTGGCGCGGCGCAGCTCGGAATAAATGGCGTTCACTTTGTCCGACCACACCACCTTACCGGTGCTGAGCTTCAAGGTATAATCAATTTTGGCCGCCTTGAGAAAACGCAAACCGGAGTTATAGCATGTTCCTTTTTTCTGCAGTCTGGCGAGATTCTCCAGTTCGCTGTCACTGAACAACCCGCTGTCTTT
Organism: Nitrosomonas sp.; assembly: GCA_031316255.1. NCBI lineage: Bacteria > Pseudomonadati > Pseudomonadota > Betaproteobacteria > Nitrosomonadales > Nitrosomonadaceae > Nitrosomonas > Nitrosomonas sp. Next base: position 2,273,958 of record JALDQW010000001.1, on the reverse strand, counting down.
CAGCACGGCAAGCCCGGCGGCATCGAGAAAGCAGGCGTACGCTTCGGGCAGCACGCCTATATCCAGTTGCTCTGTATTATACGTAGTACGGTTGGCGTCGGCGTAATCGCTCCACGACCAGTACGGCAGCGTAATACATGCATCGTAATCCTGCAGCGTTTGTTCGAAGAAATACAGATAAAGCCGGTGCCAGGGCAAAAACTGTTCCCAGCCATGCTGGCAGGAATCGGTATGGATGCGCGCCCAGTAGTTAAAACTGCGCTCGTCGAAGATATGCGGATCGTAGGTGTACATGCAGGCCAGCGCTTCGCGCAGCAGCGACAGCTCTTTTGCGGACAGCGTGCTCACTTCTTTCCTGACCTTCAAACCCTGCATTTCATCGCTGATCGCGTTGCAATGCCGGGTGGAAACCGTATGCAGCGCATCGCCCCTGGCCAGCGCAAGCACTGACGCCCCGGACTGCGTGGCTGCGGAACGCGTTTGCGTACCGGCATTTTCTCGGGTGCCGGCCTGGACGTCGTCCGTCTCGGGACAACCGTCATCGATCCATGCCGCGATGAAGTCAATATCGGCCGGACTGACCGCATTGTCCGCCTGCCATAATAACGGTGGAAACTGGCTGCCGTCAAAAGGAAACTGCCTGCGCAGCCCTTTGATCAACGCGGAACAGTCGCTGCGCGTCTGCTGCGCCTGTACCGCGGCCTGATCGGTACTACCAGAAAGGCTGGTGGCCGTCTGCCTGGCCGGGTTTTTGCCGCCGGTCGGCCAGCATTCACCCGCAGTTGCTGCGCTGCCGCCAGTTATCAGCGCCTGATTCAATGCCGACTCGTCGGCGGCAAGGGAATCGGCCACGCCGCCTTCACCGCAACAGCTTTTGCCGCCGGAATTGTCCGGCTGATGACCGGATTCATCCGGCCCGGGCGCAATCAGACGCTGTCCATACAATTCCGCCGTCTTGAACATATCCAGATTGCGCCAGAAAGCGCCAAGTCCCTGATAATCCGGAATGCACGGACCCTGCGCTTGATCCAGTATCTGCTGCACGCTTTGATACCGCGACAGTTTTCTTCTGTTATTCATTCTTCACCTCGAATAGCCTTAACCGGTCGCCGGCCACGGTTGATTAATTGTGAGCAAGAATAACCTGTTCCAGATCTCGATCAAGAGATGCAGCGCCAGGCAAAATTGAGCGAAAACGGTGCATACACAAAGTATGTGTGAGCATTTAAGCTTGATTTTAACGCAGCGATACGCTCTTCGGTAAGATCCCAAACAGGTTCCGAAATATCAATGCGCCTGTGCAACCGGCGTGCTCACGACTTCCTGAACTTCCATCATACCCAGGTCTTCATGATCGAGAATATGGCAATGGATGACAAACTTCCCGATATAATCGCGGTATTGCGTATAGACATTGGTTACCGCTGGTCCCTGCACCAGCAGCGTATCTTTCCAGACCAGTTGCGGCTTGCCGTCGGGGCCGTTTCGCTCCCACTGGAACGGGTTGACATGGATGTGAAATACATGCGGCGTCGGCGGTATGGCGTTGGGAATGGCGGCCGGGTCGCCGACAGTCGTCAACGACCACATGTCAACCGAACCGAGTTCAAGCTGGCGCACATGATTTGGATTGAAGGCACGGTAATTGACCTGAAAGTAATTCTTCCCGCCTTTCGCGTCCTGACCAAGCTTGAATACGACTTCCTGCACACCCACAGCTTTCTTGCGCAAATCGGTATCGCCAAACGGCGCAAGCGCCGCCATTTCCTTGCTGGTCGGCAACGCCATGTCGTCCGTTTCCTCGGTAATTCTCAGAATGGCGAGCAGGTTTTCCGGCTCATTGATCTGGCGCAGCGATTTCTTGCTCGAAGCAGCCTGATCGATAATGCGGTAATTACCGGATTTCATACCGGCCTTGATCAGCACATCACTGCGGTAACCCGATTGCAGCTCAATCGGTGTACCGGCCTTCCAGGTATCGACACGCCCGAGGTAATTGCCGTCCAGCGCGATCTCGTGCAGGTCATGGCCTTCGACGGCAAAAAATATCGATTCGCGGAATGCGGTGTCGATCAACCGCCAGCGCTGCACTTCGCCGCGCTTCATGGTGATGATCGGAACGATCTGCCCGTTGATGGTGATATGACGGCGCGAACAATGCCAGGTATCCATCGCGCCCTGATCGTTGCAGTTTTCCGGCGTCGGATTCGACGGGCCGGGGAACAGGCTGGTGATGTTGTTGAGTTCGCCCTGCTGGTCGTACAGGATGGTCTGCAGCACAAAAATCTTTTCGTTGGCGTTGGCCGCTTTCAGTGATGCGGGAATCTTCTTGGGATCGTCCTCGACAATCAATGCGCCCGCCATGCCGCTGCCCACCTGAATTGCCGTCGAGCCATGCGCATGCGCGTGATACCAGTACGAACCGACGGGATGATCCATCGGCACTTTCACTTCATAACCGAAGTCGCTCTGCGGCGGAATCGCCAGCAACACATTGTCGCTGTTGCCGACCGGTGACACGTGCATGCCGTGATAATGCACGTTGGTGGTGTTGTACGATGCAGGCGTGGTATCGAGATAGGCGTTCTGGTTTTCCTGCTCGAACTGCGCCTGAATTTCGTTTGGCGTTTCCTTCGGCAACCGGTTTTTCAGCATCAGGTTGATCACATCGCCCTGACTGACCCGCAACGTCGGCCCTGTCAATTCACCGTTATACGTGCGCAGCTTTAGCGGACACCCACCTAGCGTAGTGGTTCTGGCTTCGGTATATTGAACGGTAAACGTGGTATCGAGCTTACCATTCACCGCCCGGACTTCCGGCGGATTCTGGAATGGCTGTTTGCCGTATTTGTCGATATCGATCGGCAAATACGCGCAGTGCGGTTGAATATCCCCGGCCATTGCGGCTGAACTGCCAAGAAGAGAGAGAAGGGCCAGGCATGCCGCTGCCACCAAAACGTAATAAATATCCTGCATCCACCGTTTTTGCATCATTATTCCTTTTCTTGTTGATTGTGAGAAAAAATTTTGCCTGTGTTGCGATGTGCTGCTCGATGTGCTTCTGATATATTTACTTAATTCGTCTAGTTTTTAGGGGTCTCCTAGAGGTGAGATTAAATGAAAACTATCTTTCATGAAGCTTAGCTTTCAATAATTAACCGGTCAACGATTTTGTTAATACTAAAATGCCAATTTAAGCTTTTTGCACACTGATCGCCATCAATATTCCTGATGCACAACTTTGCTGGTGAAACAATGATTTTTATCACAGCCAAAAAGATTTTGTCGTGCTATTTTGTGCTGTTTATATTGAATATTGCAATAAAAAAAAGGAAAAATAATTAAAATGGAATCTTTCTTTAGTAATGACCTTAGTAATGGGGCTGCTGCGGTAGGCGCAGTATCTCTCTTCGCCATTTATGCTCTCAAGCTGCTCGATAATAAGGCTCGTGATAATGATCAAGCTAGGAGAGTTATTCATACTTATTTTGTTGTCGTTCTTTTGTTTATTTCTATCGTATTGGGATCTAATGTGTTTCAGCCCACAAATTCACCAAGCCTAGGATATAAGGAAATAGCTCTCGAAAGATGTAATCTTTTAGAAGGTGAATATATGCTTATGGGAGAAGGGGAGTATCTATTTATGGATTATAAATCAGAAAGTGATGATATTTTTGATTTTAGAGCCATTGGCAAAAAGGCCTTTTATAAAACTACAAAATGTGAGTTTAATGAAAAAACAGGTTTTGCTACTCTGCATGGAGTTGATGAATCAGGTCACGATATCCTTATGAAAATTGGTAGTGATTTTATTCCAGTTACACATTTTACTGGAGCACTTGAATCTAGAATTCTTATAAACGAGAAAGGAATTCCTTTCGTTAGATATCTTACTATTTCCGGAAAATATAAACTTTTTGAGGACGAAGATAAAAAAGAAGAATTTAAAAAAGATATCAACAATTACGACGATATTCAAGAAAAAATTCGAAAAACGTTAGAGAGATATGAAGCACTTCGTCCAACAAGGAAAACTCACACGGGGAAGAAAGAATGTTATCCAGCAATTGGAAGAAAAGATAAATCATTTTTTATTAACAGTTTCTGCGAAGGCGGCGGTATCTTTCCAACTTATTTTAGAATCATGCGCAAATGCGAATCAAATGAAGCAGATTGTCGGTCTGCTTATGTTGTGGAAATTCAAACTAAGTAACTTATTTCACTTTGCAGATATTGTGTGGATTTGGCTATGGAGATATTGAAGATTCTCGACACCCCAAGAATTCAGTATAAGCTGGAATATTAGCATGCATGCTGAACGACACTATTCTTTATTCTTTGGTCTTGTACTTGCATCATTGACAGCCTTCATCATGCACCTCTCCGGTTGGGACGCCAAAGCCTGCTGGACGGCGGCAGTGGTGATATTGTGCGTGGTGTGGTGGATTTTTGAGCCGATTCCGATTCCGGCAACATCAATTATTCCGCTGGTTGTTTTTCCGCTTGTCGGTGTGCTGCCGAAAGAGGAAGTGGCCAAGGCTTACGGCAATGATCTGATTCTGCTGATGCTGGGCGGGTTCATGATTTCGGCGGCGATGGCGCATTCGGGCACGCATCGCCGTCTGGCGCTGGAACTGGTTCGGCTGATTGGCGGCACCAGCAGCCGGCGCATTGTGTTCGGGTTTATGTGCGCGTGCGCGTTGTTGAGCATGTGGATTTCCAATTCGGCGACGGCGTTGATGATGCTGCCGCTGGCAATAGCCGTCATCGATCAAAGCCCGGACAAAAAACTGGCGGTTCCGCTGTTGCTTGCAATCGCTTACGGTTGCAACATCGGCGGCATCGGCACGCCGATCGGCACGCCGCCCAATCTGGTGTTTATGAAAGAGTACCAGGACTTTACCGGCAACACGGTGAGTTTCGTGCAGTGGATGAACTGGGGACTGCCGGTTGTGGCGATTATGCTGCCGCTGGCATTTTTGTGGCTTACGCGCAATCTGAATTATGTCGGCGAATTGACGATGCCACAGGTTGGCGCATGGCGTCCCGAGGAAAGACGCGTGCTGATTATTTTCGGACTGACTGTACTGGCCTGGGTGACGCGCATCGAGCCGTTTGGCGGTTGGAGCACATGGCTTGACCTGCCAGGCGCGACCGACGCGACTGTGGCGCTTACTGCGGTGGTGTGCCTGTTTCTGGTTTCCAACGGGCGCGGCGGAAAACTGCTCGACTGGGATACCGCGGTCAAGGTGCCCTGGGGCATACTCATTCTGTTTGCGGCGGGCATTACCATTGCGCAGGCATTCATGGAATCGGGACTGTCCCGCTTCGTGGCGGACAAACTGGCCATACTGGCCGGTCTGCATCCATTGATTATTATCGCCACCATCACATTGACTGTGACTTTTCTGACCGAAATGACCAGCAATACGGCAACCGCCATCCTGTTAATGCCGATACTGGCAGCGGCCGGCGTTGCCGTTGATGTCGACCCCGCGCTGTTGATGGTGCCTGCGGCGATGAGTGCAAGCTGTGCCTTCATGCTGCCTGTGGCCACGCCGCCGAATGCAATTGTATTTGGAACCGGCAAGATTTCAGTCACCCATATGGCGCGCGAAGGGCTGGTGCTCAATTTTATTGGTGCTTTGGTCATTACTTTGGTATGTTATGTAAGAATCGCTTAGCAGTCGTTTAAGATTTTGATTGTGCGACGGGAATTGTCAATTAATCAACACGTAGTCCACCATCAGGAAATGACATGGATGAAAAACGATATTTCCAGAGTTATGACGATGTCACGTTAATGTACCGTTGCTGGCAACCGGCCCAGCAGACACACAATATACCCGTTGTATTGCTGCATGGCGCGGCCAGCAACTCGACGCGCTGGTGGCACTTTACCGAACACTCCCGATTGGCGGCTGACAGGCTTTTGCTGCGCCCGGATTTGCGCGGAAACGGCGAATCCATCTGGCGCGCTGCTACCGGCGCTACTGCCGGTATTGAACACTGGACTCAGGATATTGCTGCAATGCTGCGTCATGAAAAACAGGAACGCGCCTTTATTCTGGGGCATTGTCTGGGTGCGAATATCGCCGCGCACTTTGCCGCACGCTATCCGGAAATGTGTGCCGGACTGATTCTTGTCGAACCCATGGCAGCGCGCGCGTTAACCGGCTCACTCGCAAGGCTGAGACCGTTTACGCCCTTGCTCAGGGTCATTGTTAAAATCATCAGCCTGTTCAACCGCTTCGGGCTGTACCGGCGCAAACTGGACACAATCGATCTCAAGCAACTCGACCAACCGGTACACCAGGCCAGCGCGGAAGAACGCGACCAGGCATTATCAACGCATGGTTCAATCTGGCATGACCTCAAAATCATTCCGCTGGCGCAATTTGTCAATAATTTTGTCGCGTTGTCCCGCTTATTGCCGGTTGAAGCCATACGGTGCCCGGGCCTTGTCATCCAGGCCAGTGGAATAAGCATGACCGATCCCGAAAAAACAAAAGCACTGCTGGGCGCTTTGCCGAAGATGGAATTTATTGAACTGGAATCGGAACACTGGATTCCGACAACGCATCCCGATCTGCTCTGTCAATTCGTTGACGAATGGGTTCTCAAGCATCAAGACTTCTCTCATGTGCCCTGAGCTGTTAACTAACAACAGCTTGCCACATAACGTTATCCGAATGAACGGAGTATCTTATGAAAAACCGCTTTATCTTTATTATTGTGAGTATATTTGCGCTGTCGTTGTCTGCTTGTACGGGCATGCAATCAAGAGACAAACCGCTACGCTATGAAGCAGCAGTAGCGGGCGATCCTGCCACGCTGGCGGGCTGTGTTGTAAAGAAATTATATGCCGACAGCAGGCCGTCCATGCAGCTCTATCATTACAAATCACAGCTATACCCGGCCATCGAAACCGCTCAAATTTTCGCGTATGATACGCGCTTCCTGCCTTATATCTATTCAAGCAATTCACCGCAGAACCCGGATGCGATTCGGGACTACATCAGCGCCGGGCCGGAAATTCTGCCCGATACCCAGGTGAGAAATGCAGAATATGCTTATGCATTTGCATTGACAATCAAGAAAACCGATAAAACCGCAAGCGCCGCTACAATTAAAGGCAATCGCTATGAAAGTACGATTGCATGGGGTTACTTAAAATCATGCGCGGCTACAGCAGATTGAGCCTTTCCGGATACCGTCAGCGAAAATCAAAATCATCCATGTCGTCGAACAGGCTCCCGGATAGGACAACATCTTCCGGCAACCCGCAGTCTTTTAGCCAGACTTTCACATTCTTGACAGTGGTCAAAAATTTCAGCTCCTTCTCAAGCTGCGCAATATTTTGCGTCATTTCCTGAATATCCGCATTCAAATGGCGCACGACTTTCTCCGGGTTAATGGTTTCATACTGAAGCAGACTGGCCGACATCCGGAATGGCAGTTCTTCCTGCTCGACTTCTATCCGGAGCTGTTCAAGTTGGCCTTGCAAAATTTTGTTGTACGACTTTAAGCGGTCTTCTGCGATTTCATTGATATGGTTCTGATCGATTTGTTCCAGTTCAAGCTGCAATGCCAGTAATTTCAGCAAATCCTTTTTCTCGTAGGCCGCATTCACTTGCTGCATAATCACAGTCTTCCTGTCGCGCTCTACGGGGTCGGTTTCGCGATCCGGGTGCGCCGCTGTGATTAACTGCCGGTAGATGGTTTTAATCGATTGACTGATATTTTTCTGCTCGGCCTTCTGAGCAGCGGTGCGGCACTCCTCCTGAGCTGCCTGGCGTTTTGATTGTTGCTTCGTTTTATTGCGGTGTAATGATTTCGTTTCTTCGTTATCCTGCAATTTTTTAGCGACACGCTGTGCAACGGCTTGCGGATCGGTGTAATCAAAATCATCGCCCAAATCACCGAATTGTTCCTCGATGATATCTTTCATTAAATCGGACATCATATCGTTCAGTTCTTCACTTTCGTCATCAAATTCGATACAACTGTGTTTTTCATAAATGGCCTTCACATCATCCGCATTTGAATGATTCAGCAGTATTAAGCATAATTCACATATTGCATAGGAAATTTTATTCTGTTGCGGCGGTGTAAAACCGCGCCGGTTATGAAATTCGTCCAGACGCTTCACCAGTGCAGTTTGCAAATCAACAAATGTCTGTACGAGCGGCTGGTATTCTTCAAACAACTTTTTCTGGAAATCGGGCTTCAATGCCTGCCACCCTTGCAGTCGCTCTTTTTCCTTTTCTATTTTCCTGATCAGGCTATTGAATTTTTTCTGCGCGGTTGAAAGCGTTTTCTGTTTCGCAGCTTGCCGAATTTGAACAGCAGTTTGATTCTGTGTTGACATGGTATTAATTCATATTTAAGTAAACTGATGAAGCCAATGGCGCTTTTTCCGAAAGGCATTCGACAAACCGGTACTGGCCGATTTCTTCAATGGACTCATGACTATCGACCAGCAAGAATACGATACAACGGCCATCTTCCTGAAAATGATATTGATAACTGTCCGGTTGTTTCATCCCGGCTGCCGCGATTTCATGAAACAGGCCGTCTTTGACCCACCATTGACCTGCTTCAGAGAAGCGATTAATTGTTCCGTCGCGTTCCATAAAAACAAAATCGATTGAATACGTGCCATCGGCTTTGCGCCGCTGTGTCCAGCTTTTTGTCGCGCCGTCTTTCTCGGTATATTCGCCCGCCCAGGTACCGATCAATTTGTCATCGATAGCGGATCGATGTTCGTTTGGAATCGATTCACACCCCGATAATGCGGCAATCAATAACACCGCCTGAATTGACTTTATTTTCATTCCGCTCGTACCGCCTCTTTAACTGCGTGCAAAATTGCTTTGCTAGCCCTTATAATGGAAGTATTCAATTTCCAGTCCGTGCACGATTATGCTCAGAATCCTCATTTCAGTCATCTGCCTCACGGTAATTATTATTCCGGTATCAGCCGCACAAAACAATATCCGCCCCGGATTATGGACAGTGACAACGACCTCTGATTTACTGGCACTGGTGCCGCATATTCCGTCTCAACAGATGCAGCAAATCACTGATCTGGCCAGACAATACGGTCTGGTGATACCGAAAATCCAAAACAATGCCGCCACCTCGCAAGTCTGCATAACGCCAGCCATGGCAGCACAGGAAATTCCGACATATTTTTACGACGGCCAATCCGGTTGTTCGGTCAAAAATGCCACCCGTACCGGAAACCGTTTCCAGATCGACCTGGTCTGTAAAAACGCCCAGTTTCAGGGTAATGGAACTGCAGAAGGCATTTTTACCAGCCCTGAAGAATTCACCGGGCATACCGAATTTGACAGCATCGTCATGGGCAACCCCGTTTACGCCACAGCCGAAACGCGCGGCCAGTGGACTGGCGAACGCTGCAACGCTGTTCAGCCCGAACAATTCATACAGCCCGGTATCGAACCATCTGCGGTACCGGAGTTTTTTCCAATACAATAATTTATCTTTAGACTGTTTTTCATGTTATCACATAAACCACACTCTTCACCCAGGGTCGGCTTCATCTCTTTGGGCTGCCCCAAAGCGCTGGTGGATTCTGAACATATCCTGACGCAACTGAGAGCGGAAGGCTATGAAATCTCGCCATCCTACGAATCTGCCGACATCGTGGTCGTCAATACCTGCGGCTTTATCGACAGCGCGGTTGCAGAATCACTCGACGCAATTGGCGAAGCGCTTGCTGAAAACGGCAAGGTCATTGTCACGGGATGCCTGGGCGCCAGGGAACGCGGCAATGTCATCCGGGAAGCGCACCCGCAAGTGCTTGCGGTCACCGGACCCAATGCCCTGCCGGAAGTCATGTCCGCGATTCATACCCATTTGCCGCAACCGCATGATCCGTTTACCAGTCTGATTCCGCCACAAGGCATACGGCTGACGCCCAAACATTATGCCTATGTCAAGATTTCCGAGGGCTGCAACCACCGTTGTTCTTTCTGCATTATTCCATCGATGCGCGGCGATCTGGTCAGCCGCCCGATCCATCAGGTCATGCAGGAAGCGGAAAATCTGGCAAACGCGGGCGTCAAGGAAATATTGATCATCTCGCAGGACACCAGCGCGTATGGCGTCGATGTAAAATACCGCACCGGTTTCTGGCAAGGCAGGCCGGTCAAAACACGCCTGACAGAACTGGCCGGCGCGCTCGGAGAACTCGGCGTCTGGATACGGCTGCATTATGTTTACCCCTACCCACATGTCGACGAAGTCATTCCATTGATGGCGGAAGGCAAAATTCTGCCCTATCTCGATGTCCCGCTGCAGCATGCCAACCCGCGCATACTCAAGGCCATGAAACGCCCCGCCAACGCGGAAAACAATCTCGCGCGCATCCAGAAATGGCGCCGGATTTGTCCGGATATTACGCTGCGCAGCACTTTTATAGTCGGGTTTCCCGGCGAAACCGAAGCCGAATTTGAAGAACTGCTTCAGTTTTTGCAGGCTGCGCAACTCGACCGGGTGGGTTGTTTCAAATATTCGCCGGTCGAAGGTGCTGCCGCAAACGCCTTGCCCGATCCTGTTGCGGAAGAAGTCAAGGAAGAACGGCTTTCCCGTTTCATGCAACTTCAGGAATCCATCAGCCGCCAGCGCCTGACTGAAAAAATCGGGCGCACGATGACGGTATTGGTTGATCAAATTGACGATGCGCAGATCATCGCCAGAAGCAGCGCGGACGCCCCGGAAATTGATGGACTCGTGTTTGTCGAAAATGCGCCCCCTGAACTAAAGGCTGGCGACTTTGTTCAGGTCAAAATTACCGGCTCGGACGCACATGATTTATACAGCCGTCACGAACACACACTATAAACCGACAACACCTGGGCTGACGGAACATAACCGGCATCAGAGTTGTTCGGGAATCCGGAAATTGGAACCGATCATTCAACGGTTTTAAACAACCTGTTACCCAATGCAATGCAATGCAATGCAATGCAATGCAATGCAATGCGATTATTATTTGGCCTGTGGAACTTGTGATTTGTCCATCTGTCTTAACAATGCCCTGCCCGCGGAAAAGGCCGCAATGCAGTCGCTGCCTGGATTTTCATGGTTGACAATTGTTGACCTGCATTATGATTTAATGGAGTTGCTGCATATCTGTGAAGTTCAGGGTAAAATAACATTTCCTATATAATTTTTAAATAAGGAAAAAATAAATATGAAAGGAATTTTAGTAAGTATGGTCGCTGCATCTGCACTGTTACTGGCAGCTAATGCACAAGCGGATGCAGATCTGGCAAAGAACAGCGGTTGCCTGAACTGCCATAATGTTGACACCAAACTGGTTGGCCCAAGCCTGAAGGAAATTGCCGCCAAGTATGCAGGTCAAGATGACGCTTCGGCTTACCTGGCTGGTCAAATCAAAAACGGTAGCAATGGCGTATGGGGTCCTGTCCCAATGCCGCCAAACGCTATGGTTAGCGATGACAATGCTAAAGTTCTGGCCGACTTCATTCTGTCACTCAATTAAGCCAAACTTCAGTAAAAAAAGCCGGCGTTTTTCACGTCGGCTTTTTTATTGCTTTTCTAGGTATTTTTACAATCGATAAGTCATGAAAACACAAATTCAATGGAAAGGGAATGTCAGCTTTCTTGCTGAATCAGGCAGCGGTCATCAGGTACTAATGGACGGCGCACCCGAAGCAGGCGGACAGAATCAAGGCCCGCGCCCGATGGAAATGATCCTGATGGGACTCGGTGGCTGCACAACATTTGACGTTATTTTCATCCTGAAAAAAGCACGCCAGGATGTCACCGATTGTGTTGTCGACATTGAAGCACAACGTGCCGAAACCGACCCCAAAGTATTCACGCATATTCATTTACACTTCATCCTGACCGGAAACAATCTCAATCCACAACAGGTCGAACGCGCCATCGATCTTTCCGCCGAAAAATATTGTTCCGCATCGATTATGCTGAAACCATCTGTAAATATTACGCATGATTATGAAATTGTCGAGTCATAGCGTTGCACGACGGCATCAGTTGAGACATGCGTAATGCAGTTGATTGACATGTCGATTCAAGTTAACAAGCTCCCATTTGAACAATCCACCATAATTACTAAAATTGATGCAGAGGCGATTTGAGAAGACGCCGGCTGAACATGGGCCTTGTCCTTCCATCACAATTTTGATCGAGTAACGCACACGTGAACAATTCAAAACTGAGTTTATATGTTGGGGAAAACCGTAGCATTAGCATTAGGAAAGTCCCTCAAGCCATCAACGCAAGGCTGCATAAGTCAACTCAGCGTTCCAGAATGGTCACTGAGAAGAGTTGACCCAGCCGTATCTAGAAGAGATATCCAACCATCAATAGCCCAGTCCAACTCCGATAATTCGGGTGATTTAGTTAGCGTCCCTGTAGGCCTGCCACGATATCCTTCATACTTTACAAGGTAATTATAAATATCTGAGGAGTATCCTCCATCCCAATTACGCAACAATCGGCCGTCTTTGACCTGAATGACTTCAGCATCAACACATTGATCACGAACATCCAAGCTAAATTCAAAGGCCACATTTTCACCACAGTAAACAAGAGTCGCCATCGTAGTGCTCGTTTTCTCAAAATCTTCAGTGCGTCTAAATCCCTTTTCCACCAACCACATTAGTTTTTTTGGTGCTAATTCTTTGAATTCTTCGATTGAAATCATATCTCTTATCCTATCTGCTTAATCTAATCCAGGCACACCACCCTGATATTTCCCCGTTCTTTCGTATAGACGTTCATAATTGCCATAATTTGATAGGTCACGTCTCTCGGACCCATAAACCAAACTCGAATCACCTCCTTGATTCGAACCTCCTCCCTGAGTTGAGTCAACACGATTTCTCAGCCTTCGATTGAAATCAGGGCCAATATCTTTAATGTTTCCACCTTGGGCCTTAACCGTCGAAATAAAATCATCGTTTAATTGTTGTGTCCACTTTCTACCTGCAAGCCAATCATCAATCGTTCTTCCATCGACATTGTCAGCATACCGATTTACTCGTCGCATGTTCTCCCCGATGATTACAGGTTTCTTTGCGGCCTCACAAAACTTTTTCGAACTCCCTATCTTACCTAAAGGACCTGGAAGTGTTACAACAGATTCGATGGCATTTGGATAAACTGGATGGGGTGTTGAAGGTCTCATCATCTCCCACAGTAACACCGCACCGCTAATTCCCCATAAAAATACTGGCACTGCCTCACCCGTCGGATCGGTAAAACTCAGTGTATTTTGTAGCGCATACCCATAAGTATTCAATCCACCCGCCAATCCTATCGGATCACTCGACAAATATCTTCCGGTTTGCGGATCGTAATCTCTGAAATAATTATAATGCAGTTTGGTTTCGGCATCGAAATACTGCCCGGCAAACCGCAGGTTGTATTTAAATTTGACGTCATCGCCATCGGGGTCTTCGTCGGGCAGATTGTCGCCGAAAGCGTTCTGGTTGCGCCAGTGCCATACCGGGGTGCCGGAGCTGTCCACGATGACTCTTGGCGTGTTCAGATGATCGGCATGGATCATGTAGACCTGAATTGGGTCGATCGGTGAGGCCTGTCTGATCACGGCAACGGGTATGTCGTTGAACCAGACGGTCTCTTGCTGCAGTTTCCAGTTTTCTTTGGCGATGTTATTTGTTTTGAATTGACTGATCAGTCGCCCAGCGGGATCATAAAAAAACGTGAAGCGCCTTTTTTCCTGACCGTTGCGGCTTACGCGTTCGCCGAATCCGTTATATTTGTATTTCCGGATTTTGTCACCGTTGACGATTTTTTTCAGGCGGCCTGCTGTGTTCCAGGTGAACTGTATTTGACCGTCATGGATGATATTGCCCGCCGCATCATAGGTGTAGATTTTGGCCACCGGGCCGGCAACGCTTAACAGCCGGTTACTATTCGTATCAATCGTGTACGGATAAACCGCGCTACCCGATTGTTCACTGATGCGGTTGCTGTTGGCATCGTAATCCCATACGCGGTAACTGGTGTTGTCCGACTGACTGATGAGTCGATCAAGCGCATCATAGGCATAGTTGCTGTTGTTGACCGGATTCGTGTGCGTGGTGCCGATAATGCGGTTTGCCGCATCGTAGCTCAATGTTTGCGTATCCGAACCGAGCGGATACTGAGTAAGCCTGCTGTCAAGATCGTATCCGCGGCTATGCGGCAGGCCGTTTACCCAGTTCCAGCTTTCCGGTTCGCCGAACGGTCGGTATACGATGTCTTTCATCAAGGTATCGCCGTTGATTTTCAGCTCAACTGGTCTTCCGTCGATCCCATAAGCATAGTCGATTTGCGCGCCAGACGGATAGGTGATGCGCGTTATCTGGCCGCTGGCGCTGTATTGGTAGTTTAAAGTTTTTGTCAAGCGCCTCGAACCAAACGCCACGGTTTGGGTTTTACTGGTTATCCGGCCGTATTGATCATACTGATAGCTGGTGCTGCCAGATTCATCGCTCATCTCCGTCAGGCGTCCGATCCCGTTGGCGCCGATATCGTACTTCCAGGTAATTGAGCCGGTTTGGGGTATACCTGCAACAATACTGTATGACTGAGAAATTGGGCGATTCAGCGCATCGTATGTTGTGGCCTGTACCACACCTCTGGCATCGGTTTTTGTCAGTTGATTACCCGCCAGATCATAGGTATACCTGGTCGCGCCACGGTCTTGCGAAACTTCTTGTGTAACATCGCCAAAGGCATTGACGGTGTAGCTGGTGGCCACCCCTTTGGGATCGGTTACCTGGGTGATCTGATCGAGCGAGTCATGCACCTGTAGCGTCTGGCCACCCATCGGGTCATTGGCCTGGATCAAGCGGTCGAGCGAATCGATTTGACGCGTTGATGTGTGTAACAATGGGTCGACAGTCTGCTTCAGATTACCGTTGGCGTCATACGCGAGTTCGGTGACCTGATTCTGTGCGCCGACTATCTTCCACAATCGGCTCAATGCATCGAATTCCTGCTGGCGCGTTTGCGCGAGTGTATTGGTGGCATCGAAGATTTCTTCCTGAGTGCGATTGCCTGCGGCATCAAGGGTATAGCGGATTGCATTACCCAGGCTGTCTGTTATTTTCGTCAACCGGTGTGCTTCATCATACGTGTAATACAGATTGCTGCCATCGGGGCGGGTCAATTGGGTCAACTGGCCGACACCGTCATACTGATAAGAAGTAGTTTCCGTACCTATTACACTTGAGATCAACCGCTGACGAGCGTCATACGTCAGTGTTGTCGTCAGGTTATTGGCGTCAACACTCTGCTCGACCTGACCATGCGCGTTATAACGCGTGAAATCGGTTGCATGACCCAATGCATTGGTAATACGCATGATCTGACCGCGGCAGCCGAAATGACCCCCGACACACGCCGCATCGTGTGAATAGTAATCGATGGTGGTGATATCACTCACATCGGTACGCGGACCGTCTTCGGTGCGCTGCACAATAACACCTGGAACCGTTGGATGATAGGTATAGCTGGTCGACCAGGTGCGCGTTTCATTGGTAGCTATGTCGCGAATGATCAACTGAGTGACATTGCCGTAAGTATCGTAAGCAATTGTCGTCTCGCGGTCACCCTTGATGACTTGTACCGGTAAGCGGAAACTTGCATGCCAGTTCGTCACGGTCTTGCGCTCACTGCTACCGGATAGCGGTGTATAGTTCACCACATCAGCCGGGCAACTGCTGCCTGAAGACAGACCTTCAACCCGTGCAACTTCAAGATTCCGGTTTAGGTCGTATGCATAACAAGTCTTGTTGCCTTTGAAATCGGCGCGACTGGCGACATTGCCGTTGACATCGTAAGTGGTTGCAGAAGACGCCGCACTGCACCCCGAACCCGCAGGCTGGGATTGATTGACGCTTTTAGCGACACCCAATATCGTCTGGAACTGATGCATGTACTGGCTGCCCAGCGGGTCGGTCACCACCGTGTTGCTGCCATCTGCACTATAATCCAGTTGATACCGGTCAACACCACCGGCATGCTCAGTTACAATCGCCCGGCCTTTCGTGTCGTATGTGTACGTCGCATACCGCACACCGTTTTCATCGGTAATGCCAGTCAGGGCATGCGGCAGATTGATACCACTGGTATAAGCAGGTTCGTTGTAGTGGTAGGCGCGGATTTTACCATCGGGATACGTAATGCCGATCAGATTGCCACTTGGCTCATAGCTAAATTCATATAGATTGCCCGATGGATCGATCAAGCCAGCGAAATTACCTTGGCTATCGTGCGTGAACTGCAGTTGTTGCCCGAAAGTATCGGTTACATTGACAAGATTTCCGTTTGTATCATAAGACAGCGTTTGTGTATGACCACTTCGGTCTTCGATCGAAACAAGTTTTCCTGTCGCATTATAATGCTCGACGCTGTCTTTGAATTTGTCGGCATAAATCCAGCCGATGCGTTGACCGTTTTCATCGACCAGTTCGGTTAATGTATCGTTGATATCATCACCGCTCTGCCATTCATCGGCAGTCTGGCCTTTGTAAAACAGCAAAGCACCTTTACCGCGATAAACCCGTGCGCTGGTTGGATTGTCCTGGCTATCAAGCACAATAAACTTATAGTAGGTATGCCGCCAAGTCACACCGGATCTTTTTAGATCGTTATGCTGATAGAACAGTTGAAAATTAATTGGAAATGTACCGCTACCGGCGCTATAAATTGAGACGGGTTGTTCTTTGCGCCCAAGTGCAATATATACCGGATGCGGTGTTCTCTCTCCGCATTCATCGGGTTTGGCCAAGTCTTTTTCACCATCCGGATAGGAAGGAACAGGACATGCAATGTAGCCATACCGGTCTACGCCATTAATATCTTTAATATGATAACCAGTTAAGTTTCCAGGGCAGATTCCTAGACGTGACGTTGCCTGCCAGCCACAATAATCCGGTTCATACGGTCGGCAAAATTTATACCCCCAAATCCATTCGTCATAGCCTGGGTAAAAAGGAAGCTCTTCGATATCATGACATAGCCAAACCCCTCCATTTTCAAGACAGACTGGTTGCCTTAATGATTCTAGCGCTTGCCGATAAGATGAATAGTAGACCTGTCCATATGAAACGGCTGATGCAACCTGCTCTTCTGTGAGTCCTCGAGTTTCAATACTATTTCTTGTCCATATAAATCTTGTAGGTGGTTGAATTTGCACGCCTTCAGGTATCGAGGTTTCTGCAATAGCCTTGGGAACATCTGTAATCAACAACAATAGCAACAATAAAAATATTGAATTTACATACCGACGACGCACAAATTTTCCTATCATTGTATTTGCCTCTAATCGTTTATGAGTTACAGGATTTCTATTTCTACTTCAGACATGTACCGAGTTTAGCTTTATTGAACTAACATCCTATATTTCTGATATATTCAGAAACCTGATAACTTGACGCCAACATTCTGTACCATTCAGTCTATACGGATAAAAGTATTGATTCCCTTAATGTAAGAATAAGCTCCCCTCGTTTAGGCTGTTTTTCCGGAATCTTCTTCTATCAACAGGGAACCACCTTGCATCCATCCAGCAGCTTTACATGCCATCAATACCGAGTTGTGGAGTACACACTGCGAGCAATGATAAAATCCGGTTATCTCTTTACAGTCAAAAGCAGGAAAAAAATTATGATCGGAATACTTGTTGTGACGCATGAAAACCTTGGAGAGCATTTGATCCGTTGCGCCACCCATGTTATGGGTGAGCGGCCCGAACAATTAATGGATCTCGGCGTATTTGCCGAAGACGATCCTGATGCCGCTTTGATCAGCATGCGTGCACTGGTGTATCAACTCGATACTGGCGACGGCGTTCTGATTCTTTGTGATATTCTTGGCGCAACACCGTGCAACATCGCCAGCAGGCTGGTACAACCTGAACACGTCGCCTGTGTAACCGGTGTCAATCTACCCATGCTGGTAAAGACATTGACTTATCGTAACGAAGCCTTGTCCGTAACGATGGAAAAAGCACTGAGTGGCGGAAAGGATGGTGTTACGGCGATTCCTGTGGGAACCCGTCATGCAGCTTAAGGAAATCGCGATCATCAACAAACTGGGACTGCATGCACGTGCATCGGCAAAACTGACAAAACTGGCCAGCCAGTATAAATGTGAAGTCTGGATAACCGGCAATAACCGGCGCGTAAATGCAAAAAGCATTATGGGCGTGATGACACTGGCTGCAAGTAAGGGCACAACCATACAAATCGAAACTTCAGGCGAACAGGAAACAGAAGCCATGGACGCACTTGTCGCGTTGATTGAAGACTATTTCGGAGAAGGTGAATGAGTTTTATACTGCATGGTATCGGCGTTTCCGGCGGCATTGCTATCGGACATGCCCATTTGACAGCACCAACTAGGCTGGAAGTCATGCATTACCTGATTCCAAAGAATCAGATAAGCAAAGAAATCACGCGACTGGATCGAGCTTTTGCAACAGTCCGCGCCGAATTTGAGAATTTACAGGCATCCGTGACAGATGGACCCGCGCTGGCCGAATTCAGTGCTTTTCTGGAATTGCATCACATGATCCTGGATGACCCGACGCTTACTGATGCAACGCGCGACATCATTAATCAAACACACTGTAACGCGGAATGGGCGCTTGCACAGCAGAAAGGCGCATTACTGGCGCAATTTGAAGCCATTGACGACGCCTACTTACGCGAACGAAAAACAGACGTCGAGCAAGTCGTCGAACGGGTACTCAAAGCTTTGCTCGGACACCCTGGATACCAGCCGCCACCTTCAAAACATGTGGATGATCATATTTTGGTGGCACATGATTTGAGTCCGGCGGACATCATGCAGTACAAACCGCATCAATTTGCCGCCTTTCTGACGGATATGGGCAGCCTGACATCGCACACAGCAATTGTTGCACGCAGCCTGAATATTCCATCTGTTGTTGCTTTGCATCATGCGCATCAGCTTATTCTGGAGGATGACTGCCTGATTGTAGACGGCAATCAGGGCGTCATTATTGTCAATCCGGACAAATATGTTCTGGACGAATACCGTTTGCGGCAAAGCCAACTCGAGCTGGAAAAACAAAAGCTCAAGCGGCTTCTAAGTATTAATGCGGTCACGCTGGACGGCACCGCAATCGATCTGTACGCTAATATCGAATTACCGAGCGATCTGGAACAGGTCAAGGAAAATGGTGCGGCCGGAATCGGCCTGTTTCGCAGCGAATTCCTGTTTCTGAATCGTGACGATTTGCCGGATGAAGAAGAGCAATTTGAAGCTTACCGCGCTGTCGCAACCAGAATGCGCGGACAACCCGTTATCATTCGCACGTTTGATCTTGGCGCAGACAAAAACCTAAAACATGCCGCTCAGTTTGCCGCCAACCCAGCACTGGGATTACGCGCCATACGCTTGAGCCTGGCCGAACCGCAAATGTTTCATACCCAGCTACGCGCCATCCTGCGCGCATCAAAATATGGGCAAGTCAAAATTTTAATCCCCATGATATCCAATATCGCAGAAGTCAACCAGACGCTGCATCTTATTGAACAAGCCAAGCAAAGCCTGCGTAATGAACAGACCGGATTTGATGAACATATCCAGATTGGCGGCATGATCGAAATACCAGCGGCCGCACTCAGTGTGGAAATCTTTCTGCAGCAACTGGATTTTTTATCGATAGGTACAAATGACCTGATCCAGTATACCCTTGCAGTGGACCGTGTTGATGATACCGTTGCGCATCTTTATGACCCTTTCCATCCGGCCATATTATGGCTAATATCGCGCGTGATTCAATTAGCAAACCGGGCAAACAAACCCGTGTCAATCTGTGGCGAAATGGCTGGCGATATCCAGTTTACCCGTTTATTACTGGGAATGGGCCTACAGCAATTTTCAATGTATCCGGCGCAATTGTTAACGGTCAAGAATCAAATACTCAAAAGCAATTTACCGGATATCATGCCATTAGCACACAAAATTATCCGGAGCGACAATCAGGAGAAAATACACAACCTGCTCACCAAACTAAACAGTTAAAATACTGTCAGACATGCGCGAATCAATCTGATTGATCAGTTTTGGCGATATAATGAGTCCCTTTTGACCATATTATTACGTGATTTTTCTGGAGTATTTTTAATCATAAATGCAAGATTCAAATTCAGTCGGTATCGTTTCACCACAATATGTACATATTGACAAACCGCTCAACCTGAGAAGTGGTTCGGTATTGAGCAGTTACAACCTGGTTTACGAAACCTATGGCAAACTCAATGACGATCACTCAAATGCCCTTCTGGTATGTCATGCGCTCTCGGGCAATCATCATGTAGCCGGTACATATGCAGACAAACCCAAAAGCAACGGATGGTGGGACAATATGGTCGGACCGGGAAAACCAATCGACACCAACAAATTCTTTGTCATTGGCGTCAATAACCTGGGCGGTTGTCATGGCTCCACCGGGCCTGCGAGTATCGATGCCAGAACAGGCAAACATTATGGCGCAGATTTTCCCATGGTCACCGTTGAAGACTGGGTTGAAACACAAGCGCAACTTGCCGAACACTTGAACATCGAACAATTTGCAGCCGTTGTCGGTGGCAGTCTGGGCGGCATGCAGGCACTGCAATGGACGCTCGATTATCCCGACAAAGTCCGTCACGCAATTGTTATCGCCGCAGCGGCAAAACTGACTGCTCAGAATATCGCTTTTAACGATGTCGCAAGGCAGGCTATTCTCACCGATCAGGACTTTTACGGCGGCGACTACTATTCCTATAATACCCTGCCACGGCGCGGATTACGGTTGGCACGCATGCTGGGACATATCACCTATCTTTCAGATCACTCCATGGCGTCAAAATTCGGGCGCGAATTAAGAGACGGAAAATTTTCTTTCGGTTATGACGTTGAATTCGAAATCGAATCCTACCTGCGCTATCAGGGCGACAAATTTACCGATCTGTTCGATGCCAACAGCTACCTGTTGATGACCAAAGCACTGGATTATTTCGATCCAGCCAACGCGTATGATGGCGATCTCAATGCCGCATTCAAAGCGATTCAATCCGGTTTTCTGGTGCTGTCCTTTACTACAGACTGGCGCTTCTCGCCGGAACGTTCACGGGATATTGTCAAAGCGTTGCTGAATAACAATGTAAACGTCAGTTATGCGGAAATCACCTCGTCGCACGGCCATGATTCATTTTTAATGAACGACGCCTATTATCACCAACTGATGCAAGCATATATGAATAATATAGAGGTTTAACGGACTGTGACAATCGATACATTTCTCCCCAAAACGGCATCGAATCGCCCTGATTTTGCAGCGATCGCCAACTGGGTAAAACCGGACACGAAAATACTCGATCTGGGTTGCGGTGACGGCGCATTACTTAAATATTTACAGCAGGAGCGCAATATATTCGGTTACGGTGTTGAAATTGACGACAATAACGTCCTGAATTGTTTAAAAAACGGCATCAACGTCATTCAGAACGATCTGGAATCGGGATTATCAAGCTTCGCTTCCGGTTCCTTTGATTATGTCATCCTGTCTCAAACCTTGCAGGCAATGAAACATACCGAAGCAATCATTCAGGAAATGCTGCGTGTAGGCAGGGAAGGTATCGTATCGTTTCCCAATTTCGGCTACTGGAAAAACCGCATTCAGGTTATCAACGGTCATATGCCGGTTTCAGATGCATTGCCGTACCACTGGTACGACACCCCCAACATCCATCTGTGCACCCTTGGTGATTTTGAGGAACTCTGCCGTCAATGCAATGCAAAAATCCTGGAACGCCGCGTAATGAACAAAGACCGCCAGATTGAATTTCTGCCCAACTTGATGGGCAAGTTAGCGTTTTATCGTTTTGAGCGAAAATAGTTTTTGCCTAATGCCGGTAAATAACCCGTGTCGCGGCATGCGGAAAATGTTCATCTCCCATTCGTTTCATGCCAAAACCAAATTGTATTTTGGCCTGCTTGGTCAGCTTGACATGCATCTGCGGCATAACCAGCGTGGTATCCGGACGATTGGGGCGCGACTCCCAGTTGATCTCCACACCAGCAATTAAATCTTTGGTAAACGAATAAAACAGGTTACTGTTGATGAGTTTCTCGGCATGACCGTGCGCACTGAAATCAGTCAGACGCAAACCCAGCATATTTAATGTGCTCCATTTGTCATTAAATTCATAACCAAACACGTAGAACAGGTTATTTTCGATTTCTTTGGTATGTTTAATATATTCACCATAATACTGCCAGCCGTGAATAAATTTTTTGGTATTCAGGAAACTAAAAGTACCCTGCAGCGCAAATTTATAAGCTTCGACGGCGGTATTTTCCATCGGCAATTCAAGCTCAATGCTATATCCATTTGCAAACGCAAATTCAAATTCCGGGTTCATCTTGACGGCATTGCCTTCAAAATCATATTGAACCAGTGTATTAAACTCATAATCGTACCGGGCCGACCCCAACGGCAAAGCCAGATCGAAAATCATGGGTTCAGGCAAATCGATAGGCGCATTGCGAAATGGATTGATACCAGATGCAAGACACATCGATGGTATAAAAAGCATTGTCAACAGCAGACAGGAAGCAAACAGAGTTTTTTTAAACATAATTGTTCCATATTTTGGCCAGCACATCATACGATGGGACCATTAGGAACAGCGCCCTGAGCAGGCGAGCAAAAACCAGCTTTTTAAGCTTAAGAATTTAAATTTCAGGTATGTGTCTTGGGATCAGGGGGATTAGCAGATACTGGTTGTTTGTTAGCAGGTTCTTCAAATCTCGCCTTGCCCGCCAGCCTGACAAGTACCAACACCGGCACGCCAAGTAATGCCGTGGCGATAAAAAAGCTCTCATAGCCATACGCATCGACAAACTGGCCGCTGAAACCTGCAACAAACTTCGGCAAAAGCAGCATGACCGAACTGAACAATGCATATTGCGTCGCCGAATAGGCGGTATTGGTCAGACCGGAAAGGTAAGCGATAAATGCGCTGGATGCGATACCGGCTGACAGGTTATCGGCAGAAATGGTAAACACCAGACCACTGACATCATGGCCGCGTCCAGCCAGCCACACAAACAACAGATTGGTTGCCGCCGACAGCACGGCGCCAATAAACAGGGTGCGCATGATCCCGATTCGTACAATCAGTAATCCGCCAATTGCAGCGCCCAGGATAGTCATCAGCACGCCGTATACTTTCGAAACAGCGGCCACCTCGTCCTTGGTGTAACCCATATCGACATAAAACGGATTACTCATCACGCCCATCACCACATCGGAAATACGGTAGAGCGCAATCAGTGCGAGGATGACCAATGCTTCCTTACCGTGACGCACAATGAAATCCCTGAAAGGCGCAATCAGTGCACCGTACAGCCATACCAACATGTTTTCCAGGCGGACGCTCAAATGCCATTTGGCAATTATTTGTAGCGCATATTTTTCATTCTCTGACAGCAGCGTACTCAAAGGCACGTTCGGTTCTCGAATAATCAATGTTGTGATAATGCCGACACTCATGCAGCCCGCCATCACCAGATAGGCGAACCGCCAGGGCATATAATCATAAGTTGCTGCAGAGGAGTCTACCGCAGCGGCAATCCACAGGACTCCTGCCGAAGCCAGGATCATGGCTACCCGGTACCCCGCCTGGTATGTCGCTGCCATCGCACCTTGCAATTCCAGCGCAACCGCTTCGATACGATAAGCATCGAGTGCGATATCCTGTGTTGCCGAAGCAAACGCAACGGCAAGTGCAAAAAACACCATATGCGACAGACTGACAACGGGATCGGTCATGGCCATGCCAACCAGAGCCACCGCTATGATAATCTGTGAAAGCAACAGCCAGGCGCGCCGCCGTCCTAGCAGTTGCGTCAATACGGGTAACGGCATGCGATCAACCAACGGCGACCATAACCATTTGAAACTATACGCCAGTCCGATCCAGCTCAAATGCCCAATGGTCGTGCGGTCAATACCCGCTTCGCGCAACCAGAATGACAACGTGCCCAGTATGAGCAACAATGGCAGTCCGGCCGAGAAACCCAGCGATAGCATCCCCAATACACGCGGGTGCGTGTATATACTCAGTGTATTGAACCAACTTGAAGCCGATTTAAATTTCATCAATGTTCATCGTAATGAATAATCAATGGCGCATGATCTGAAAAACGTGACTCCTTGTAAATCAAGGCGCCAGTAGCTTTATCAGCAATTTCGGGTGTAGCGATTTGATAGTCGATACGCCAGCCAACATTCTTGGCCCAAGCCTGGCCACGATTTGACCACCAGGTATACTGATCCGGCTCGGAATTGAGCTGTCGAAAGACATCGATATAGCCGATTTCATCAAAAACACGCGTCAACCACTCGCGTTCTTCGGGCAGAAAACCGGAATGCTTCTGATTGGCGCGCCAGTTCTTCAAATCAATTTCCTTATGGGCAATATTCCAGTCACCGCACACAATTATATCGCGGCCACTGGCAATCAATTCCTGCAGAAACGGGTAAAACCGGTCCAGAAAAAAGAATTTGGATGCCTGTCTGTGATCGCCACTCGAACCAGATGGCAGATAAAGCGATATCACACTCAAATTGCCAAAATCAGCCTGAAGAAAACGGCCTTCCTGGTCAATTTCATCAATACCAATACCTTCAATGAGATTATCCGGCTCATTACGGCAATAGATTCCCACACCACTATAACCTTTTTTCTCGGCACAATGAAAGTAACCGTAATATCCTTCCGGTGCGCGCATTTCATCGCTCAAATCGGGCAATTGCGCTTTGAGTTCCTGTATGCAAACGATGTCCGCAGCTTGCTGCGACAGCCATTGAAAAAATCCTTTTCTGGCGGCAGCACGCACGCCATTGACATTCAGCGTTATAATTTGCATCTTTTATAATTAAATTCAGTTATGTCAGATTTTAGGCAAGCATTTATCGAGTTTGCAATTGACCGCAAGGTGCTATGTTTTGGTGAATTTAAAACCAAAGCCGGACGTATGTCGCCTTACTTTTTTAATGCCGGATTGTTCAATGATGGTGATTCATTGCGCCGACTGGGGCAATTTTACGCGAAAGCTATACTCGCTGCTGAAATTCCGTTTGACATGCTGTTTGGGCCGGCTTACAAGGGCATTCCACTCGTCAGTTCGATTGCCATTGCGCTTGCAGAATTGGGTCATAACTATCCCTTCTGCTTTAACCGCAAGGAAATCAAGGATCACGGTGAAGGCGGCATAGCAGTCGGCGCACCGCTGGCAGGCCGTGTTTTAATCGTCGACGATGTCATCTCGGCCGGCACATCAGTGCGCGAATCAGTTGAACTCATCACAACCGCCAATGCAACACCCAGTGGTGTAGTGATAGCACTGGATCGAATGGAAAGAGGCACTGGAACACTTTCCGCCGTACAGGAAGTAAATAATATCCATGGCATTCCTGTTATCAGTATCATCAATTTAAATGACTTAATTGATTATCTCCAAACCCGCTCAGAACTGTCGCACCATCTTCAAGCCGTTGCGAAATATCGGCAGCAATATGGCGTGATTTGATTCATGCTATACCGTCTATTAAATTCATTCTCCAGCTTGCCGTTCATGCATTACAGTATTTCAACGAAAACGACAGGAGATTGTTATGCGCTGGTTTGTACTGCTTGCAACCCATTTTATTTTCACACAACCCGTCCTGGCATCACTGAACAAGTGCGTGGATAATGAAGGCAGGTCGCATTATTACACCAATATCATGCCGTCCGAATGCATAGATCAGGCAACTATTGAAATGAATAAACGCGGTGTTGTTATCCGCACAAATGTTGTTCAACAGAAAGCGAAAGAAGATATTGATCCCGCACAGAAAAAAGCCGATGAACGGGTGCAGAAAGAAGAAAAAAGACGTGACCAGGTATTGCTCAGCACATATACCAGCGAAAAAGAAATTGACTGGGTAATGGAACGAAACATACATCCTATCGAACTCACTATTGCAGGCATAGAAAAACGTCTGGAAATTGCAAGAAGCCGGTTGCAAACCCTGCAGCAACAAGCCGTCGAAGCGGAAAAAACAGGCAATCCTACTTTAGCTACGATACAGCAGGACATGGTTCCGGTTAAACGCGATGCTGAGCAATTGGAAAATGAATTACAAAGAAATCATGATCGTATCAATACATTGAAAGAAAAATTCACGTCCGACAAAAAACGGTTCCGAACACTAAAAATGCAACAACTCTAAACTCAAAAAACGGACTGTATTTGCTGGTCCAGATCACGCTTCAGCATGCTATTCACAGGAGCTTGCAACCGAATCCGGCAACGCCAGACGTTCCATCAGATAACACAGACAATCTTGATGGATAACCTGTATATTACGCGTTAACATGGACGGCATGACCGGACGGCTGATTCTAAGTGCATTGCCATCCAGATGAAAATAATGATCGGATACTTCCTGATCCTGTTCATCGGCCGTTCTCAAGACAAGCTCCTGCTGATTCTTTTGCCAGCCTATCAAAGTATTAAACGGCAACTCACGAAAATTCAAATGATCGATATTTTCGATCAAACGCAAATCCAGATCCTCCCCCTGGAATCCGACTTCAACACCCGGTGCTATGCGAACAACAGCAACGGTATGAAATAATTCAATATCATTTTTTGCAACGGCATGTGTCGGAATTTCTGCCAGATTCAGACAAGCCGTCAGATATTCAATAGCATGTGCTACACCCCGAGGATTGTCGGGTTGACCGCATTCCAACGTAACTGACGGCGCCAGATTTGAAAATGCCAGCGACTGCACGCCTTTGGGGCGTTTAAAGAAAATAACTGTGCGGTCAAATAACGTTGCCAACTGTAAATAAGGCGCTTCCAGCCTGTTTACACAGGCATAATGCGGGTTAAAGCCAGTATTGTTGTGCACATCAATACTGGCGAACAATTTGTTAGCCGCCATTTCATCATAGATCTGCTTGGCCATCATATACTCAGGCGCATCCTCAACAACACACCCAGGCCAGATGCGATTGAAATCAGGCTGCCCTTCCAGATGCCTCTGACGAAACCGCGCCGCCTCGACATTTCCCACAAAAAGTGATATTGACCGTGGAAATTCCCTGCTCTGACAATGGTAGAGAACATGGCGTATCGCATCCCAACCGGCAGGCTCATTACCATGCAACAAGACCGAAATAAATAGTGGAGGGTTGCGGCGGCCAGGCAACTGAAATAATGTTGGCCCACTCAGTTTCTTATATAACTCATGAGATTGCAGATCGAGCAAGCCTTCGGGAATACCCTGTCGAATTGTCAACATCGATTTTTCTTGTTCATTCAATAGATTATACTTTCTCACAACTATTTAATTCTAATGGATTCCATCAATACGATTCAGCCGCCCGACATCACTATAAAATTAGCGCCAGCTTTTCCAGAACGAAAAGATATTGAAAAACGGGTTAAACATTTTCCGGCTCAGTGCAGCTAAACCGGCCACTCATGTACCGGCTTGCCGCTTTGCTGCAACTTTGCATACGCGGCAGTCAATGCCTGCATGTCATAGTTGTGGCTTGCGGCATAACGCTGCTGCCAATTGGTTCCGGTCTGCCCGCTTTTAATGCGCTGCTCGATGATATCCAGGTAAAATTGAATATCCCGGCTGCTGACTTCCAGTTGCTCGAGACCTGAACGCGCCAATGGAATCAAATGCTGCAGAATATGTTGTTTCGCATTGATCGTTTTATCATCCAGCCAATATAATTCTGCCGCCAGTCCCAGGCGAGCAGCCTGATAAAAATTATGCCGTGCATGATTAAATGTCAAATCAAATTCAGGCGGCCGTTCCATTTCAATCAAACTCTTGACAGCACCAGCAAACAAGGCCGCATTGGCCACAATATCAACAACACTGGGGCCAGCAGAGATTACCCGATTCTCAACGCGCAAATGCGGTTCACCCTGTTCATCAAAACCCACCAATGGGCGATTCCAACGCCAGATCGTACCGTTATGTAAGCGCAAATGCGCCAACTTGTCAGGCGAATCTTCGAATAAAACCGGAAGAATCACCGGAAAATGATCCAGGTTTTCCTGAAAGCACTCCATTAGTGAATCCTTCGCATATCCAGTACCAAAGAATACACGCTTCAAATCACCCTCAACATCGATTCTTTTTCCACCAACGGATACCGCCTGTTCAAACAGCGGTATTCGGGTTTCTTCCCACAAATGCTTGCCGAACAAAAACGGTGCATTACCAGTTGCAGCAACCATTGCACCAGACAAAATCATCGCTGCATTGTAGTAACGCGTCGACAAACTCATCGGGACCTGCAAATGCAACTGAAATGAAGTTGCAGCCGCTTCAAGCATGACATCATCATGTTGTGTTCGCAGATGCTCGCCGCCTTTGATATTAATTTGCAAAGGTCGGCCTTGCCTTAGCCGCAACACCTGTTCATTCAATGCCCTATACCGCGGTGAATTTGACATATTCTTAAGCGAAAGGTCCGCTTTTTGAACTGTCGGCAAAATACCGATAGCCACCATATCCGAGTCTAGCAACTGTGCTTGCTGACGGCACAGGTTGTATATCTGGTTCAGATTCTGCTGCATGTCACTAAAAACATGTCCGCTCAGAAGTTGTGGCAAACTGTTTAATTCGATGTTAAAACTGGCCAGCTCAGGAACAACCAAAGGGTGATTGAGCATTTTCAGAAACTGTTCATTTACGGGTGATGGCCGATAATCTGCGTCAACCAACCAAGCCTCAAGTTCGTAACCGAACATCCGCTGCTCACAGGTAAACCGCTTCTCTGTAAACCATTGATTAATTATCTCGGTTTCCTGCTGCAACCGCTCATTAAACAGCTTCAGGTCTTCAAGATTAAAATGATTGGACGGTATTTCGTGACCCATAACTCTAGTTCCAAAAAATAGCCTTCACCAAATTGTGACAGATGCCGTTCGTACCCAGGCTATCCGGTTCAACAAAGAATTAGCACGCCGATATTGACCGGCTACTCAAATTTACTCTGATAAACGAATGCCATCATACAACTTATCGCATGAGTTTGTCGAAGATCAAAAAACGTAGACCCTGTTCTCCTTTTATATTAGGCAATTTTCAACTCGGTTGATCGCTATTCAATACTTTAAATGCCCCGTGTATATTGGCTTTATACTGTTAGCTTTACTCACCAGATAGGTGAAATCGCTACGTGCCCGATTATATGGTTTTCAGATCGTCTAGCAGCGTTTCTCATCGTTGCATGGCGTGACCATGCGCCTCTTCACGCCTTGCCAGCCGATCTAAAAACCAAACACTCGAGTACGTTCAACTGAGGATTCTAGGTTCAACAGTGAAACGTAAGCAGTGGTTGTTCAAAATCTCCATCGTTTTTATGTCTTCGTTTTTCTGGCAACACCCCGGGCAATTTCTATAAATCTACTGTATCTGAGACTGTTTTCCACTTCTACCGGAAAACCGAGAATAAACTCCGCATGTTTACGCGCTTCTTGCACTCTTCCCATATCCAGGAGCACTTCAGCATAAAAGGCACGTGTAATAATGTCATTTGGAAATAAGGTATGCGCTCTTTTGAGATGGAACAAAGCCTTTTCTTTATTGCCGAAACTGATCGGAAAACCGGGCAATTTATAATACATTCTGCCAAGCGCCTTGTGTGCGCCTGCATTATCGTAGTGCTCATCAAGTTCAATAACACGCAAAAACAACTGCTCCATTGGACGCGTCATTCTTAAGGCATTGACAATACCGCTTTCTTCACTCGATTTCCCCATAGCAACCGCTTTCCAGTATAGCGCACGGACTTCATCTTTATTAATTGCAAGCGCCATGTCGGCAGTAACAATACATTCCTTGTATAGTTCAATACGCGTGCTTTTTTCAGTCTCAACCTCAGCATTCGCAAATTTAAGACGCGCAAGCTCTGCGAGCACTGTTGATGACCGTGTGCTAAGCGCTAATTGCTTTATCCATGCGATCGTAGACAAGAGCGCTGGTCTGTCAACTGCATTGCGTATTACTGCCGTATCAATTTTTTGTTGATACTCTTCAGGAAGAAAGTCCACACCACCCAAGGCAAAAGCAGGGCAACTCATGCCAACAAAAGCCAGCATGGAATATCTAAAATAACAACTTTGCCAGCACGTCATCATGAGCACCTTTAAAAGAATTTAGCAAATTATTTGACTAAACCCACCTACCGTCAAGCTGAAAAACACAATCCTTTTGCCCTCATTTCCAATCACAACCACACCGGCCAGAGAATCAACTAAATTAGTTACTTACCATACTACTAGACAACAAATACAGATATTTCGCCAGCGCCCTTGTTATAATTAAACGAGAACGTTTATATCAGTGAGCGCATGGAAAAGTACTGTCACGAATTATGTGCAACTCTGCTTGCAGATACGATAAAACCTCATAAAGCTATCAAAATATTTGTCGATATTTTTTACACTCACACGTTTTCTTTTTTTTACATAAACCATAGACCTTTGTAAAAAAAGTGTTTTTTTATCCTGGAACGAATATTGCTTGTATAAAATTACACTAGACCGATGCGCAAATGACCAGATACAGGCCACGAGCAAGAATTTGCGAACAAATATTGACTTTAAAAATTTCAATTTAATTCTACTGCAACAAAAAGCACTGAAAAAAACATGAACTTAAATAGATTGATTCGTTTTACTCTATTGATCCTCGGCTTCATAGTATGGAGCACTGTAAATGCAAGTCGTTTTTCACAAGAATTTGAAAACCAGCAATCCGAGGACTGGAAAGATCAGGCCAGAATACTTGTTGCAATGGCAAAACAGCATGAACATGCCGAGGGTATTCCAAGAAACTACAGCCGTGCAGTAGAGTTGTATTGCGAAGCTGTCGCCATGGGTTATGATGAAGCCCAGTTTGCACTGGGTTGGATGTATGCAAATGGGCGGGGTGTTCCAAGAAACGACAATATAGCCGCACAGCTTTTCAATATGGCGGCTGAACAAGGACATGCTCATGCCAACAACATGATCCGATACCTGGGCGCTTCCTCTGAACCGGTACCGCTGGAATGCCTAAAGTCATTCGCTGGAAACGGTGCAACAACAGACTATTCTGACAAGCCCTATTTCGATCTCGTTCAGGAACTCGCACCTCAGTATCATCTGGATCCAAATCTGGTCATGGCAATCATAACCGTTGAATCAGCATTTAATGCAAATGCAGTCTCTCACAAAAACGCGCAGGGATTGATGCAACTCATCCCGGAAACCGCTGAGCGTTTTCAGGTGAAAAATACTTTTGATGCAAAAGAGAACATAAAGGGCGGGATGGCTTATCTGCGTTGGCTGCTTGCTTTTTTCAAAGGCGATGTAGCACTTGCTGTTGCGGCGTATAATGCCGGGGAAGGTGCAGTCGAAAGACATCAAGGTATTCCACCTTATTCAGAAACGAAAAACTACGTGAAAAAAATTCAGGCACAGTACACCAAAACAACACACCCGTACCAGGCGCATGTCGTTCACAGGCATGCAGTCATTGCATTATCGGAGTATGAATAACGCGGGTAGTGATTTTCCACTATCACTGTTGGCCCTATCAACTGTCGTTTTCATATAAAATGTAGCGCAGCATTATCTCGCACAGGATCTGTTCGCTGTTTCAATTGTATTGACTGCCAAACTTGAAGAAAACATAACGGAGCGCCTGTAATTTATCTGTAACCGAACTCTTTTGCATAAAGTCTACTCCAAATTCAATGCAATTTTTATTCTCCCAACGTTTGCTCCCCGTTTTCATTTTAGCCAGCTTTGCTTTTTTTATCATTCTTCCTTCCAGCACAGAGGGAAACTGGCGCACGGCAAGCCGCGCTTCTGTGGGTATCGCACCCGATCCGGCAGTAACGCCTGAAGCAGTTGTACAGATATACGGTGCACGCGCTTACAGCTGGCGCGGTTATTTTGGAATCCACACCTGGATTGCGGTGAAACCAACCAATGCACAATCCTATACCATTTACGAAGTGCTTGGCTGGCGTCAGCGCAGGCAATTACCCGTACTGGCAATTTATGATCAGATCCCGGACCGCCGCTGGTTTGGCAACATGCCCGAAATTCTCGCCGACAAACGCGGCGAAGGCGTCGATGAATTGATTGAGCGCATAGATCAAGCCGTTGAGCGTTATCCCTATACCAAACATTACACCCTGTGGCCAGGCCCAAACTCCAATACCTTTACGGCCTGGATTTCACGCTCGGTTCCCGAACTGGAGCTTAACCTGCCTGCAACTGCAATTGGGAAAGACTATTTGGGTTATCGTCTGATTGCAACCGCACCCAGTGGAAGCGGACTACAGTTCTCAATTTTTGGTTTATTGGGTTTTGTGATCAGCAATGTTGAAGGCTTTGAATTGAATTTTCTGGGACTGACTTTCGGCGTCAATCCGGATCCGTTGGCCATAAAATTGCCTATCATTGGGGATGTTCAATTGGCTTCCTAACCATTTCTTAGCCAAAAATGCTTAATTCAACGTATAATCTACCTGCTTTCGTAAAGTCTAAAGCCCTTCATTCCGGGAAAAAATCCTTAAGGCACGCGCCGTACCATGTTCCGTTAACTTGCACACCACAGACTTTGATACGTTAATAACAGTCAAGACGCTAATTGAGATTTGAAAAATTTTAGTACCATTCCAGCATTGAACATCCAAGATGTTTTTGGCCAGACAACCTATTTGAAGGGAAAACATTATTTTCATCAAAACAGGGTTATCTGGTTCGAAGCGACTGCGGAGACCGCAAATACGATAATTCTCGGCGCACGCGTTAAAGGCAGTAACGATCAACAGTATCACCAGACTATTGCTATCGCAAAAAGAGGGCATTATCCGAACATTAACGGCCGATGCAGTTGTCCGGTCGGTTATAACTGCAAACATGTCGTTGCCGCATATCTTGCTTATAAAGCGGGCAATATACAACAGAATAATTCTCAACACCAAGTCAGCCCCGGAACGGCATATATCAATTGGTTATCGAGTCTGAACGAAACCGGCAAACAACTGGACACCACACGTGATTTTGTTGCCTATATACTCCGCAAACGCGACACAGACGGAAAATTTCTGTTATCTCTGTTTAGCACACGGGAGAAGAAACAGGGTGGATTGGCCGTTGGCCGAAACATTCCTCTGTCCAATATACGCTACGGTTATTTCACAAATAATTTTAAAACGCCTGAAGACCTCGAACTTTTCCGCCTTGTTTCTGGACTGGAAGAAAATTACGGTAATACTGCTTTGATCATGGGCGCCTTGGGGCATCTGGTTTTAAGCAAGGCATTGCAATGCGGCCGCCTGTTCTGGAATTCGCATCAATTCGCTCCGCCACTGAGCGAAGGCGAACCCAGAACACTGGAATTATCCTGGGTTACACAAAAGGATGGCGCCTATAGACTCAATGCAGCCGTAACCAACAACGCAATGTTATTGCCTACCGAACCGCCGTTATATTTGGACGAACAAAATTCAACCCTGGGCATTGTAGATTGCGCTAATTTGACGCATAGGCAATATCAGCGGATTTTGTCCGCCCCACCGCTGCCAATTGAATATGTCGAAGATTTCAGCCAGCGCCTGGTTATTGACCATCCGGACATTCCGCTACCACCCCCCAAACCTGTTCAAGTGACCGAACTGAATGGATTGTCGCCGCGACCACGATTACAATTGCTGGGACAGCAGCTTGATGACAGTTATATCCATTTACTTAAGCTGCGTTTTGATTATGGCGACCATACCCTTTCAGCACTGCACGCCAAACCAGTGAGTGTCATTAAAACAAAGAATGGGCTTTTCAGAATAAAACGGGATCAAACGCGTGAAGATAGCGCTATACAGGCGTTACACGAATTTGGTTTTCGGCCGCTCGAATTAGCGCAAGATCAGAAACAGGAATTGTTTTTTTACAGTCCGGCCAAAAATACCGTTATGGACAGTGCCGCACGCTGGGCGCGCTTTATCGACGACAAACTGCCGGAACTGTTGCAGCAGGGATGGATAGCCGACACAGACGAAAGCTTTCTGCTGCAATTCCAGCAACCGGCAAATTGGGATGCCGAAATTGAACAAAGCGATAACGATTGGTTCAAAATGTACTTCAACATCACCATCAACAATCAATCGCTGCCGCTCATGCCGCTGATCACGCCGGTAATCGAACAGTATGAGCGCAACAATCTGCCGGAAATGCTGAGTATCCCCCTGGGGCAGCACCAGTATGTCAATATCGCAGCCAACCAGTTGAAACCCTTTCTTGACATTCTGTACGAACTCTTCGACAGTGTACGTTTTGATGACAACGGCAATGCCAGGATTTCACGCTACAATGCCGCTGCGCTGGCTGATCTGGAACAGCATAATTACGGCTTATTCAGTATTAAAGGTGGACAGGAACTAATAGAAACCGGAAAAAAGATTCGCAATTTCAAAGGCATCAGCAACATCCCACCACCCACCGCTCTGCAAGCCCAATTACGCGAATATCAACAAAAAGGCCTGAACTGGCTGCAATTTCTACGCGAATACCGTTTCGGCGGCATTCTGGCCGATGATATGGGCCTTGGAAAAACCGTCCAAACGCTGGCACATTTGCTGCTCGAAAAGGAATCCGGGCGTATGGACAAACCCTGCCTGATCGTCGCACCGACCAGTTTGATGAGCAACTGGCGGCGCGAAGCAAACCGTTTCACACCGGGTTTAAGCGTGCTGATTCTTCAAGGCAATGACCGCAAGCAGCGGTTTAATGAAATTATGCAACACGATCTGGTTCTGACCACATATCCGTTATTACACAGAGACGAACAAGACCTGCTGGCCAATACGTATTATTATCTGATCCTGGACGAAGCGCAGGTGATTAAGAACCCCAAAGCCCTGGCCGCACGTGTGGCACGCCGTATCGATGCACAGCACCGCTTATGCCTGACCGGCACACCGATGGAAAATCATCTGGGTGAGCTCTGGGCACAGTATGATTTTCTCATGCCGGATTTTCTGGGCGACCAGGCTTCATTCAAAAAAAACTATCGCACCCCGATTGAGATGTACGGCAATACCGAAAAAAAAGAACGGTTGTCCAGGCGACTGGAGCCTTTTATGTTGCGCCGCACCAAGCGCGATGTTGCTGATGAGTTGCCGGAAAAAACAGAAATTATCCGCTCGGTCCCACTCTATGAAAAGCAGGCCGCACTGTATGAAAGCATCCGGGTCAGCATGGAAAAAAGAGTGCGTGACGCAATCGCCGAAAAAGGCTTGTCACGCAGTCATATCACCATTCTCGATGCGCTGCTGAAACTGCGTCAAACCTGCTGCGATCCCAGAACGTTGAATCTGAAAGAAGCGCAAAAATTAAAACAGTCCGCCAAGCTGAACTTGTTAATGGAAATGCTACCCGAGTTGCTGGAAGAAGGACGGCGCATTCTGGTGTTCTCACAATTTACCCGCATGCTGGGGTTGATCGAAACCGAACTAAAAGCACGGTCAATCGATTACAGCAAACTCACCGGACAAACACGGCAGCGCGACGAAGCCATAGCGCTGTTCAAGGACGGCCATGTCGACGTCTTTCTGATCAGTTTGAAAGCAGGCGGTGTCGGTCTGAATCTGACCGAGGCCGACACGGTTATCATTTACGATCCCTGGTGGAATCCGGCGGTAGAAAATCAGGCGGCCGACCGCGCACACCGGATCGGTCAGGACAAAAAGGTTTTTGTGTACAAACTGATAACGGAAGATACCGTTGAAGAAAAAATTCTGGCTCTGCAAGAAAGAAAGCGTATACTGGCTGAAAGCGTATATCAGGGCGGCAAGAAAGAGCAAGCCTTGCAATTGACCGCAGAAGATTTGTCGGATTTATTTCAACCGTTGGCAAATTAGTACTATTTCAATCTGATTCTTATTGCCACCCGGTAATTTCATAACCCTTTTCCTGCAGGCATCGATTGACGAAGTTGGCATAGGCATGGTTAGGCTGAGAGGGTCTTGTAGCAGTGAAAATACCTCTGAACAATCCCCAGACAGCGCCACTGGCTGCGCCGATCAAAGAACCTCTACCGACCGAACCGGATATCGCACCGCCCACGGCACCGCTTGCAGCACCGACACCGGCGCCCATAACCGTATTTGCCGCCACATCGCCAGCCGCGCCGCCACTTCTGTTCTCATGGGCTCCGGCTGATTCAGCTAACTGCCTACAATACACGATGTCATGTTCAGCAACTTCCCGGCCTACCGACTGGTAATGTGTATTTGGGTATAACACGGGCCCCGTGCTGGCACATGCCGACAGCCATAGTACAACCGCTCCGATTGCTAACCGTTTAACTGATTGCATAATACTCTCTCTCAAAAAACATAACCAAAACGGGCACCCAGCGTATTCATCCCTTCATTCTGATCCGCAACGCAAACCTTAGACATAAGATCAGAATAAGCCGAAAAAGTTGTGCGCGGTGAAATAAAATAACCCACTTCAAGCGGAATTTGAAAAAGCACGCAAAAACCCGATGGCTTTTTCAAGGCACACCTTATGACGCCATCCACTGCAAATCGATGTAGCCATTGACTCAAAGTTAATTCCCAACCTATTTCAACGGTATATCAGGCGTTTGAAACACGCTTCAATTAATGGATAATAGGATAAAACAGATAAAAACGGCAATCCCTGTACAGTACTGCTCTAGTATAACTACAATACAGAAGCACTGAAAGGATTGCCGTTTTATTCTGATCGAACTAAAGCAACCTACGAAAGCTATTTAGAATCTGAAATTATACTGAATGTAGAATAAATCAGAATTTACGCCCGGTCTTTGCGCTTGCAAAAAATCCCCGCTGAACAATTTTGAGTAGCCAACCAATACATCCTGATGACGGCTGACATGAATATTTGCACGGAAATCAATTTCATCACCAACATGACTCCCTGATTGTCCGGATGAATCTCTGATCAACGCTACCCCGCCTGCATTGTAGAGAAAGTCACGTTGATTTGCCAGATAGTAGCGGTGATATTGCGAAATAAATGTAAACCATGGAACTGGATTCATTGTGAATTGCGCATTAAAATCATGAATATTCTGACGACCAACCTGATCCATAAAACCCAAGTAGTAATGGCCAAACGGGAAAAGATGACTGAAAGTATTGCTTCTGCCATCATTCGGATTGGCATCACCGGAAGCAAAGTCATACCGTATCCAGACATGTGGATTCATAGGTAAAGGCATGCGATAACCAACGCCTGTTGCAACCGAAAAAGCGGATACGTCGAGATTTGATCTCTCACCCCATTGATACATCCCTTCGAGTTCGTAGAGAATCCGGTCAAAATTACCTATCAGACGGCCGCCCCAGGTATGAATCGAGAAATTGCCGCCCATAATATTACCGATAGCAACATTTGCAGGTGAAACATTATTCTGGTTATCCAGCCCCAGGTAATAAAGATCAATCAAATGATTAGGCATCGGTTTGATGCTGCCCCAAAGCCCCCAGAAATTTTGTTGTGTATCCCAGTTGTCAAACTCGCCCTTTTCTGTTTTCATCGGCCGCACCCAGAACGCATCCAAATCGAATTTCTCGTTACGCCAGAAGATCTTACCACCCTGGAACGTGCGCCGCGTATTAGCCCAATCAAGCGTTGAAATCAATCTTTGCGAACCATATAACAGCTCCTGGCGGCCTGCTCTGAAATAAACCGGACCGTTTACATCCGCCAGTTTGATATCAGTAAACAGATTCAACATATCAGTGTGATTTCTTTCAATGCCGAGCGGAGTCAATTCAGAACCAAATGAGCGTGCATCCAGGAACTCAGCAAACAACCGGATGCGATCCTGATACCATAAATCCGCGTGAACACGCGTTCTCAGCAAATGGAAATCGTTATTAGTGCCCGCCGCATTCAAACGGCTATCCGTTTCATGGACATAGCGGTACCAGAAGCTTCCACCAAATGAAAGCAACCAGTCACTGCCCATATGAATGCGCTTTACCGGATCGAAAATATCTTTCTCATGTTCCGGATTTTCCAGGTATCGGAAATCAACATCGAAGGCTGATGTCGGCATGAGTGCAAAAGGAGCGTAAGGTCTTGCCGGACGATTTTCGCGTTTGTTCCCGGTTATCAGATCCCATACGGAATAATACCCAGGGCCAGAGGGTGGCGCCGCAAACAATCCCGGCCTGGGCATAGGTGTTACTGGAGGAACTTTTGAAAAATCGTATTTACCGCTTCCGGCCGCCTGACCTGATCCGGCGTCCTGATTCGTAGCATGCGCTTGAAAAACCAGACCGGTCATACCTGCCAAACACAGGCAAAGTATCATCGACCATTTGGTTACTTTCGCGATCAAACTGGTTGTTGAAGCTGTCGGTAAAAAAGCTAAACGGATTAGCGAATTCATTTGAGAAAGGACTCCTGTTGTAAAAGTATCTATTTGATCATCAATCAACACTGATTACTGTAATCGTTGCATGCAGGATACCGCTTGACATACATTTTTAAACTAAATCAACCACGCAATATGAATTTTGGTGTTAATTGATTTAATAATGACTCTTTTCAGCTTTTATGTAAGATCGGATTTTACCCGAAGTTTGACCCAAATACCTTGAATTGATTGACTTTTTTATCATCACATACAATTTCGTTGCGGATGACTCTTTACAACCGGTTCGTACAAATCAGCTAACTTGCTGATATTATGAAATTATATTAACGCACACTGATTGTTGTAAAAATACAACTAAAAAGCGTATAAAAGAATCTGAAGATAGATGCATTACAGCATCTGCAGAACAGTTTTTTTAATAATTCGGCTTGACCTCCAAGCCAAGCTTCCTGATTCTGTCACAAAACAGTTCAAACCAGTCTTTATCAACCCGTGACAAAAATTGCGATTCAGGTTGCAATGAAGGCCGCGCAATCCCATAGACCAGCACACCTTGCAAAGGCACTCCATCGTTCAGCAGACTGTCAACAAACTCAAGATAGGCGCTTGTCTCCTTCTCTGCAGGAGGCTGGTGGTTCAGGCTAAACACACAAGTTTGCAACCATGTCGGACAGACAGATGCGGATAGATTTATATTTTCACGTAATTGTTTCAGGCTCATGCGCGTATTGTTGATACGCAATCGCCCCTCACGTGTTGCACTGTCAAGCTTGAACCAGATTTCACCATTCATCTGCGCCATACGTTGAAGACCGGCCAACACATTAGGCCGGTTTAACAAACTGCCATTGGTAATTAAAACCAGCTTTAAATCTTTTGGCAGCAAAAAATCCTTTTTGACACACCCGATCAGATCGATAACCTG
The DNA here is from genome assembly GCA_031316255.1 of Nitrosomonas sp. Taxonomy (NCBI): domain Bacteria; kingdom Pseudomonadati; phylum Pseudomonadota; class Betaproteobacteria; order Nitrosomonadales; family Nitrosomonadaceae; genus Nitrosomonas; species Nitrosomonas sp. The sequence continues at coordinate 2,234,458 of JALDQW010000001.1, read as the reverse complement.
TTCAAACGCTTTTGCACTGGTCGGCTCACCGTTTCCCGACAACGCAATATCTTTAATAGACCGCGCTTCAGGCGGCACCTGTTCCTGCATGAAATTACCATTGACCAATTCATGCAAAAAACCACGCAACTCGAATTCCAGTTTTTCCAGAATGATCGGCGGTGCGGCGCCACGTTTAAGATCAGGCACCTGGCAATAAATGCACCGCCAGTTGCAGGCATTATTCGGGTTTAGATTGATGCCGACGGATACACCGCCCGCGCGCCGGGAAACAACCGGATAAACATAAGTCAAACCGATAGTGTCACGGCTGTGATCTGAGGTATTCAATAGGTTGGAAGCTTGCTGCAATGGTACAATCCTGCCAAAATAATCTGTATATTAAAATTGCTCGTATGTTAATTACACGCAGGCTGGAATTTGATGCCGGCCATCGGATATCAACGCATGATAGTCAATGCCGCCATCTGCATGGACACCGTTATGCAATCGAAATTACGTTGTCAGGTCATATTATCGCTGAGAACGGTGTTGCACAACAAGGCATGGTGATGGATTTTTCTGAAGTCAAACGGGTTGCCAAAAGGGCCTTAATCGACAAATGGGATCATGCGTTTCTCGTTTATTCCGGAGATACACCGGTGATGGAATTTCTGCAATCACTAAAAGATCATAAAACAGTTGTTCTGGATGTGCAGCCTACTGCTGAAAATCTTGCTGTGATTGCATTCGGCATTCTGGATGAAGCCTATCAGGATACCTATGGCAACCACCTTCAGCTTGAACAGGTACGCTTATTCGAAACACCGAACTGCTGGGCTGTCGCCATACGCGGCAAGCATTAATCTTTTAATTTATTGTTTGATTTAATACAAAAAATGTTTGTTGATTCACATTGCCACCTGGATTTTCCCGACCTTGCCGACAATCTCGATGAATTACTGCGCAAAATGGAAGAAAACCAAGTTACTCATGCCTTATGCGTCAGTGTCAATCTGACTGATTATCCCCGTGTTCTGGCGCTTGCAGAAACGCACAACAATCTGTTTGCCTCGGTTGGCGTCCATCCCGATTATGAAAACCAGCAAGAGCCGACCGCCGGTCAACTCGCGCAACTCGCCGACCACCCAAAAGTCATCGCAATTGGTGAAACCGGCCTGGATTATTATCGCTTGCAGGGCGATCTTGAGTGGCAACGCGCACGTTTCCGCGAGCATATCCGCGCCGCCCGTAAATGCAACAAGCCACTGATTATTCATACCCGTTCCGCTGCAAACGACACATTGCGTATTATGCGCGAAGAAGGTGCGGAACAAGTGGGCGGCGTCATGCATTGTTTTACTGAAAGCTGGGAAGTCGCGCAGCAGGCAATTGAAATGAATTTTTATATTTCATTTTCCGGCATTGTCACATTCAAGAATGCTGTGGCATTAAAAGAAGTCGCCAGGAAAACGCCATTGGATAGAATACTGATTGAAACCGACTCACCTTATCTGGCACCTGTACCCTATCGCGGCAAACTGAACCAGCCTGCATTTGTGAAACATGTTGCAGAAGAGATCGCCCGATTACGTGCAACAAATCTGGAAGAGATTGCAGCAGCAACAACCGCTAATTTTTTCAAATTGTTCAAAAAAGCCACCGATGACAATCAGGCAATACAACAGGGAACGTTAAGTCATATATGACATGTTATGAAACATGCGCTGAATCATTATCCAATAAAACAGTCAAATCAAGATGACAAATCTACATGAAAAAGTCGCTATTGTTACCGGCGCATCGCGTGGAATTGGCGCCGAAATTGCGCGGGCACTGGCTAAAGCGGGTGCGCGAGTTATTGTCAATTATGTTCGGAACCAGCACGCTGCAAATGAAGTCTGTGCAGCGATAACTGAAGCCGGCGGCAAATGCGTAGCAATACAGGCTGATGTCAGCAATTCAGCCGATGTCAGACGGCTGTTTGATGCGGCAATTGAACATTTTGGACGCATCGATATTCTTGTCAATAATGCGGGGATTCTTATTTTCAAGAAAATTGCAGAAGTTTCGGATGAAGAATTTGATCAAATTCTCAACATCAATCAGAAAAGCATTTTTTATACTTTGCGCGAAGCTGCTGAACGTCTGGCCGACAATGGCCGCATCGTGAACATTTCGAGCACAGTAACCCGTCTGATGCTGCCTAAATACGGCATTTATGCCGCCACAAAAGGCGCAGTGGAACAGCTCACACGCATCTTTGCACGTGAAATCGGCGATAGAGGCATCACCGTTAATACTGTTTCACCTGGCCCAGTTTATACTGAATTATTCAGAGCCGGAAAAACTGAGGAAGATATTCAACGTATGGCCGCCATGTCTTCCTTGGGACGCATAGGGGAAGTCAATGATATCGCCCAAATTGTCCTGTTTCTGGTAAGTGACGAAGCTCAATGGATAACAGGTCAGGATATTGGCGCAAATGGCGGCATCATTTAGCCGTTTATAAATGAAATCAGCGTAAAATAATTAAAAAAACAGCCATAAACATAAAATGCGTATGGCTGCCGAGGGGAGAGTAGAGAAATAGCGTATTTAAAACGATTCGTAAAGCGAAAAACATTATCAAAAATCATTAATTGAAACGATACGCCATAGCATAAATTGACACAGTGTTTTTAATCACACCGAACCCTAAATTTCTTTTTACTGGAGAAAACGATGCAAATTGGCGTACCGAAAGAAATCAAAATCCATGAAAATCGTGTAGGGCTTACCCCGACCTCAGTACGTGAACTGGTTGTTCATGGTCATCACGTTTTGGTGCAACAAAACGCCGGATTGGCGATCGATTTCGATGACAACCGGTATCGGGCGGCAGGCGCAGAAATTGTCGAATCCGCCGAAGAAATTTATGCTCGCGCTGAATTAATCGTCAAAGTTAAGGAACCACAACCGACAGAACTCGGGTTCTTGCGTCCAGACCAAATATTGTTTACGTACCTGCATCTGGCACCAGATCCGGCACAGACTGAAGGACTGCTTGAGTCCGGCTGCATCGCCATCGCCTATGAAACCGTCACCGACCAATATGGCGGCCTGCCGCTGCTCGCTCCAATGAGCGAAGTAGCCGGGCGCATGGCCGTACAGGCCGGTGCGCATGCGCTTGAAATGGATCAGGGCGGACGCGGCATGTTGCTGGGCGGTGTATCCGGCGTACCCTCAGCAAAAGTGGTCATCCTTGGCGGCGGTGTAGTCGGCACCAATGCAGCACGCGTTGCCATGGGTATGGAAGCGCATGTCACCATCATTGACAAATCGATATACCGTCTGCAACAACTGGACTTTCAGTATGGTTCCCGCATTAATACGATATTCTCCACGGTCGACGCCATTGAAGAACAAATCGTCGTCGCCGATCTGGTCATTGGTGCGGTACTGGTTCCCGGTGCAGCGACACCCCGACTCGTCAGTCACGATCTCGTCAAAAAAATGAACCGGGGATCGGTTCTGGTCGATGTTGCCGTCGATCAGGGCGGTTGTTTCGCCACATCCAGACCCACTTCTCTCGCCAAGCCCACCTTTGTTCTGGAAGATGTCGTGCATTACTGTGTTCCGAACATGCCCGGCGCGGTTGCACGCACGTCGACTTTTGCGTTAAATAACGTCACCCTCCCATTTGTTCTGGCAATCGCTGATAAAGGCCTCAAAAAAGCGCTTGTTGACGATGCACACTTGCGCGCCGGCCTGAACGTCTATGAAGGCCAGCTTACCCACCCCGCCGTCGCACATGCGCTAAACCTGCTTTATGCCGACCCATTGGAATTGCTGCAATAACCCGGCAACAGACCGGTTCTCCGGCAACGCCGGATAACCCACACGGGTTCATGCAATCAAACCCAGCGCACGATAGGTATTCCGCCCGGCTATGCCATCCGGTTCCAACCCGTTTTTCTGTTGCCAGTCTATCAGCGCCTTTTCGGTTTCAGGACCAAATTTCCCATTGACTTCTATTTGCAATGCTTCCTGCAGTTTTCGTACCCATAATCCGGTCGAACCTTTTTTAGCAACCCGGTAATCAGCAGGCAGCGTACTCTCCATAACCGGACTGCCACCCGCCATGGCAACTGCGGCTGCGCGTACGCCTTCGACACGGCGCTGCCAACCTCTGCCAAAATCCGCCCAGGTCGACAGACTCCGGAGGAAACTCAAACGACGGTCACACATATCATTGGTCACCTGGACCGCGTCCTGGTCTTTGACTTTAGCAAGCGTTTTATCGCCAATCGCACCATCCTGCCCGGCGCCAACAGCAGCCTGAAGCCATTTCGCACTGCGCCCCGGACCGGAATTGACTGCCGCGTCAAATACTGCGTAATCGATACCGGCCGGTAATTGATCACATTTACATTTATTCCAGTAATCCGAAAAATAAATCGACTCAAGTTCCGAATCGGAAATATTCCGTAAATCTTTTTTTCCCTTATCAGCACCAAAATGACGACAATAAACGGCGAGTGTGATGCCCTTCATCGTTGCACCACCCGGATCTTTTGGATGATCGGACCACCCACCTTCATGAACCAAAACAAGCTTGAGCGCCTTTTGAAAGTTTTTCTTCATGACCGCATCTCCTCTTCTGTGTACCAAATTTTACTGCATAGCCGGACCGCGCTTACCGTTTGCAATTAACCATCCCGCCGTCCATTTGACGCGCGTGACATTACCAGCCAGATCTTTCACACTGGCTTCAATTTCCGTATTGATATCCGTTATTGGCTGACGCAGCGTCATGGAAACGATTTCGTGCGCATCCGTCTTGCGTGGAATATTCTGGCATATTCGCTGTTTGTCCTGAATACACAGCGTCAGGCTGCGTGGGTCGATGCCACTGCCAACATCCGTAGCGCCTATTCTTAACCCGGTAATCCCGTCGTCACTCACCTTCGCCACCAGATTCAATGTCGGTTTCTGGGTATCCTTTAATTCCAGCTTGCCGCCCGGCACGCCCAGATCGATCCACCGCGATAATATACCGAGTTCTTCGGGTGTTATTGAAGTCGGATGATCGGCGCCAAAATCGATATCGTTTGGATACAGCGCGTCGGTTCTATTATCCGTGCGCTGATTGGCCGCTTTCCAGTACAACAAGCTGCCACGCGAATTAAATGCTTTGATATATTTGGATAAATAAGGCCTGCTGAGCGCCTCGCCTTTTATGCCGGACACCCTTTTTTCCGCAGGCGCGCAGGTCTGCCGGTTATCGACGACCAGACACCACCAAGTTGAATTCTGCGTGTTATTTTCCCCATTTGTTCGATCCAGCGCCAGTCCGGCAGCAGGTTGATTGCCGCCATGACAGGAAATACAGCGCCGGTCAAAAATCGGTTTAATGTCACGGGTGAATTCAAATTGCATGCCATAACCCGGCACACTGCGCGTATTTACAGCATCTCCTTGCCTGCCAGTAAGCAACGACACCTGGCCGCGGCCAAGTTGCGGTATTTCATAAGCGGCAGTCGCCGCAAAAGAATCTTCGAACTGGATACGGGTCGGCCTGGCATGGACATGACAACCGCCACATGTTTTTTCTTCGCCTGGCTTCAAATGCTGCCACGATTGATCGGTGTTCAAGGTACGACCATCGCAATCAATTCCCTGCATAAGGTAAGGTGTATTGGCCGGGAAACTCAGTAAAAAACTGGTATCCGGATGACCGCTGGGATCCACGATACGGCTTCCGTCCGCCGCATAATGCAAAACCGGCACTTCTCCCAGAATAGCCACGCGCTCACCGGTTATGTTCGCAATCTGTTCATGAACTTTTTGTCCCCGGTTCGGGTAAGTCGCAATCATGCGCACACCGCACAATTCTTCGTCGGTATAGTCGATGGTGTCCGTCCCTTGCAAATTAAAGGCATACAGACTCTCAAATTGCGGGACTCCACCATAGGGCAATGTTTCACGGTCGGTGATGGATGCCGCGCCGAGCAAACCAAAAGGTGTGCCCGCCGGAAGTTCCGGCCGTTCAACCCGTTTATCTGCGCGCGGTATTATTGCGGGTCTTTCGATGCCGTAAATCGCCGTATACGGCACCACCGCCCTGCCCATGATTTCATGCCAGGATGGCGAATCCACAATCATTTGCAGATCGGATGGATGACGCGACGGAATGCTTGTCGCCAGATAAATACCGCCATCACATCCCGGAATATCCTTATCCAGATGCGTAAGCAGATTCATACCCGTACCGCTGCCACTGCCGCCAGTCAACGGCGGCGTCGGTCTGCCGAGTTTCTTGAAAATCTGGTTATCCATGATTGTACTGCACAGCCCCTTAAACCAGGTCATCATCAGCCGGTTATCGGGCAGTGCGGCAGGGTGACTGAGTTTACCCGTATACAGCATCGGGTCGGAATAGCCGGGAATTGTCAAAGCCGGCGGTTCAATCGGTTTTGCAATTGTATCGCTGTTGACCGCCCAGGCCGCGACATTGATGGCGTCATGCGGCACATAAATGTCAGCCGTATCGGCAACCTTGTAAGGGCTTTTTCCTTCCATACCTTTCGGTTCGGGCGTGAAACAAATTACCGCACCCGCACCGTTATTGTTCCCCCGGTAATAATCTGAAACACAGACTCGCCCGTTCGACATTTGCGTCATAAAATGCGCTGCAACATGATCCTCCCCAAAATAACTATTTCTATGGTCGCCACTATGTTGCCCGTAAAGTGGAAAATTACCTGCGCCATCCGGTGCCTGGGCATAAACATGAAACAGATTATCTATCGTCGTAAAGCTACCCGGATTCCCATTATCGTGCCTGAATGGCAGCCCGCCAAAAATCTGCCAGCTTGAATACGCCACACGCCCATCCATCAAGGTAAACGGGTGCTGCTCCTGAGAAAGCGAATGATGACTGACAAGCTCAAGATTTGACCAATCGGTGTCAACGGCCCAGATACGCGTTCCAGGCCTGTTCGTCACCGTTTTGAAAACCAGCGTAGAGATATGCTGATCGCGCGTCGAGGTAAAGGCCAACCGGCCGTGATCAATATACGTCGGTCCGGAATCAAACACACCATGCTCAAACGGCATGGCATCAGTGACGCCCGTCTCAGTATTAAAGATATGCAGATGCGCACCGGTAGTCTGCAAATGCACACTGGGCAGATCCCGCCACCCAAGGTTTTCGGGCGCGGCGTCCGGATGCAGCACCTGACTGTGAAAATTTGCCTTGTTTTGAACAAGCGTTCCGCGAAAAACGGAAAAAGCAATCTTCTTCCCGTCAAACGAAACCTGAGGATCGAGCGCCGCACAAGCCTTCTGCTTTGTTGAAGTTGACGAACAGTTATAGATAATCTGCTCGGCGCCATCGGGTTGACGCAAAACCAGATCACAGGGCGCGGCAAATCCGGTAAAGAAATTCGTCACATCCGGCAAAACGTCGTACATATCCAGCCCGCGCAATGTGCGCGTCACCGTCTGTTTTTCACCGTTAACGGTAACCTCGCCGGTCAAATCAAACGTGCCGGTCGCCCGCTCGCATCGGGAATAAACAATCGGTACGGATGCAAAAGATTGAGCAATACTCAGAATACTCCACATCACGCCCGCTATTACAATCAGCTTTTTCATATCAGCGTACCTATCAGAAAGGTTGGTCTTCCCAATTTGAAGGACATATTCATATTCTAGTACGCTATCAACTTCAAATCCACATCAACCCAAACTATCGCATCAACTGTTATTGTTAACTGTTTTCGAATTGATTCAAATCAAAACAAATGCTTTTTTACTTAAAAATGTGGAAAAACCCACATAGTCCAAATTTGATGATTGGTTATACTGCTGTTAACAGTAGGGAAATAGGAAAACAGAGTATATCTGATTAACTTCTTGTAAAAAATATTTTAGAACCTGTTCAAGATATCGATCAAGAGATGCGGTACAAGGCAAAATAGAACGAAAAAGCGGAGCATACACAAAGTATGTGAGCACTTTGAGTTCGATTTTAACGCCGTAACGCGCTTTTAAGCGAGATCTTGAACAGGTTCTCAACAATTCATCTTAATTTCAAAAATAGTAATGAGGGCTAAAAGATGGATAAAGATATCGCTATAGACGGTCTTGCCGACGCGGATCGCCAAAAAACGCTGGCTATTGTTAACTGGCTAAACAACTGCCAACATAGAAACGACCTCAATCAGGTTCTAAAAGAAGCTGTGCTGCCATTACTGGCCTGCAATGGCGTATTTTATGTACGGCTTGCAGATGATCACAGCAATCCGCAATTGATCAACAGCATTAATCAGTCAACCTGCTGTCAGCATAGCTGGATGCGGTTTTTAAATACCGCCATACAAAAACCGGCCGCAACACAATCCTCAACCGGCAATCCAAACCCGCTGCTGCCTGTCGGGGTTGACATGAGCATGCGATGCAACGGTACAGAAAACAGTTTCCATCATTCTTTCGATCAGAATTGGCAACAATCGCACCACTGCTCAACAATGCTGACATTCCGCGACGATCAAAGCCAGGCCTGTCAGTTTTACTTTTGCCGCTTGCATGAAAAACCCCAAATATACAGTCCGCGCGATTTTGCGTTATTAAACATACTCAGGCCATCCCTGCTGCAAGCGTTCAGATTCATACAATTTCAGGAAAAAAGCCTGAACGCCGACCAGATTACGCAATTCTGGTCTGAACATACCGAACCCGTCGCTGTCATCCGCAGCGATGGCAACACCCTTTTCCAGAGCCATGCTTTTGAAAAGATTATCAAACAGGAATTCCACTCATTCCAGTCAACAGCGGCAACACTTGTTAAAAGCGCCCAGCGGGAAAAACTGGAATGGTTCAGCTTTTTGTCAAAACTCGGCAGGCGCTTATACGAAATCAAACTGACGCTGATCAACCATGACGCTAACTACCAGCGTTGCACCTACCTGATGCACTTATCGCGCGTCGCCCACCAAATCGGAAAAATTTTCAACCAGTTGAACCGTAAAGGACTGACCCACCGCGAACTCGAAATCGCACTGCTGATCTTCCGTGGCACCGCAACACGAGACATCGCCGAAACAATCCACCTGAGCTATCACACCGTGCGCAACCATATTAAGAGCATTTACAGCAAACTGGGGGTCTCGTCGCGCGAGGAGATGCTGGTGTGGGTTGGGTAAAGGCGAAAACCAGTGTCTTTTATATAGGAATTAGCAGCTACCTTGCACATGAAAATTGAAAATGACTCAATTGGGTTATTTATTAACAAAAATGATTAAAGTATAAATTTCTTCAAAGTGGATACTCACTTAGTTTAAGGTTTGATATACCAATTTTGTAAGGACTAACATAAAAAAGAGGGAAGAAAATGAGACGGTTATTTCTATTAATGTTTTTAGCGGTATTTCTCAGTGGCTGTTCATCAATTAGCAGAAATTTATCTAATCTAATATTTCCACCGTATCCAAATTCTGATCAACGGAAAGGTGAGGCTGTTTCACTTTCGTTCCAATATCACACTGATGTAAATAACAACGAAGATCGAGATAATATTAGAAGCGGATGGCAAGGTTGTATCGATAATAACGCCAATCAACCACATAGTTTTGTTATAGGCGGCGCGTTGGGAGCAGCTGCACTTACATTTGCAATTCAACAAGCACAACAATTTCTCAAAGATGAGGCAAAGCGATATAGTGCCTCTTACTCTGCTATTGGAATCGGCGACCATTTTTATACGGGACGAGGATCAACCGTACATGAACCTAACCCAAATGATAGTACAAATACAATAGAGGTATTTAAGCCTGATCTTAAGAAAAGTTGTGAAAAGATTGTTGCAACTGATCTAAAAAGCATGACTTTAAAGCGGACAGTTTCTGGTGAAGACAACAAAGGAAACAAAGCATCTATTCCAGCAATGGAATTGACATTCGATATTGACAGTTCATTAGACGGTACCGCTTTCCAAATCAAACCTGGAAAAATAACAGTATATAAGTCTAAAGCCAAAATTGCAGCCATTGACTTTAGCAGACCTTTGGGGTTTGATTTACTTGCTCCCTGGACGATATTTAATTTGAACAGCCCAGCAGAACTATCATTATTGAGACCTCAAAAAGTTGATGTTACCGTTCAGATATCAATCATGGCCGTATGGGTAGACAATAAGGAAGTAGGCCATAGCGAATTAATCGCCTCAAGAGAATTTAAAGTCAGCAATCTGACGCTAGGAACAGAAAAACAAATACCACAAACTGACAAACAGCTTTTCCCAGCTATTCCAAGATCATTTTTCGATAAAGATAAATATGGACTTGGTAATTTTGTCGTCAGTGTTAATGTGACCGAATATGATAATTTTGCCGAGCGTGTTCAGGAGCTGGATAAAGGACTGGAAAAAAACAAAGACGGTATCATTAAACGTTTTACGGATGATATCTAACCTGTTTATATAAAAAATGGCTGACACTTCTTCTGGTTTATTGTCAGCCATTATTTTTCTCATATTCCCATGTGAGGAAAGCATCCATCTTAAATCTTATAAATTACAGTCGATGGAGCCGTGCTATGCATACCATACACAAACAAATATTGATCTTACTTGGAGCAATTCTCTTACTAAGCAGTTGCTCAAATATTGAAGCCCGCAAAAATAATTTTGAAATGCCAGTCCGCTCTGGAATGGTGATGGAAATCAAGCCCTCAGTTATTGACAATTTCGATACAACACCAGACAAGCTGCAAATTTACTGGTTTGGCACAGCCGCACATATATCCAATTCGGAGAAATAGGTGTGCTTACAGACCCATTTGTCACCACGGGCAAGAATCTGAAAAAAGTCTTATCCGACAAGCAGGAAGTTGAAAGAACGTTGGGACAACTCAAACAGGCCCCCGATGCTATTTTTATCGGTCATTCGCATATTGACCACCTTCTGGATGTGCATACCGCAATGCTCGAACTCCCAAATTGGCAAAATGTCCCTTTATTTGGGAGCCTAACCACTCAAAACATCTTAAAAGGGCATAAGAATACTGATCTGGACAAACGCGTTAACATTGTCGACACGAAACAACCGGGCCAATGGAAATCCATACCGATTTCGAACCAGAAGCGCAATAAAGGTTATTCCATAGAGTATATGGCGTTGGAAACGGCTCACACGCCCCATTTCTCATTTGACTTGAAATTTTTTGGTATAGAAAAAGCATTTGACCATACCTTTCTCGATCGAAAAATTGAAGAACCTCTGAAACACCTGCCACGCAAACTTACAGATTACCCTTCGGGAGAAGTCTATAATTTTTTATTCAAGTTAAAACATAATGATACCGAGTTTATCGTGCTCATGTTGGGTTCGCCAATGCCTTTAGCAGACTATCCGGACAGCCTGCCCCCTGGTGATATTCCTATTGATGTGGTTATCGGTCTTGCAGCGAGTGCTGATAACGTTGAAGATTACCCAAAAAAACAAATAGCTCGCTTAAAACCCAGAGTCGTCATACTTTCTCATTTCAATAACTTTCTTAACAAAGATGAAGATGAGATCCTGCACATTTTGCATAAGCCTGTAGTTGATATAAAGCAGTATTTACTGGATGTGCAGAAGATTGCCACATATCCGAATTTCGAAAAAATTCTGGTGCCGGCAATTACGGAATTTGAGAATGATTCAATCAAAAATGTGGTAATCGTGAAACCAAAAAAATAGCGAATTAATTCACATTGTCTTTTTAGCGCCGTGTACATAGAATGATATTTCGAAAATTACTCAAAAGTATAAATCGCAATAAGTAATTTTTATATCCCATAAATATTTAAACTCTGAATGCATAAAAAATGATTACAAAATACGTCAAAAAGTTAACTGAGATTGTAGAAGAACAATATAATTTATATCGCTACAATGACGAAGATGACCCTAATCTATCAAAGCAGATACGAAAATATTGGGAAGATATCGGTGAAAATTTTCCCGGTGTAAAAAAAGCATGGTCGGCTGTTTTTGTTTCTTGGTGTATCAAAAAAGCTGGCGCAACAAAAACTGAATTCAAATTTCACCCTAGACATGCTGCGTTTGTCCATAAAGCTATTGAAAACGCAGACAAAAACCAAGGTGTGTTTCGTGGGCATGACATTTCTAGCTACGCACCTGGTCTTGGTGATATTATTCAAAATAACCGTAGTGATAACAGCTTTGACTTTGATTTTGCAAAGAAAAATAAAAAATATTTGTCGCACTCAGCTATTGTCATCGGAAAAGGTACTGACAGATCAGGAAACTACGTAATGACCATCGGGGGTAATGAAAGTAACACAATTAGCAAGAAACGGATTCAATTGTTATCAGATGGATTAATAAAACAGCGCAATAATAATCCTTACATTTGCATCATCCAGAATATGAAGTAATCCGTTTTAGCAAGTAGCCCGGACGGAGCTCGCGAAATCCGGGTAATTGAATCAGTCCCACTCCAAGCTCCAGCAAAATTACATTCCAAACCGATACGGTTGATTACGCTTTATTGTGTTTTTTTAGCCGGATTGGTAGAGAGTGTCGTCACGAGATACTAGCCCAAATAGCGATGCATCGTATATGGACAGCCGCCAGAAACGATGCAGCATTCTTCGCATATCGTGTTGCAATGCCTCTCCAACGCTTTAGATGTAAGAATGCATTTTCCACTAAATGTCGATATTGGTATAAGTTTTTATCATGATTACGCGGGCGAATACGATTTTTCTTCGATGGAATTACTGGTTCTATTTGTTTAGTCTCACAGTGTTCAACTATCTCATTGGTATCATAAGCCCGATCAGCCAACAAATAGTCGGCATTGATGCCTCTGATTAATTCAACAGCTTGTGTACAATCCGCTGTGGTACCGTCTGTAATAAACATTCGGACCGGCATACCATGCGCATCCACGGCCAGGTGTAATTTCGTGTTGAGCCCCCTTTTGTGCGATTCATCGCTTGGTTCCCGCCTTTCGCGCCAGATGCATGCGGATGTACTTTAATATGACTGGCATCAATCATTAACCATTCGTAGTCCGGATCATTGACCAGTAATTCCAGTAACTTTTCCCAAACCCCTTTGTCCCGCCATCGGCAAAATCGTCGATGCGTGTTCTTCCAGTCGCCGTAATCCGGCGGCAAATCCCGCCAGGGTGCGCCCGTACGTAAAATCCAGAATACCGCGTTGATAAACTGACGATTATCTTTTGCAACACCTCCCCACGATCGCCCTGGCAAATGGGGTTCCAGTAACGACCAGACATGATCTGACAGATCATGTCTACGATGAGCTTCTGACATATTATTACCATTTATAATAATCACTTACAGCATAATTATATAGTAATTTCTAACTTGTGACGACACTATCTAGCAAATGCAGTATTATTAACCGTAAAGCGGGTACAAAATCGTATTTAAGGTTTTTTAAAAAAGAACGATCTTTGAACGCATCCGTTCATATTGTTCAGTAAAATCATGAAGTAACCAAATTCTCTCAAAACCCGGAAACATCAAGAGGTAAACATTATGAATTCCGTTCTTGTTACTGGCCCAACCGGGTTTCTTGGGTACCATGTCATAAAACTGCTAAATGAAAGAGGCATTTGTCCACGCGTTTTCTTGCCTACCCGGATCGAACCTGACTCGTTCGCAATGCTTGCGCTGAATAACCAGAATGTCGAAATTGTGAAAGGGGACATCAGCGATATCGATATCCTGAGAAATGCCTGTAAAGACGTTGACACGGTATTCCATTTGTACTTCGCAATTGCCCTGGGTAGCGGAGAAGCATCGGAACAACATCTGCATAATGAAAATGTAATAGGCACGTCTAACCTGGTGGATGCTGCCGCACAGGCAAATGTTTCAAGAATCGTTATCAGCAGCAGCGCCCTGACTGTAGGTATGCACCATGATGCTTCACCATTGGATGAAACCGCAGATTGGGAAGATCACAAACTTTCACTTTCCTATGCCGTGTCCCGGCGTCATGCCGAGCAGGCAGCATTGGCAAAAACAGCACCGGGTGATCCTGATATTATTGTTGTAAATCCGTCATTTACACTCGGACCAGAGGATTGGGCCGGCGCGCCCGCAAACAAACTGGTTATGCGGATGAGCAAGCCGGGCTTTCGTTTTACAGCGCCAATCGGCTTCGGCGTTCTTGATGTGAGAGACTATGCTGACGGGGTTCTGCGTGCGGCTGAACGAGGGAAATCCGGTCAACGATATATTCTGAGTAGCCACAATATCAACGCCGAGCGCCTGATCGAGGAAGTTGCCGAGATTGTTGGTTTTCGGCCGCCAAAGCTACGCATTTCACTGCGCGCATCATTACTTTATCCGATTATCCTTATCATAGCGCTTATTAGTAAAATAACCGGGAAACCTCCCAAAGTATCGAGCAATGTACTTGAAATTTGGAACCGGTATGCCTGGTACGATACCAGCAGAGCCCAAAATGAATTAGGCTGGCGTCCGCGTCCCTTACGGCAATCGCTGCAAGATACTATTGAATGGCACCGTCAGCAAGAAAATTAACCCGGTGGGCTTGCACGCTGTAATAGACGTTTGGCTCCAATCTGGCTTCACGCCATGCGTTTTCGACAGCGCGTGACACTGAACAAATCAGCGCCACGCGCTTAACGCAGTAAAACAATTTAATGCTTAATAACGCGCGCAGTCATTTTATCCTCGGCGCCCGCTTGCATTGAAGCCGCTGAAGCGGATATTGTGGTCGGCAAAGATTGCGGTTTGTGTTCAAGGGCAATATCCAGAACCTGATCAATCCATTTCACCGGTTTGATAATCAACTGACTTTTGATATTGTCAGGAATATCCACCAGATCCTTGGCATTTTTTTCCGGAATAATCACTTTTTTGATACCGCCACGATGTGCGGCAAGCAGTTTTTCCTTGAGCCCGCCGATCGGGAGTACTTCACCGCGCAATGTGATTTCTCCGGTCATTGCCACGTCCGATCTGACGGCGATGTTTGTTAGAACAGACACCATGGACACACAGATACCGATACCTGCACTCGGACCGTCTTTAGGGGTAGCGCCTTCCGGCAGATGAATATGAATATCCTTCTGTTGATAAAAATCTTCCGGTATGCCTAGCAGGTGAGAACGGCTCCGCACAACCGACAACGCCGCCTGTATGGATTCCTGCATGACTTCGCCCAGTTTTCCGGTGGTAATGGTTTTTCCTTTACCGGGCACCACGACTGCTTCTATCGTCAGCAATTCGCCACCCACTTCGGTCCATGCCAGCCCGGTAACCTGACCAACCTGATTTTCTTTCTCGGCCACACCATATGAAAAACGGCGTACACCCAAAAACTTGTCAAGATTACGCGATGTGACAGAAACTTTAGCTTTTTCCTTGTCAAGAAGCAGCATCTTGACTGCTTTCCGGCATATCTTGGAAACTTCACGCTCCAACGAACGCACACCTGATTCACGTGTGTAGTAACGAACAATATCCCTTAGCGCAGTATCTGAAAGTATGAGTTCGCTTTTCTTCAGACCATGATTTTTTAATTGCTTTGGCAACAGGTATTTTGCCGCAATGTTGAGCTTTTCATCCTCGGTATAACCCGACAATTGAATCACTTCCAGCCGGTCAAGCAATGCGGGTGGAATATTCAATGAATTTGCAGTGGCAACAAACATCACTTCGGATAAATCGTATTCAACCTCGACATAATGATCGACAAAGGTGTGATTCTGCTCGGGATCCAGCACCTCCAATAGTGCTGAAGAAGGATCTCCGCGAAAATCCATTCCCATCTTATCCACCTCGTCCAGCAGGAATAGCGGGTTCTTGACGCCCACCTTGGTCATATTATGCAGAATTTTACCGGGCATCGAACCAATATAGGTTTTACGGTGCCCGCGTATTTCTGCTTCGTCCCGCACTCCTCCCAGCGCCATGCGCACAAATTTCCGGTTTACCGCGCGCGCTATGGATTGCCCCAGCGAGGTTTTACCCACTCCCGGCGGTCCCACCAGGCAAAGTATCGGCGCTTTCATTTTGTCAACGCGTTGCTGAACGGCCAGATACTCGATGATTCTTTCTTTGACTTTCTCCAGACCATAGTGATCTTCATTCAGAATCGTTTCAGCCGCCTCAAGATCTTTACTGATTTTGCTTTTCTTCTTCCACGGCAAACCTACCAGCGCATCGATATAATTGCGCACTACAGTCGCTTCCGCTGACATGGGCGACATAAGACGTAGTTTCCTGAATTCAGACTCGGCTTTTTCTCGCGCTTCTTTGGGCATTTGAGCGGCTTTTATCTTCCGTTCGATTTCTTCCAGATCTGCACCATCTTCACCCTCGCCCAGTTCCTTTTGAATGGCCTTAACCTGTTCATTCAGGTAGTAGTCACGCTGGCTTTTTTCCATCTGGCGCTTGACTCTTCCGCGTATGCGCTTTTCAACCTGAAGTATATCCAGTTCCGTCTCCAACAGCCCCAGCAAATGTTCTAGCCGTTTTGTGACATCAAATATTTCAAGCACGTCCTGTTTCTGCTCCAGCTTCAGCGGCAGATAAGCAGCAATTGTATCGGCCAGACGCCCGCCTTCATCAATGCCGCCTAATGAGGTAATAATTTCAGGCGGTATTTTTTTGTTGAGTTTTACATACTGGTCAAATTGAGTCATCAATGCGCGTCGCATTGCTTCAGCTTCAGGCTTATCATCCAGCTCCTGTTGAATCCGTACAGCCTTGCCATCAAAGTGACTCTCGGAATCAATATATTCCAATATACGTGCACGGTTATTGCCTTCAACCAGAACCTTTACCGTGCCATCAGGCAATTTAAGCATCTGAAGAATGTTTGCAATACTGCAAACATCATACATATCCTCAGGTTCCGGATCATCTTTGGAAGCTATTTTCTGCGCCACCAGCAGAATATTTTTATTGGATTCCATCGCAAGCTCAAGTGCTTTGATCGACTTTTGTCGTCCTACAAATAATGGAATCACCATATGCGGAAATACAACCACATCCCGCAGCGGGAGAAGTGGCAGTATCAATTGTTCGGAATCATCAACTAAGGAAGTCATATACAAAATTTCCCAAAATAGGTTATTACTCTTAGATAGAGTATATGGCCGTTCAACAAAATCTCAAGACAAATATACAGTAACACACATCCACTTGCTAAATAATAAAAACAGCAGGGATTTTTCAGTTTTGTTTAATGGCTTTCAAAAGATTACAGTGGCGCAAAACGGATACGTTTTCTTTAGGCTATGCCTGTTAAACACGAACAGACTGTCAGGAAATCACAGAAAACTAAAACAAGGAAAGGCAGAACAGGAATATTCTTTAGGGTATCTCTAAAAATTCAGCGATTTAATCATGACCAGGCAAGAACAAAAATTAACACCATATCATATTGAAATACAAGGAAAATCCTTTGAGAACAACAAAGCATTGTAACAAAATATGTATTTTAAAACCGCCCATTATTCCTGGGGCGATTTATAAATGCACATCAAAAGATTTTCCTGTCAATCGGACATGAATTAACTTGAAGTTTTGGCAACTTTCTGCTGATCCGAGTATATCAAAATCGGTTTGATATCTTCATTTGCAACATTATAGTCAATCACAACTTTGGTAACATTTTCCAATGAAGGCAGATCGTACATAATATCCAACAGGATATCCTCCATGATTGAACGTAAGCCGCGCGCACCCGTTTTGCGTGACAAGGCTTTTCCGGCAATTGCCCTGAGAGCCGGTTCACGAAATTCCAGATCTACCCCGCCCTCCATATTGAACATTTTCCAATACTGTTTGACCAATGCATTTCTGGGTTCGGTTAATATTTGCACCAAAGCATCTTCATTCAGCTCGTCAAGCGTTGCGACAACAGGCAGGCGGCCAACAAATTCCGGTATCAAACCAAATTTGACCAGATCTTCCGGTTCTACACTCTGTAAAACTTTATTGATATCTTTTCGCTTCTGGCTTCTGACATCCGCGCCAAATCCAATACCGCCCTTCTCTGAACGTGCACGGATGACTTTATCCAAACCATCGAATGCGCCGCCACAGATAAACAATATGTTTGTTGTATCAACTTGAACAAATTCCTGATTCGGATGCTTACGACCGCCCTGTGGCGGCACCATCGCGGTAGTGCCCTCAATCAGCTTCAACAACGCCTGCTGCACACCTTCACCGGAAACATCACGGGTAATCGATGGGTTATCGGACTTACGCGATATCTTGTCTATTTCATCAATGTAAACAATACCACGCTGTGCTTTTTCGGCATCATAGTTACACTTTTGCAGCAGCTTCTGAATGATATTCTCAACGTCCTCGCCTACATAGCCTGCTTCAGTCAGTGCGGTCGCATCCGCCATGATAAAAGGCACATCCAGCAATCGCGCCAGTGTTTGCGCCAACAATGTTTTACCCGAGCCAGTCGGCCCAATCAGTAAAATATTGCTTTTGGATAATTCTATATCATCGCCATCATTTACTTTCGCCATATTCTTCAGGCGTTTATAGTGATTATAGACAGCAACAGATAAAATCTTTTTTGCAGCGTCCTGACCAATGACGTATTGATTGAGCGTCTGATTGATCTCCTGCGGTACAGGCAAATTGGATTTAACCAGTTTGGTTGCTTCATCGCCCTGCATTTCTTCGCGAATAATATCATTACAAAGCTCGATACATTCATCACAGATAAATACTGATGGACCTGCAATCAATTTTCGCACTTCATGCTGACTTTTACCGCAAAAAGAACAATAAAGCAGTTTTTCGCTATTCGTTTTGTCTGGCATATACTTCTTACCCTGGCGTCATCAAGCCGATATGTGTTAAAAAATAATAATCGCTTTATACATTGTTATAAAAAAGTCATGCAACTTAATCGGCAGCTTCATCGCGATGTGTTAGCACAGCATCAACCAATCCGTAATTGACCGACTCTTCAGCACTCAGGAAATTATCCCGATCGGTATCTTTTTCGATTACCGAAACAGTCTGGCTTGTATGCTTCGCCATAATCTCGTTCAAACGCGACCTTAAATACAAGATCTCACGGGCATGAATTTCTATATCGGACGCCTGACCCTGGAAACCCCCAAGCGGTTGATGGATCATGACACGAGAATTCGGCAAACAATACCGTTTTCCCTTAGCACCGGCCGTCAACAGCAAGGCTCCCATACTCGCGGCCTGCCCGATACATAACGTACTGATATCCGACTTAATGTATTGCATTGTATCGTAAATAGCAAGCCCTGCAGATACCATGCCACCGGGAGAGTTAATATAGAGATGGATATCCTTTTCTGCATTCTCAGACTCGAGAAACAACAACTGCGCAACGACCAGATTTGCAGTTGTTTCGTTAACGGGGCCAACCAGAAAAACAACTCTTTCTTTGAGCAAACGTGAATAAATGTCATACGCACGTTCTCCGCGCCCACTTGTTTCTATGACCATCGGAATCAGGCCCAAGTTTCTCGGCGTCATCATTTCCTGTTGCCATTCAAATTTATTTGTCATATCAGACTATCCCCATCAGCTCGTCAAAAGTCACCGGTTTCTCGACCACTTGTACCTGCTGCAGCACCCACCGCACTACATTTTCTTCCAAAGCGAACGATTCAGCTTCCTGCAAACGTTCTTTGGATGCATAATGCCACTTCACAACCTCTTCCGGATTGTCGTAGTTCTGTGCTTTGTCTTCTATAATTGCGCGTATCTGCTCAGGCGTTGCTTTTAATTGGTGTGCTTTTAACAGTTCCGCCAGAATCAGTCCAAGCTTTATTCGTTGCTCAGCCTTGTCCTTGAACATTTCTGGCTTCAGCTGCATATCAACCGTATTCATGCCGCGCGAAGTAAAATCCTCACGCGTATTTTCCATTAAACGTTCGATTTCCTTATTGACCAGCGCATTCGGCGCGTCAATTGGCGTCGTATCCATTAAACAGCGCATTGCCTGTTCTTTAAGCCGGGATTTGATCCGTTTTACAACTTCTCGTTCCAGATCATGGCGTATTCCATCACGCATTTTCTCGACACTGCCATCCTGAATTCCCAGCACCTTGGCAAATTCTTCATTCACTTCCGGTAAAACGGGCAACTCCACCGATTTCAGCTTGATTTCAAACGTAACCGTTTTCCCGGCCACTTCTTTACCGTGATAATCTTCAGGAAAAGTCACATCAAAAGATTTTTCCTCGCCGGCACTCATACCAACCAGCGCTGTTTCAAAATCTTTCATAAATCTGCCATCACCAACAATCAGATAAGCATTTTCACCCTGACCACCTTCAAAATCGTTGCCGTCCAGTCTGCCATGAAAGTCCAGTTTGACGCGGTCTCCGTCTTGAACCGCACGATCTACAGGCTGATACTGAATCTGCTGCTTACGTATCATTTCGATTGTTTTATCAACATCTTCCGCATTGACCTGAGTTATGGGTCTTTCGATAGTTTGTTGGCTCAAGTCACCTACAGCGATATCGGGATAGACTTCAAACTGAGCGCTGAATGCTAATTGTTCCGGATCATTGTGATCCTGTTTCGTTTCATAGCGCGGATAGCCGACAACTTCCAAATTATGTTCCTTAACAGCTTCGCCGAATTCTTTATGTAACGCATCGCCAAGGACTTCCTGCTGCACTTCCGCGCCGTAGCGTTCTGACACCAGTTTTAACGGAACCTTGCCGGGACGAAAACCGTGCATTTTGGTTTTCTTTGCCAGTTGCTTCAGCCGTTTATTTACTTCATCCTGTATTTGATCCTGTGAGATTGATATGTCTATACGACGCTCCAATGCACCGAGATTTTCTACATTTGATCGCATTAAAATTCCTGATTGAATAACAACATGAAAAACTGAATTATGAATAAGTTTTCTTAAGCCTACCCATATAATAGGGTTTGATTATTTTTTGTTTCCTAATTTATGGCAAAACAGAGTGTCTATTCTACATACTGTCACACCACGCTGTATCAATGGTGCGAAAGGGGGGACTCGAACCCCCACACCTTACGGCGCCAGAACCTAAATCTGGTGCGTCTACCAATTCCGCCACTTTCGCAACACGCTCAGTATTTAATATATTCGTATATATTCCTGTTACACAACTGAATGATTATACCCGTTTATCTTCCAATGAGCACTTAATGCTGCGTTTGGCACAGAATAATTTCCCCATTTACCGCCTTGCTATCTGACCCCATGAGAAACAAGTAATACGGCATTAAATCTTCAGGTTGAGGCAATATCTGTTTGACTTCACCGGGGTGCGTTTTCGCGCGTTGCGGCGTATTGACAATACCGGGGATTAACGCATTAATGCGCAAATTTGGCAGCACATGCCATTCATCGGCTTGCTGCTTGACCAATGCCTCAATGCCTGCCTTGGCCACCGAAAAACCACCCCAATACGCCGTCGGATTATGTCCTTGTGTACTTGCTGTCATAACGATACTTGCATCCGGCGATGCTTTCAATAATGGCAGACAGGCTTTTGTCAACGCAAACGGCGCCAGCAGATTAACCTTCATCAGGACTTGCCATTGCTCCAGCGTCTGATTTTCCATTGGACTCGCTCCGTATAAAAAAGCCGCATTATGCAAAATACCATCGAGACGCCCCAATTGTTCCGCTATTGCCTGAGCCAGAAGTATAAACTCGTTTTCTGTCGCTTTCTCAAAATCCAGTGGATAAATAAGCGGTTGAGTCTTGCCGAGCGCTTCAATCTCATCGTACACACTTTCAAGTTTATTTACTTTTCTGCCATGCAGAATGACAGTTGCACCATGTTTCGCGTAAGCTATTGCAGCTGCACGCCCTAAACCCTGTCCAGCGCCCGTCACCAGAATTACACGCTCATTCAGCAATTCCACGGGCGGCGAATAGTCTTTGTAATTGTTCATAAGTTAAAATGTACCATGTATTGATCATATCAAAAAAGAAGAAAGAATATGATTAACATGGATATTCAAATAATCAACCTGACTTCAGCGTTCTGTTCACTTAAAAAAAAAACAACAACCCTCTACTCAAGGGTTGTTGCCTGTCTCTAACCGGATGGTTATACGAACGCCACTGGCGTTACGGCGTCATTACATATCCATGCCGCCCATACCGCCCATGCCACCCATACCGCCCATTCCGCCCATGCCAGCACCGGCAGAGTCTTCTTTTGGCAATTCACCAACCATTGCATCGGTCGTCAGTATCAAACTGGCAACGGAAGCCGCATTTTGCAGTGCTGAGCGTGTCACTTTAGTTGGATCCAACACACCGCTTTCAACCAAATCGCCGTATTCACCGGTGGCCGCATTGTAACCGTAGTTACCCTTGCCTTCGATTACTTTGTTGACAACTACGGAAGGCTCGTCGCCGCAGTTAGTTACGATTTGACGCAACGGTTCTTCCAGCGCACGGATCACAATCTTGATACCGGCATCCTGATCGTGATTGTCTCCCTTCAGTTTCTGAACAACCGGGATAGTACGCAGCAAGGCCACACCGCCGCCCGCAATAACGCCTTCTTCAACGGCTGCACGTGTTGCATGCAGCGCGTCTTCCACGCGTGCTTTTTTCTCTTTCATCTCCATTTCAGTCGCTGCGCCGACCTTGATCACTGCAACCCCGCCAGCCAGTTTGGCAACACGCTCTTGCAGTTTTTCCTTGTCATAATCACTGGTTGCTTCCTCAATCTGAGCGCGAATTTGTTTAACGCGGCCTTCGATATTAGCCCCATCACCTGCTCCGTCGATAATAGTGGTATTTTCCTTGCCAACCTCAATACGCTTGGCTTGGCCGAGGTTATCCAGCGTGACCTTTTCCAGTGACAAGCCAACTTCTTCGGAAACTACCGTACCGCCTGTGAGAATTGCAATATCTTCCAGCATGGCCTTGCGACGGTCGCCAAATCCAGGGGCTTTGACAGCGCATGCTTTCAGAATGCCACGGATATTGTTGACCACTAAAGTTGCCAGCGCTTCGCCTTCGATATCCTCGGCAATGATCAACAGCGGCTTGCTCGCTTTGGCCGTCTGTTCCAGAACCGGCAGCAGGTCTCTGATATTGGAAATCTTTTTGTCATGCAACAGAATATAAGGATTTTCCAACAGGGCAATCTGCTTCTCGGCGCTGCTTATGAAATAAGGCGACAGGTAACCGCGGTCAAATTGCATGCCTTCAACCACTTCGAGTTCATTTTGCAATCCGGAACCGTCTTCAACTGTAATAACGCCTTCCTTACCGACCTTATCCATCGCGTCAGAAATTATTTGTCCGATTTCGGTATCCGAATTTGCTGAAATGCTGCCAACCTGCGCAATTTCCTTTGCTGTTGCACAAGGTTTTGACATTTTCTTGAGTTCTTCAACTGTTACGCCGACCGCTCTGTCGATACCACGCTTCAGATCCATTGGATTCATACCTGCAGCAACATAACGCATGCCTTCTTTCACGATAGACTGCGCCAGAACGGTCGCTGTCGTTGTGCCATCACCGGCAACATCAGAGGTCTTGCTGGATACTTCCTTGAGCATCTGAGCGCCCATATTCTCGAATTTATCTTTCAGTTCGATTTCCTTGGCAACTGAAACACCATCCTTGGTAATTGTCGGCGCACCGTATGCACGATCCAGTACAACATTGCGGCCTTTCGGTCCCAGCGTTACTTTTACGGCATTAGCCAGAATATTAACCCCGTCTATCATTTTATGGCGCGCCACATCTCCAAACTTAACTTCTTTTGCTGACATAATTTTCTTTCTCCTCGTTATCTAAAATATTGTTTTGCAAGTTGTCTTATTCGTCGTCTGTAATGATCAGTTTTCGATTACGCCCATAATGTCATCTTCACGCATGACCAAAAGTTCATCACCTTCAACTTTGACTGCCTGGCCTGAATACTTGCCGAACAATACTCTGTCGCCCACCTTGACTTCCAATGCACGTACACTGCCATCGTCCGCAACCTTGCCCTTGCCGACAGCAAGGATTTCACCTTGGTCGGGCTTTTCCGTAGCGCTGTCTGGAATCACAATACCTGATGCTGTCTTGCGCTCCTCCTCCAGTCGTTTGACGATTACACGGTCATGTAATGGACGAATTTTCATGCTTTTTCTCCTATTAAAAATTTAACGCTGCAAATATATGGAATAACTTGTCTGTCTATTGATAGACAACACTGACAATCCAGAAATGGTGTTAGCACTCTTCATCAATGAGTGCTAACAATAATAAGGGCTATGATTCAGAATTTCAAGACCAACCCGTAGAAAAATTTTACCGGCCAGTACTTTTATGCGCCAATTCACACCACAGAACAAATCAATATGAAAGGAATCTGGCTGAAAAATCAACATCTGCAATTTCGCACCGGCTAGTCCATGCCAAAGCCCGCATCGGACGAAGCATTGATCCGGATCGTCAGGGCCGGAATCTGCAACACAGATCGCGAATTGATATAGGGCTACCACCCATACTGCGGCGTGCTCGGTCACGAATTTGTCGGCATCGTCGAAAGCGGCCACGGCAAGCAGCTTGGCAAACGGGTGGTGGGCGAAATCAATGCAGCCTGCGGCTTGTCAATCGGCAACATCAACATCAACGCTTCGGCACTGGTGGTCGACGAAATCACCGTCATCGGCTCGCGCTGCGGTCCATTCGATCGCGCTATCGATACACTTGCTTCAGGACAAGTCCAGGCAGAACCACTAATCCAGGGCAAATACCGTTTGGAACAGGGGATCGATGCTTTCAATCACATCCAAAAAAAGCACGTTGAAAATTTTGTTTGAGAACTGAATTGTTTATCAATTAATTGTACTTCAAATGGCTTTTATTCTGCCAATTGTCGCACCGGTTGATCGCGCGCAATCTTGCCGGAATCATGCCCGGTATGATGCTGCGCCAGCTTCTTGTAATGTCAATCGGAATGAAGAAGCGGCGGGCCGTGTTCAATGCAAAATGTCGCCAACACAAATCGGAGAAGAACCCAGCAGTGTACCCAGTTTTTTAGTTTCCGGCGTATCCATGTCATTGTAATAAACAATCCATACACTGGAATCGACAAAAATCAATGATCAACCCTCAATGCATCCAGATTGCCTCTCCACTTTAATTTTCCGCGGAAATGCTTAAACACACATAAATGTGTCCAATATGAATCCGGAAATTATTTAGATTGTCCGCTTAAAACCTGTTCAATCTTTCACTGAAGAACGCACTGCGGCGTAAAATTGATATCTTAAAGAAGTGCTTAACTGCTTGCCGGACTGGAAACTGTGCTTAATTCGGTTTACCATCGCCCATACGCGATATAAACCCCTTTTACACAGCAACGCATTTCCATCGAAATAAATGCTGATCAGCAAACAATCTTATACATAACCGCTTTTATTCTCATTCAAATATTTTTATGTCCATCACAAATCCGGCCGATTCCGCCAAGTCCAACGTTTCAGCTCTCCCCTCTTTTCAACAACGCAGCCTGCAAACGGTCTGGCATCCGTGCACGCAAATGAAGCTGCACGAAACTTATCCATTAGTGCCGATTGTGCGCGGCGAAGGTGTCTGGCTTTATGATGCGGATGGCAACGGCTATCTGGATGCGATCGGATCATGGTGGGTCAATCTGTTTGGGCATACTCATCCGGCGATTAATGCGGCGATCAAGGATCAGCTCGATAAAATCGAGCATGTCATGCTCGCCGGTTTTACGCATGAGCCGGTTGTTGCGTTATCCGAACGATTGGCATCGATTACGCCAGGTGATCTCGGGCATTGCTTTTACGCCAGCGACGGCGCATCGGCGACCGAAATTGCGTTGAAAATGAGTTTTCACTACTGGCAACTGGCCGGAAAACCGAATAAAACGCAGTTTGTCAGCCTGCAGAACGATTATCACGGCGAAACGCTCGGCGCACTATCGGTTACCGATGTCGGGATTTTCAAAAAAACGTATGCGCCATTGCTGCGTCCCTGCACGCATGTGATGACGCCGGACTGGCGCTATGCAAAACACGGCGAGTCTGCCGAGCATTATGCGTTGCGCTCTGCCGCTGCGCTTGAGGAACACCTGTCCCGGCACCATGACGAAACAGCCGCTTTGATTATTGAGCCGCTGATTCAGGGCGCGATGGGCATGGGCATGTATCATCCCGTTTATCTTAAACACGCACGGGAAATCTGCGACCGGTATCAGGTGCATTTGATCGCCGATGAAATTGCAGTCGGTTTTGGCCGCACCGGTACGATGTTCGCGTGCGAACAGGCCGATATCGCGCCGGATTTCCTGTGTCTTGCAAAGGGATTGAGCGGCGGGTATCTGCCGCTCTCGGTCGTATTGACAACCGATACCGTTTATCAGCGTTTTTACGATGACAAATCCTCACATGCATTCCTGCACTCGCATACGCATACAGGCAACGCACTGGCCTGCCGTACGGCGCTGGCAGTACTCGATATTTTTGAGCAGGATAACGTACTCGAAACCAACAAAATCAAGACTGAATATCTTAACCAGGCTGCCGCAGCATTATCATCGCACCCCAAAGTCCGCCATTTCCGCAATTGCGGCATGATCTGGGCATTTGAAGTCGACACCGAAATTGAGCAGTTTTCCCAGAAGTTCTTCCAGGCCGGGTTAACACAGCGGTTATTGCTGCGCCCGCTCGGTAAAACGGTTTACTTTATGCCGCCTTATATCATTACCGAAGAAGAAATCGATTTACTTGTCAACGGGACATTGCATATACTGAACACACTCGAGCAATAAATTGACCAACAAACTATGCAACTGACATTTCTCGGTGCTGCAGGCGAAGTGACAGGATCATGCTACCTGATTGAAACAGACGGTTTACGCTTTCTTGTGGACTGCGGCATGTTTCAGGGCGGGCGTGAGGCAGATGGAAAAAATCGCACGGCATTTAACTTCGACCCGGAAACAATCGATTTTGTACTGCTCACGCACGCGCATATCGACCATTCGGGCCTACTGCCCCGATTGAGCGTATGGGGCTTCAAAGGCCCGGTCTACACCACTTCGGCGACTATCGACTTACTGCATGTGATGCTCAAGGACAGCGCGCATATCCAGGAAAAAGAAGCCGAATGGCGCAACCGGGAACGGCGCGGCGCACGCAAGATGCGCAGTTCTTTGCAGGAATACGCACCGCTCTATACCGTTACCCAGGCTGAAAATTTTTTCAAGCAACTGCACAGCGTTGAATACGATGCTGAAATTTCGCCGCACCCTTCAGTCCGGTGTATTTTCCGGGATGCGGGTCATATCCTGGGTTCCGCCATGATCGAACTGTGGTTAAATGAAGAGTCCGAAACCAAAAAAATCGTTTTCTCAGGCGACCTGGGACAACCGGGGCATCCTATCGTGCGCGATCCGACCCCGATTCGGCATACAGATATTCTGCTGATTGAGTCGACCTACGGCAACCGATTGCACCGCAATATGCTTGATACACTGGATGAACTGGTATTCGCAATCAACAACACGCTGATTGAAAAAGGCGGCAATGTCATTATTCCGGCGTTCACCGTCGGCCGCACGCAGGATCTGCTGTTCTTGCTGATCGATCTGTATCGCGCGGGCAAACTCGGTGAAATGGATATTTATGTGGACTCCCCGATGGCCTTGGCGGCCACGGACATCACCATGAAGCATATTGCACTGCTCGACAAGGAAACCCTGGATGCGATACAGTGGATGAACGGCAATCACAAACGGCCGCGGATTCATTTTATTCAGGATGTTGAAGAGTCCATGCATCTCAACACCATCCGCCGTGGCGCGATCATTATCTCCGCCAGCGGCATGTGCGATGCCGGACGCATCAAGCATCATCTAAAATACAACCTCGGCTGTCCGGAATGCAGCATCGTCATTACCGGCTTTCAGGCTGCAAGAACACTGGGACGGCGTCTGGTTGACGGCGCAAAAATCGTCAAAATTTTTGGTCAGGACATTCCCGTCAGAGCGGAAATTTTCACTATCGGTGGCCTGTCAGCTCATGCCGACCAGGCCGCCTTACTCGACTGGCTGCGACATTTTACGAAAAGTCCGGAAAAAACGTTTATCGTTCATGGCGAACCCAATAGCGCAAGTGCATTGCAGTCTGCAATCACAGATCGTCTGAACTGGAAAAATGTTTCCATTCCGAAGCAGAAGTCCGTCGCCCATTTTTAGGCCATTCAGCATGTTGCATCATCGATCACCAAACTCGCGTCAGAAGGTCTTATAGCTTACCGAGCGCGCCATCAAGTTTTTCCCGGCATTCGTCTTTTTTACCGCCCAGATCCAGCATCCCCGTTGTGCGCATACATTCATTATACTCAAACAGAAGATCATTCTTTCTCTGAGACTTTTCAACTTTACTGGAAAGTTGCTTGATCTGTTTGACCACGACCTGCAGATCGATATTATTAATCGCTGCGCCAATACCGTCTATGCTGACTTTGGTGTCATCGAGCCTTTGCAGAGACTCCTGATTGATTTTATTGACCTGATGGGCAATTGTCCGGCTTACCTTGCTGGAATAATCTTTCAATTCGTCCACGTTCTGCTGGGTTATTGCCGTCAGTTTTTCTCCATAGGAATCGAGCTCAGTCTGTATAAACGCGTTAATATCACTTTCAAAGCTGTCCAGAGCCTTGTCGACTTCCTGCTTGAATGCACTCATTCGCTCTTCCAGCAAATAATTGACATCCGTTTCCAGTTTTTTGACGACATCGCCGGAAATCTTCTCGGCAGGTTCTCTGGAGCCAATAATTTCACTTGTGGCCGTGCTGACACTGGTTTTGATATCATCGGCCAGTAACTTCTGTTTATCATCAATCTGACCGAGCGCCTGCTTTTCATTTTCGGCCATGAGCCACGAAATCATGATCAATTCTTGCTTCTGTTTCGCATTAAGACCATTGAGCAGTTCGTCCAGCATCCCGGCAGCGACTTCTTCATTGTTCAGCGTGTTGACATATTCCAGATTGGCTGCTTCCATGAATTCTTGCAGCGTGTTGCCCATTTCATCGACATTGGCTTGTGCCCTGGACATTTCAGTCGATTGCCGCACCAGCTCATATGGCATGTAGAAGGCAAGCAGAACAAAACAGACCGTATATATCGTCCATTGCCACAGTTTCGATCTCAAAAAACCAATATAGCCGAACAACAAAAAAATCAGCACAACCGACGGCGACAGAATAAGCGCAATCTCAAGCCAGCTCCTCTGGTTCAACGCATTAATCAACGCATCGAAAGGAAACAGATTCGACAATTCAGCGATATATTCATTCATTTGTAACTCTCCCCATGTATCCGTCAAAATAAGTGTAAATTTCCGGTCATCTCAAAAAACCAGCCATTAACCAAGAAACAGCTTATACGCTGGATTTTTACTTTCATCCCAGTATCGATAACCGAGTTGATCCAGAAATGCCTTGAAATCGGACCGCTCCACCGGCGGCACTTGTATACCGATCAACACACGACCATAATCTGCGCCATGATTCCGGTAGTGGAAAAGACTGATATTCCAGTTGTGGCTCATGGCATTCAGAAAATCCATTAACGCACCGGGCCGGTCCGGGAATTCAAACCGATACAGGATTTCGTTTTCAATTTCGGGCGCATGGCCGCCGACCAAGTGCCGAATATGCAGCTTGGCCATTTCATTATTGCTCAAATCCTGCGTATTCAGGCCACTTTCCTGCAAGTCGGCAATGAGGTTCTCGGCTTCCTCCCTGTTGCGCACTGAAATACCGACAAAAACATGGGCCTCTCTGGCGTCGGAATAACGATAATTGAATTCCGTAATACTTTTCGTACCGATCAAACTGCAGAATTTTTTAAAACTGCCCGGTTTTTCCGGAATGGTAACTGCCATCACCGCTTCGCGTTGTTCGCCAATCTCCGCGCGTTCCGAGATATGACGCAAACGGTCAAAATTCATGTTGGCGCCGGAGGCAATTCCGATCAAGGTCTGATGCGCAATATTTTCCCGTTCGACATACGCCTTGATACCGGCGACAGAAAGCGCGCCGGAAGGTTCCAGGATGCTGCGCGTATCCTCGAAAACATCCTTGATCGCCGCGCATATTGAATCGGTATCCACCAGAATAACCTCATCGACCAGTTCGCGGCATAACCGGAACGTTTCCTTGCCAACCTGCTTGACGGCCACGCCATCCGCAAACAATCCGGCCTGCGCCAGTTTGACGCGACGCCCGCTTTGCAATGAACGGTACAGCGCATTCGCATCCATCGGTTCAACACCGATTATTTTAATTTCGGGAAAAAGCCTTTTGGCATACGCAGCAACGCCGGCAATCAAACCGCCGCCGCCAACCGGCACAAAAATGGCATGAATGTTACCGGTATACTGACGCAGAATTTCCATCCCGATAGTACCCTGCCCTGCGATGACATCCGGGTCGTCGTAGGGGTGAATAAATGTCGCCTGCTGCGATTCAGTCAGCGCTATCGCGTGGTCATAGGCATCGTTATACGAGTCGCCATGCAGCACAACCGTCGCACCGCGCGCCATAACCGCCTGCACCTTAATCTGCGGCGTAGTCACCGGCATGACAATGGTTGCGCTGCACCCCAGTTTTTTTGCGGCCAATGCTACGCCTTGCGCATGATTACCTGCCGAAGCCGCCACCACGCCGCGGTTACGCACATCCGGCGAAAGTTTGAGCATTTTGTTATATGCGCCTCGCAGCTTGAATGAAAAAACCTGCTGCAAATCTTCGCGCTTTAGCAATACCCGGTTATGAATGCGTGCCGACAGGTTTGATATCTTTTCCAGCGGCGTTTCTACCGCCACGTCATAAACTTGTGCTGTGAGAATTCTTTCTAGATAACTTTTTTTCATAAACGCCTGGAAATATATCAAAAAATACGTAAATTATTTTAACAATCAATTGCTGCAAATGATTGATTTTATCACGGCCTATCCCGATCAAAAATTCAGCAGATCTTTTCCCCAACACGTCAGTGCATCCAGAATTTCCTGCGATTTTGCGTTATCCTGATGCGCTACGCCCAGCATTTCAATCTGATCGAAATAGGCTTCAATCATTTGACCGTCGCCATCTGTTACCTGCGTCAATCGCTGACGCCGCAACTGCTTCCAGCGGCGATTTTCTTCGGGCGATAATGTTTCCGGCCAGTTGCGCGCACGGTACCTGAAAAAAAGCTCAGGCAAACGTTTGTCATGAAAATCAAAACCGGCTTTTGCCAGTTGTTGCGGCGTTGCAGATCTTATTTGTGGAAACAAAAGCGCATCGGCGTTATCCATAAAACCATCATACAGCGCCTGATCGACATCGGCAGACGGTTCAAAGGTTCGGCCGCTGTAAGCCAGTGCAATACGCTGCGCAAAATCGGTTCGGGCACAGTACTCTGTTAATTTTTTCCAGTGCCGATGGCAAGTATCCAGATCAATTTCTATACGCGTTGCCGCCTGCGAATCAAGCGTGTTGCGCGGCGCAAGCGCCGGGCATTTGTTAATTTTTACCGACTTGACCGGCAGGCGTTGAGCGCCTTCGGGTAAATCTTCCGTCCGTGTATACAGATGTTGATCCAGTTGAGATACATCCATATCCAGAAAGCTTTCCGGATCATAACGCAAATCATACACCAGCACACTGTTTGGATTACTCGTCTCTGCAACGAGCGGCATGACCAGGGTCGTGCACCCTGTTTTCGCCGGATACATCCGTGACGTATGCACGACGGGCGTGTGCTGCGTCACATCAAGCAATTCAGCCGCACGGCGTTTATTGCGTAACTGGAAAAGCCAGCGATACAAACGCGGTTGCCGTTGCTGCAACAATCTTGCCAGACCAATCGTGGCGCGCACATCGGACAACGCATCATGTGCAGCGCCATGACTGATACCATTCGCAGCTGTCAAATCCTCGAGGCGAAAGCTCGGCAGTCTTTCTTCTGCATCCTCACCGGGCACGGCCTCACGCAGCGGCCATTCCAGCCCTTCAGGTCGCAACGCATAAGTCATGCGCACCAGATCGATGATATCCCAACGGGAATTACCCTGCTGCCATTCGCGCGCATAAGGATCGTAAAAATTTCGATACAGTGCATAGCGCGTGACTTCGTCGTCAAAACGGATGGTGTTATAGCCCACACCACATGTCTCCGGCTGCGCCAATTCAGTGTGAATACGCGCAATAAATTCCGGCTCCAGCAGGCCCTTCTCGTCAGCCAGTTGCGGCGTGATCCCGGTGATCAGGCATGAAACAGGTTGCGGCAAACTATCCCGTGGCGGCTTACAGTAAATGACCAGCGGTTTTCCGATCTCATTAAGCGCATCATCCGTACGCAATCCGGCAAACTGCACAGGCCGGTCTCTACGGGGATCCGCACCGAATGTTTCGTAGTCATGCCAGTACAATGTTGTCGTCATTTATAGTGTGTCTCTCATCAAAAAACCAAATCTGTTTTGAAATCGCCTGCCAACCCAATTATAGTGCTATTTTTTCACAAATCTTTGCAAAGGAGACGTTATTATGGCGGTTCAACGTATTAGTTCTGGCTCAACATTTGAACAGGAAATTGGTTATTCCCGCGCAGTCCGGGCAGGAGATTGGGTCATGGTATCCGGCACCACGGGGTTTGATTACAGTAAAATGACCATATCAGAAGATCTTCTGGAGCAAGCTGAACAGTGTTTCCAGAACATAGACGCCGCCTTGAAGGAAGCCGGCAGCAGTTTAAAAGATGTGGTGCGCGTAACCTA
The DNA here is from genome assembly GCA_031316255.1 of Nitrosomonas sp. Lineage (NCBI taxonomy): Bacteria > Pseudomonadati > Pseudomonadota > Betaproteobacteria > Nitrosomonadales > Nitrosomonadaceae > Nitrosomonas > Nitrosomonas sp. Next base: position 2,201,643 of record JALDQW010000001.1, on the reverse strand, counting down.
CGTATTACCGAATGTCGATGACTTTCCCAAATGCTTTCCGGTCACGCGTAAATATTTTGGCGATGTCAGACCTTCCGCCATGATGCTGACAGCCGGTTTATCCGATCCCAGAATGAAAATCGAAATTCAAGTGACTGCGTATTGCGGTGATTGAAGGTATACCCTTCTCATTGAACGATAACGAAAAATTATTATGACAGATTCAGAATAACCGATGATGGCCCGGCATCCGCGCATCTGATTCGGTTGCCGGGTTTTCATTGTCAGGTTTATTTTAAAAATACTGAATCATCAGGTATATGTAACCCGGGATAAAAATACACAGTGCAATAATGACTAATTTTTTCATGCTTCTAATTCCTTTATGTTAGCGATCAAACAATAGCGTTATTGTTATTATTGTTCTTGAAAGAGCAAGTAAAACCTATCCTGTACTTTTTCGTCAAGCATTATCTGCACAAGCAGATAAATTATACGTTTTATCCAAGACTTACAGCTAATCCCCAACAGAATTAATTTTATCACCGAAACCGGTTTATCACCGTGCAAATTCCCTGAGATTAAAGACATGGGCCGCACGTACCGGTGGAACAGCTGTGCTGCAACATGTTATTCTTTAATTCAGACTCAATCGTCATGATTTGCTATTCATAAAACAGGAGCAGCCGTATGCGCGAAGTCAAAATACCTGCCGACACAGTCGAACTGGAAGGCGATCTGGTATTACCCTCTTCGGTAAATGGCATTGTATTATTTGCCCACGGCAGTGGCAGCAGCCGATTGAGTCCACGCAACCGTTTTGTCGCGCAAATCCTGCAGCAGCATGGCATCGGCACACTGCTGTTCGATCTGTTAACGCGCAGCGAGGATCAGGACTACGCCATGCGTTTTGACATTGCACTGTTAACCCGGCGCCTGATCGCAGCAACGGCCTGGTTGAAAGCCGGAACAGATACTGAGACATTGCCGCTGGGCTATTTTGGCGCCAGTACAGGCGCTGCGGCGGCACTCAAAGCAGCCGCAAGAATGGATACAGCCGTTTCCGCGGTCGTTTCGCGTGGTGGCCGGCCGGATCTGACCAGTGAAGTTGATTTAAAAAAAGTAACTGCACCGACATTACTCATTGTTGGCGGCGCGGATTATGGCGTTATCGAATTGAATCAACAGGCTTTTGCAGTATTGCAGTGCCACAAGGAACTTACCCTTGTTCCAGGGGCAACGCATTTATTTGAAGAACCCGGCACGCTTGAACAAGCCGCGCAACATGCCGCCAACTGGTTTTTAACCTACTTAAAATAGAGTACAGGATTTCTAAAATGAGCGCTGTTTTCCTTGATTTCGGCTCCGTAACCCGTGGCGACATGGATTGCGCCGCCCTGGAACAGGCCATCTCACCGTGGCAATTTCATGCCGAAACCGATCCCGATCAGGTGGCAGAGCGGATAAAAGATGCGGAAGTGGTCGTGTGTAACAAATTTTCATTGAATCGTGAAATTATCAAATCCGCACACCGATTGAAACTGATCTGTATTGCCGCAACCGGCTATAACAATATCGATTTGGTAACGGCAGCCGAACGCAATATTCCTGTCAGCAACGTTCGAGGCTATGCAACGCCCTCGGTTGTACAGCATGTATTCATGCTGATGCTGAATCTTTCACGCAACTTTGAAGATTACCGGCAACTGGTCAAAAACGGGCGATGGCAGGCCAGCCGGCATTTTTGTCCACTGGATTACGGCATCGAAGAATTATCCGGCAAAATACTGGGCATTATCGGTTATGGTGAATTAGGCCATGCAGTTTCGGAAGTCGCCAAAGCGTTTGGCATGCACGTACTCGTTGCCGAACATAAAGACAGGCCGCCGCGCCCTGGCAGAACAGCCTTTGATGATCTGCTGCTGCAAGCGGATTTTGTAACGCTACATTGTCCGCTTTTAGACGAAACCCGCGATCTGATCGGCCTGCGAGAACTGAACCTGATGAAACCGTCAGCATATCTCATCAATACCGCACGTGGCGCAGTTGTTAACGAAACAGATTTGTTGCATGCCCTGTCTTCAGGCTGTATTGCCGGCGCTGCATTGGATGTGCTGCCCAAAGAACCGCCCACAAATGAAAGTGCACTGCTGCAGTATCAACATTCGAATCTGATTATTACACCGCATGTTGCCTGGGCCAGCCGGGAATCCCGCCAACGCCTGCTCAATCAGATTGCCAACAATATTCATAACTTTTATCACAACAAACCGTTCAATCAAGTCATGGATGCTGTAAATTGCCAACCCAGATAACATACACGGACGCACTACGGAACAAACTTTTCAGCATAGACCTTGAACCGCAGGGACCCAGTTCCAAACATTAAATACTGCGCATCCCAGAAAAGAGGGAGATCGTCAAATTCAGTCCAGTCCGCAATTTGTTTGCATACTCAGGGTATCCGATGTGGCTGCGAACCGGTTCTTCCAGTAATTAAATGCGGCATCTTCGCGGGCTTCGGCGCCGTCTTCGCCCAGATCGCAACTGTGTGCAAATTCATGCCCCATGAGCGCCGCATAGCAGGCGCGTCGATCTGCCTGGGGCAATATCGCTATTTTATTAAGAAATTTAGGATAAATCTTAATTTTCCTGTTCAAAGGTGAAGACCAACCCATAAGATCATTTTTATCTGATGACATGCATTTTACCTTCCCGTTCTTCGAAAACCGGTTTTTTGTACAGTTTCCCAGATTCGTGCCTGTATCCGCTTCAACCGATTTTTCAAAGTTCGCCCAGTCATCCACAATATTCCAGGCGACAGCATTAATATCTTTTGATTGCGTAGCATCGCAATCAACAACCTTTAGATCGATTGTAGTGCCGGATGCTGCGGAGTTTGAACCGGAAGCTGCCCCGGAATTTGAGCCGGAAGTTGAACCCGTATTTGACCCGGCAGTGTCATTGAATCCAGCGCAATCGATACCCTGACAAGTTTCCCCGGTATCCGGATTCTCCATACCCGCCTGAACAGGATTCCAAATTAACGCTGCAAAAACAAGAAACAGACAAGCCGCATACGCCTGCATCCCCCAAGAAAAGTCTAATATTTTTTGGTTACTCTTATTCATTGTCATTACCTCCTGAATTACATGGATTTATGTATTCATTTGCCATTGTACGGATAGAGACTAACGCAGATGCGTGAAGAAATAAGTGATTTTTCCCACTGGCCCATTCACAGTTCACGCGCAAAACCGACATCAAAATTACGGAAAAATTTTTGACAGACTTCATTTTCAGCTACCAGACTATAGACACTTGCCAACGAAAAAAAACGGAAATAGAAAGACGAAGCAAATGAAGCAGGATATGGCTGCCTGTGCATCGGGATTCATAATTTTACTCCAATTGAGTTACTGCACAATCAGAGACGCTTAACGCCCCACATTATTTATCGAACAGTCATCTATCTAATATGCAACAACCCGATAATTTATAAAATTGTAGGCGACCACAACGTTATTGCGGCGCTTCTTGCTGGGCGAGTTCTGTGGCAATTGCACGGACTTTCTCCTGCAATTGAACATCGGATTGTATGGTTTGCCCCATGGCATTGTAGCTATCCGGCGTGAATCCGACCTGCTCAAGCACTTGCAGCATCTGTTGATTAGCCGCGTCCATAATCTCTTGTTTCTGTTGATCGGATTCCGCAGCTTTCATATGGGTCATAGCCTGTTGCTGTACCTGGTAAAGGCCTGCGTTAGCGAAAATAAAAGACCTGAGTTCTTCATCGCCGTAGGTCAATTTAGCCGCTTCGGCACTCGGCTGATCCTGAGCCACTGCCGGCATCAAGCAAAGTATACCTAAGAAACACGCTGCAAAGATACTTTGAATCCATCTGCTATACATGCATAATTCCTTTGTTTTATTGAAAATTTAATGAGATTGTTAACAGTAAACCCGCTAACCTGAAGACCGACTTCAATGATCACCCTAACAGATAATCCGGCACGACTCAAACAAACCTTTCTACAATCCTTAAAACAATCGTCAGCAGACTGGTCGCTTCGACACGTTATTCCGTACACAATCCATCATGACGCGGGTAAAAAAGCTATTCAACAGGAAAACCGGTTATACGAATACAGTTGCACCTATAAACCATTACATATTTTACTTGCATTCCTTCTTGCACCGTACAGCGTCTCTTGTGAAATATGAAGTAACCTGTAACACATTTATGAGCCGTAGAGACGATCACTCGACTGGTTTGCCATAAAACGGTGCGGCCATCGGCTCACCGACAAACACCCCCTGTCCTGGCCAGGCCACACTTTTCCAGTAGGCTTCAATCAAGGATTCTCCCCGTGTGTATCGATCAATGACAATTCCCGGTTGCGGAAATTTTTGCGGAAAAGCGCAAGGCTCGACAACAGTTCCATAACTGGCCGTCGCACCTGCGTTAAGCCATTTCAGAATACTCATCTGCTGGTCGCCAAACAAGTCGCCGCCTAAGGAAGTCAAGTGATCGGCAATCGCTCCAGGTAGAAAGCGATTTGTATCCAACCCGTCAACCCAAGCTTTCCCGGTAAAGTAAAACAGTACATCTTGCTTTCCCTCAAGTGCATCGGCTTGAACGGTTTGAATATTGACCCGATTCGAAAAAACCTGCTTAACCGTTTTATAGACCTTCGAGCGAACATTCCGTGCTGGATCTGACGTACTCACCAAATAAGCAGTGCCTTCAGGAAAGGTACCGTCTGATTGTACGCCGCGATCAATCATTGTTTTTATCTTCCGCACGCTGCTGCCCGCGAGCATCATGGTCGGACGTATTTTAAAGTCATTAAACGGGAAGGAAGAATATGAGTTGAAATACGCACTGGATTGAGTTGGCAAACAACCATGCGCGCAATACTTTCTGTCAAATCCAAATGTCATGGCGCTGGTGATTGACATACAAGCGACTTTATAGGGTTTTGACCAGGCAAGTACATAAAACTGTACCTGTTCAGGTGTTCGCGCATAAATTTGTTGTCTTAACAAATTAAATAAATGACTGCCCATCGAACCAGTAACCGGAAATTCCATTCGTATCATATTTTTTTCCGGTATGTTGCGTTTTTGCTGGTAATAACGGGCGATCTCCTGACTCTCCGCATCATTCTGATTGACAATCACTGCGATGTGCTCGGGCATAATGGCGGCATGGATGTCTGAAACCAAAAGGATGCAGCAGATACCGAATGAAATCAAAAAACGCATAACAGCTCAATAAAATAATAGAAATGATTAATCCGGTCACAAGAAGTTTGAAGTTGATACAAAATATAGAATGATAGTGCATTGATTTATTGACCAGAAAAACACTGTCGCTGCAAAACTATACCAAAAAAACTGCGCATCTCATGATAAATATAGCAACCAACTTATCAGTACACTATTTACACATTAACTGATTCAGATTGACAACACCCGATACTGGTTAGGCACTCGCCAACCCATCATTTTAACAATCTGATCTCATTGGATTAATTTCTCTTGAAGTATAGTCAACAAAAAAAACGATATCGAATCTTTATTGCGTCAACCGCCATCCTGCGGCATTTTGTCACATTGAATCTTGGACGGAGGTGTTCAATACTCCACCTGCGTGGCCACGCAAAGGAAATGAAAGCGTAAATCGCTTGCTTAATTCTAAATCAATAAATCGGAGTTGATAGTATGAAGAAAAAGTTGATAAAAAAAATAATTAATTCTGCGATATTGCTTACAGGCATGATTGCAATGCAGGCAATGGCGCACATCGGTTATGGTGGCCGCGATTTTGGTTCATTCACTGGCGCAACCGCACAATCACTGACAATCGGTGGGCAGGCGGTTACCGGCAGACACGGCTGGATTGACGGAACCGATGCCGATTGGGGCGATTCACACCGTTTGCGTGCCTATCGGTTCCATCTCGACAATGAAGCCGATGTTACCATCTCATTTTCGGACCAGGCATCCGGAACAGACGTACTCGGCGGCCTCAATCCTGGCTTTTCGCTCTATAGCGGTCTGGCACATTTAGCCCCGCTGGGTGCTGATTATGACAACAGTGCTGGATCAATTGCTTTACGGGATGCTGATTCTGGCGGTGCTTTTACCGAAGGCGCGTTCAGGACACTCGATACCTGGCGTATAACCAACGACGCCAATGATCCTGCCACAGTCTTCACTTATGTTGGTTCAGCTTACGATGGCAGCGTTGATTATGGCTTCGGCGTTGTTCCTGGCGGTGACGGCGTCGCAGACAATCATGTTTCTCAAACCTTTCATTTAACCGCTGGCGACTACTCGATTTTTGTCGGCGGCACGGATTATTCGGACCAAGTAGCACCGTGGTCTGCATATGGTGTTGAAGGGATGGTTTCCGTTGTTCCTGAACCTGAATTTTATGCAATGTTGCTAGTCGGTCTCGGTCTGGTGAGTGTAACGGCAAATCGCCGCCGCTTAGCCGCCAACAGCTTAGCATAACCTACTGTTATTAAAGCCAATGCTCTGATTCGATCAGGCCGACCGGCGCTATTAAATTCAGGGCGTTGGCAATAACCAGACGTAACGAAAACACCGCAGCATTCTTGAGCATAAATTAACTGAAACAAGGTAACAAATTGTCAAGTGCGGCAATTTGTCACATTGTTTAGTGTTTCTTTTTCTGGATAATTGACCCAATAAGTAAAAGCCACCCTTGCTGCAAAGCAAGTCCGGAAAGCCACGGATCTCCATTCCATATCGAGATGGCCGGGTTGTCTCCCATGGATGATGGGGAGTAGCTGAGATAAAGTATTACGAATACATTTTCAGGGCATTTCAGATCATCATTCGTAAGCTTGGTGTCGCACCGATCCAGTACACAGGTTCGGCAATGACGCTCATTCTATTAGCAATCACTTTATCTTAACAAGGAGAGAAAATTGTTTACGAGAAAACATTCTAAATCAACAAAGGTTGCTGTAAAAGCTTCGGTAGTTGCCATTGCCACATTATTTGGCGCCAACGCCTTTGCAGCCGGAGCAGTAGACTTTCAGACCTGGAGCGGGACGAATCATCTGCATCCGGGAAACACCATCTCAGCTTCGAACGCTGTAGCAACACCAAACAGTATGACAACCAATCCTGCGTTGAATAATTCAGCCTGGGCACATACAGGTCAATGGTTCACGTTTATGAATCATGACGCCGGCAATGTCAGTGTCACGGTTAATGGTGCTGGCGATTTTGCTCCTGGTTTTGCCGTATGGGCATCGGGCGCAACCGAGTTTGATGGTGGTACAGAGCCAGGTTTTTGCTGCTTGAGTACAGCCGGCTTTACCATGCCACATTCCTTTAATGTCAGCGGTCCTCTGGGAGACAACGGAACTCAATGGATGTCCGGCGGACTTGGCAATATGGCTGAAACTCTGGGTTATGCGGTATCCAACCCGAATGTCAACTTTACATCCGGCACCGGTTGGGGTGAAACGATTCTGGCCGGAACGCATGACGTCAGTATAACCAATGTATTTGAAACAGGTGTTACCGGCAACACCAGCGCACATTCGGCAACGCTTGATTTCAACAACCTTGCCGCAGGCTGGTATACCGTATATGTTGGTGGCACGGATGGCACCGCAACAACCACTGGATATGATCTGGTAGTCAGCGCAGTGCCTGAAGCGCAAACCTGGGCGATGCTGGTGGCAGGTCTCGGCTTCGTTGGCTGGCGCCTGAGAAATCAGCCGCGCAAAGAATTCGATATGATGCCGGCTTAGTCAGACGGCAGGGCAAGAAACAGAAAAGGGCGTGTTACAGCGCCCTTTTCTGTTTGGGCAATACATGCAACCATTGGTATCTTCAAAACAGTAAACAATGCGACAATATGTCACATTGTTTTTGTTATTTTTTCAAGATAATCTTAGATCAGTAAAAAACCACCCTTGCTGTAAAGCAAGCTCGGAAAGCCAGCGGATCTTTTTATAACGAGAGATGGCCGGGCTGCCTCCCGCGAATGACGGGGAATAAGTGAACCGGTGTGCAATAAGTATCAGGCCGGTCTCATATTAATCATTCCGGACGCATTTCCTGAATATATTTCATAGTCACACAACAAATCAGCGGAAAGCATCATGCTTCCAGTGAAAACTATATTTTTTAGGTGAAAAATATTAATAAACAAAAAATATATCGTGTAAAAACTGTGGCTGGAACGATCTCAACAGTAATTTTCTTTACCGGCGCATTTTTTTACAAACGTTCACTCTGCCATGTAGCGGAGAAAACCGAGTTTGATTCCAGTCACTTGATGGAAACTCTGATTACATATTAACTCACCGAGCATTGACAACTCCGATGACTGACTACCGGTTCATCAATGATGGCAAGCATTCTGCATTGTTAAACAAGCAATACCATCATCGTAGTCGCAACCATAATAACCGTGGTTGCAACCGCATGCTTGGCAAAAATTTAGATATCGGCTGGAAACGCTGATATTTGCATGGAGCAAGATAATGAAAATTAATAGGATAAAAATTATTAATCTAACCCAATTACTTTTCCTCACCCTTTGTTACAATACCGCACTACTGGCCGACGGTCTCGGCCCACTTCCCTTTTCATTAAAGAATGCACCCGTTCCTGAAGTCCCGGGACTGTTTGATGGTCCCGATCCCATTATCGTTAACCAGGAAAAAGCCATTATTCTTGGCAAAGCATTATTCTGGGACATGAATGTCGGCAGTGACGGCGTTGCATGCGCCACCTGTCATTTTCATGCCGGCGCTGACCGGCGCACTAAAAATCAACTTGCGCCGATCGGCAGAAACAGCGCGTTATCTCCAGAATTTTCATTCGGAAAAGATGGGTCCCTGCGTGGACCTAACGCCACTTTAACAAAAAACGACTTTCCATTTTTTGATCGCGCGAACGCTGCGGATCCTGACAGTGATATTACATACCATAGCGACGACATTGTTGCATCTGCGGGCTCATTTGGCGGCATCTACCGGAAATCCAACATGTTTTTCACGGCAAGCGACGATTGTGATCAAAGTGCTGATCCGGTTTTTCACGTTGGCGCCAAAGGTACGCGCAAGGTTACACCACGGAATACACCGACCGTGATCAATGCGGTGTTTAATTTTCGCAACTTCTGGGACGGCCGGGCCAACAATGTTTTCAATGGCAGCAACCCGTGGGGAGATCGCGATCCCGATGCCGGTGTCTGGGTGAAAAACCAAAATGGATCGATCACCAAGCAGCGTTTGAGATTAATCAATTCGGCTTTGGCTTCCCAGGCAGTTGGGCCGCCAATGGACGACATTGAAATGTCCTGTAAAAAACGGACATTTCCCGAACTTGGCCGCAAGCTGCTTTACCGCCAACCCCTTGAACACCAAAGAGTCCATTGGAACGATAGCGTCCTGGGTGATTTAGCATTCAGCACCGAAGGTGAGCTAATGAGCGGATTGAATACCCGTTATTATCGATTAGTTATGGAAGCGTTCAATCCCAAATACTGGTCGCATATCAGACGCGGCAAATTCGGTTCGCCACCGCCGAGCGCTGAAGCGCCCCTTTGGCCTTATTCGCAGATGGAAGCTAATTTTTCAATGTTTTTCGGTTTGGCGCTGCAAGCGTATATGTCAACACTGATATCGGATGATTCGCCGTTCGATCGGACCCTTTTCGATGAGCACGAAGAACACGATGAGCGTGACAAGGATTCCGACCTGGATAATGATCAATTACGAGCCGCGCTGGACGAAGACGATCACGAAAATCTGATTACGATGAGTGAGTCGGCAAGACGCGGCATGGATATATTCATTGAAGCACATTGCGCAATGTGTCATTTCGGGCCGAATTTGACGTCTTCTGCGGTTGTAACAAACGGTATTTTGCAACAAATAGAACCCAGTAATTTCGGTCAAAAAATCCCCCGGGCCAGCGTCACTGATGTTGTTACTGTTATCTCTGCAACAGGTGGCGGCATGTTTGAAGATGTTGGATTTGCCGGTACAGGTGTAACACCGAAGGATAATGATTGGGGTCTGGGCGGATTCGATCCATTCGGCAATCCGCTATCATTCGCCGATCAGTATATGCAGCTACTCGCAGGTAATGAAGCAGGCGTAGTTGATCCTTATGTAGCAGACGTGCGCCCTTGTGATATGGATTTTTCCATTGCAAGCGCAGATCTGGATCAACCGCATCCATTCTTTTTTACACAGACTGACGATATACAACCGCAAACACAGAGCACAGTTGATTGCTTGAATCCGCTCGCAACCTATATTCCGACCGCTGAAACAGCCCGGGCAGAGCTGAGTAACCCGGACAGGCGACGGTTTCTCAGTGCAGCCAGAGGCTCTTTTAAGGTGCCCACATTGAGAAATATAGAACTCACCGGGCCTTATATGCATAACGGGAGTATGGCGACGCTTGGGCAAGTCATCGAGTTTTATGCCCGTGGCGGTAACTTTGAAATAGATACCATAGAATTAATAAAGATTTTTAACCAACCGCCCTTATTGGATCCTCAACGACTGGAAGATTTGCTCAATTTTTTAAAAAGCTTGACTGATGAACGCGTACGGTATCAGAAAGCGCCATTCGATCATCCCGAGTTGTTTGTTTCAAATGGCCATGTTGGGGATAACGTATTAATAACCCTACCTAACCTATTTAACCCCATCCTTGCAGCAGATGAAATACTGGTGATCCCAGCCGTTGGCGCCGGAGGTTCGAGCGAACCGCTGCAACCGTTTGAATTTTATCTCGACGAATAATGCATATTACGAACGCGAACAAACCAGTTTGTGAAATCAACGTAAACGATAAAACGTGATTTGAGAGACCTGATTTCGCAACGATGAATAAAGAGGAAGAACTGTGTTTATTGCTATAAAGAAAATTACCGCCGATCTGGCCGTCATATCATTACTAACCTTTTATACCGCATCACTGCTGTCGGCCGGCGGCTTTGGTCCGTTACCGGTATCGTTGAAAGGCGCGCCCGCACCAGAAGTTCCAGGACTTCTTGATGGCCCCGATCCGATTATTGTTGATCAGGAAAAAGCGATTATTCTCGGCAAGGCGTTATTTTGGGACATGAATGTCGGCAGCGACGGCGTAGCCTGCGCCACGTGTCATTTTCATGCCGGCGCTGACCGGCGCACCAAGAACCAGCTTGCGCCAATCGGCAGGAATAGCGAGTTACCCGCCGAATTTTCATTCGGTAAAAATGGATCCCTGCGCGGACCCAATGCGACTTTGAAAAAAGTTGATTTCCCGTTTTTTGATCTCGAGGATCCTGTAGATCCTCGCAGCCCAATTACATACAATAGTGACGATGTCGTTTCCTCGGCAGGGACTTTTGGCGGAAACTATCTCGATACCAGCTGGTTCCATGACGTCAATGACAACTGCGACCGCAGCATCGATCCGGTTTTTCATGTTGGCGCCAAAGGCACGCGCAAGGTCGAACCGCGTAATACACCAACCGTCATCAATGCTGCTTTTAATTTCCGCAATTTCTGGGATGGGCGCGCCAATAATATATTCAACGGCAGCAGTCCTTGGGGAGATCGCGATCCCAATGCCGGAATCTGGGTAAAAAATTCGGATGGAACGGTGACCAAGCAACGTTTACGATTAATCAATTCATCACTGGCTTCACAGTCAGTAGGCCCTCCGATGGATGGTTTTGAAATGTCCTGTGAAAATCGAACCTTTGCCGACCTCGGGCGTAAACTGTTTTACCGTATACCGCTCGAGCACCAGAATGTACACTGGAACGACAGCGTGCTCGGAGATCTCGCGTACAGTACCGAAGGTACGCTAAGAAAAGGATTAGAAACCCGCTATTACCGATTAGTTACCGAAGCATTCAATCCAAAATACTGGTCGTATACTCGCCGTGACCGGTTCGGTTCTCCGCCACCGGGTTCACAAATGGCTCGTTTACCTTATTCACAGATGGAAGCCAATTTTGCGATGTTTTTCGGATTGGCACTGCAAATGTATCAATCAACACTGATTTCCGATGATTCACCGTTTGATCGCAGCGCCAGAAATGAACACGGGACGCCCATTGATCTGAGCGAATCGGCGCAGCGCGGCATGGAAATTTTTCGCGATTCACATTGCGCTTTGTGCCATGTCGGCCCGAATTTTACGTCATCTGCAATCGAAACCAACGCTTTCATACAAAAAATTCATCCAGAAGCATTCGGCAATGAAACTACCCGGGTCAGTGTAACCGATGTAGTGACGCTATTGCCTTTAAATGGTGGATTCATGTTTCAAGATGTTGGTTTTGCCAGTACAGGCGTGACGCCGGAGAAAAACGATCCCGGTCTGGGCGGTTTCGATCCATTCGGCAATCCGTTATCTTTCGCCGACCAGTACATGCAGTTGCTCGTTGGTAGTGAAACCGGTGTTGTAGACCCGTATGTGGCGGATATACGTCCTTGTGATCTGGAGTTTCCTATCGCACTGGATATTGACGGTCCACATCCGCTGATTTTTACGCGTGCAGACGGTGTTCAACCGCAGGAACATGATACTGTGGATTGTTTTAACGCGCCTGCAACATTTGTTCCAACCGTTGAAGCAGCACTTGCAGAATTACAAAAACCCGACAGAAGGCGGTTTTTGAGTGCAACCCAAGGTACATTTAAAACACCAACACTCAGAAATATCGAACTGACCGGACCTTATATGCATAATGGCGGTATGGCAACGCTCAGACAGGTGATTGAGTTTTATGCCCGTGGCGGAAATTTTCATCTCGACACGATAGAATTTGGTAAGTTTTTTGTGCAACCCCGTTTGCTGGAACCACAACGACTGGAAGATCTGCTGAATTTTTTAAAAAGTTTAACCGATGAGCGTGTACGCTATCAAAAAGCACCATTCGATCATCCTGAGTTGTTTGTTCCACATGGCCATGTGGGCGACAATCATAGTATTGAAGCAACGAGTGAACTGAGTGAGAAGCTGGCAGCCGATGAAATACTGGTGATTCCAGCGGTTGGCGCTGAAGGTTCAGCAGAGCCTTTGCTGCCGTTTGAAGACTATCTGGAATAACAACCCAAAAAAGCTTACAGAATCAGGTTCCGGTATACGGCTGGAACCTGATTCTGCAACAGTATATATTTCAGACCTCGCATCAGAATAGTCTGAAAGAGTACCCGTACTCTTTCCATCTGAATCGGCCTTTAACAACACCCCCATTCAAGAATACTTTATGAGATGATAATGCTGTCAGCGAAATAATGGGATTTTTACAATGACAGAAAAATCAGAACGACTCAGCGTATTAATTCTGGGGTATGGTGAAATGGGTCATGCGATGGAACATTTACTCTCGGCCCGCCAGCACCTGGATATCTGGGAAAAGTATCCCCAATCCGGTTTCCAATCCGCCATTCTGGAAAAAGCAGTTCCGGATGCAGATGTTGTTATTTTTTGCCTGCCGGTTAACCCGCACCGGGAAATCGTGACACATATCGCACCCTTGCTCAAGAAATCAAGCATCTGTATCAGTATTGCCAAGGGTCTCGATGAAGCAGGGCAAACAGCCGCACAAATTTTCGAAGATGTTCTCAATCCAAAAAATGCCTATGCGCTGCTCTATGGCCCCATGATCTCTGAAGAGATTTGCGCGGGACGCTATGCCTTTGCCCAGCTTGGCTGTTTAAACCATTCCGTTTATAACAAAATCCATTGCTGTTTTCAACATACCCATCTTTTTATTGAACACTCTGATGACATTCCCGGAATCAGCTGGTCTGTTATTCTGAAAAATGTCTACGCCATGATTTTTGGCATGGCTGATGAATTGCAATTGGGTGACAATATGCGTGGTTTTCTCAGCACAGCCGCACTACGTGAACTGAGTCAGATTGCGCATCACATGGGCGGGAAGGAAAACAGTTCCTATCACCTTGCAGGTTTGGGAGATCTCATCACCACAGCCACCAGCGAGGATTCCCATCATCATACGCTCGGCCGCATGCTGGCCAGGGCCGAAACCGGAAACATAACCGGCGAAGGGGTTCATACACTTGAAATGGTCTGCAAACACCGATTATTTGACATCGCCGATTATCCGCTTTTTCAATTGATTAGAAATATTGTTAAACGACCCACAAATGTTTCTCGTAAAATAACTAATTTTATAAAACACACATACATCACACATGAGAAATAGTCATTTATGGAAAACCTTCTTCCGAATACGAGCATTACTGTTCAGGCACCATTCAGGTTTCTCCGTTACTCTATATCCAACCAATCATAAGGGTAATTCGTAATTATCATTTTGCCGGTATAAAATGAGTTCAGAATTAGACAGAAGGATTTTATATTTAAAATAAAAATGAAAAAATGATTTTAATTTGGCATTGATGAAATTTGATATTCCTATATCATGTTACGACTAATGTTTGAAAAACAAACTACATTATCTTTTAACCATTCTCTATAATTTTTGCATTTTTCATAAAGGCCTTACGCAGACTATGCAGACCTTTTCATTGCGGTATCTATTTTTTATTCTTTTTTTTATTTTTCATTCGACGTTACTATCGGCGCAAGGATCTTCAAAACTGACCATCAAGGAACTACAAATCCTGGGTTTGCAAGCAAATGGTATGGTGCATGCAGCACGTTCGCAAATTGAAATGGCTGAGGCGGATGTGGTAGCGGCCAGTGCTTTTCCCAATCCCAATGTCTCCTTCAAAATCGGACCTCAAAGTAAGCGATTACCTCCATCGATAACTGGCCCATCTAATGACTATCGTGAAGTAAACGTAAGTCAACCCATCGAAAATCCTTTTTTTCGTTCCGCCCGCATTGACTCAGCTGAAGCACGTGTTGAGGCAAGACAGGCCAACTTGGACCAAGTACGTGCCGATCTTGCCGCACAATTAAAAGTTCGCGCCTACGAATTACTGTTGCGCCAGGAACAGGCGCAAATGGAAACCAGCATTTATGACCTCATGAAAGAAATACAACGGCGTATTAAAGTGAGTGTGGAAGTAGGCGAAACCGCCCGCTTTGAATTAATTCGGGCGGATACCGAAGTACTGAGTGCTGAAAACCGTATGGAAGCAGCCTTGTTAAATGCAAAGCGCGCACGGGTGGCTTTGATACAGCTGGCCGCTGGCGCATTGCAAAGTAGTTTTGAAATTGATGCATCGCTAGAAGACAGAGTTAATTTTCCTTCGTTAGAAGAATTACGGCAAGAAGTTGTTGCATTGAACCCGGATATTTTGCGCCTTGAAGCCGAACAAAACAGCGCTAATCTGCGCATTGATCAGGAAAAGGCATCAGTTTTGCCTCGCGTAAATATTTTGTATGAAAATTATCAGGACGCCCAGTTTTCCACCAATGTGGCAGGTGTAAATCTGGAAATTCCTTTATTTTATAGACGTCGTGGCGAGATTGATAACGCCATTTACGACTCGGCCCGTATTCGTGACACGCTGACATATCGCCGTTTTGAAATTGGTCAACAACTTGAATCAGCCTGGCAAGCCAAAGAAATCGCCCGGCGCAGAGTCGAAATGTTTGAAGGTGGCATCGTCACAGAGGCGCAATTGGCGCTTAATATTGCACAAACAGCTTATCGCCTTGGTGAACGTGGTTTTATCGAGGTACTGGATACACAACGTGTCCTGCGCGGCGTGCTTGCTGAGCTGCTTCAGGCTCGCTTTGAATTACAGTCTGCAGCCGCAGAAATAGATCGACTACGCGCCCATTATCCCAAGGAGCATATCATCGAATGAAATTCTCAATCCGCATTAACTTCTGCTTCCTGATCATCGTTCTTCTTACTATAGCCTGCACCAATGGAGAAAACACAAGCGACCAGGAAAACAAAGAATCGGCTAAATTGACTGATGCCAATGAGTTAATCAATTCAAACATCATTACACTCAGCTCTGAAATGGCGGAGGGTATTAAAGCTGACACACTCAGACTGATTAGTCTGGCGGATAAAATTCAGGTACCCAGTCAGATCCAAGTCAATGAACAGCAATTGATCCGTGTCGGTGCAAACGTCACAGGGCGCATAGTCGAAGTAAACGTTGAATTAGGCGATCACGTTGACGCCGGCACGACTCTCGCTAAAATTTCCAGTCCTGAACTAACTACAGCGCAGTTAGCGTATCTTCGTGCTCATTCTATGACAGCTTTAAATGAACGCGCGACAAAGCGTGCAAAACTGCTACTTGACGCAGACGTGATTGGTGCAGCAGAACTACAGCGCAGAGAAGCCGAATTACAGGTCTCAAGGGCTGAGCTCAGCGCGGCAAAAGATCAATTACGTTTACTGGGTGTATATAAAAACGCAGTCGATGATTTGGTCAGGCGTGGACAAATACTCCCCTCTGTCGGTATCTCATCTCCTAAAAGTGGCACTATCATTGAACGTAACGTAGTAGCCGGTCAGGTGGTGCAACCATCCGATCAATTGTTTAAAGTCGCTGATCTATCGACTGTTTGGGCGGTTGGCGATGTACCCGAACATATTGCCAGTAATGTGATGGCTGGCCAGCATGTTGAAATTCAGGTGCCTGCTCTTGGAAATATTACGTTAGACGGTTTGATTATTTATGTCTCCGACACGGTCAATCCCCAAACAAGAACAGTGATGGTACGAACAGTCGTTGAAAATCCAGACCGCAGACTTAAACCCGCCATGCTGGCATCTATGCGCATCATAGAAACTCCGCAAGAACAACTTGTACTACCTGAATCTGCTATCGTGCGTGAATTAAACAAAGATTATGTATATCTAGACAAAGGCAACTACACTTATTTACGTATACCGGTAGAATTGGGGCCTGAGATAGGCAATTTACGTCCTGTCATATCGGGACTCTCAGTCGGACAACATATTGTAATCGATGGCGCTTTCCATATAGATAGCGAACGCAAGCTCGAGAGAAAGGAATAACTCATGTTGTCATCCATTGTACAAGTCATGCTCAGGCAGCGGCTTCTTGTCGTTATTATTGCACTCATTCTGCTTGCTTTTGGTTTACGGGCTGCCACTAAACTTTCAGTCGATGCGTTTCCGGATGTCACCAATGTTCAGGTTATCGTAGCCGCACGCGTTGAAGGGCGTAGTGCTGAAGAGATTGAGCGTCTGATAACAATTCCGGTAGAAATTGCCATGACTGGCCTGCCCGGCCTGATAGAGATGCGCTCTCTCAACAAAAGCGGTTTAACCATTATCACGTTGGTATTTACCGATGAAACCGATGTCTATTTTGCCCGGCAACTCGTGATGGAGCGTTACATCGGTGTCGTAGATCAACTACCACGTGGTGTAGTTACGGAATTGGGTCCGGTAACCACAGGACTGGGCGAAATATATCAGTATACATTGGATCATCCTGATGACGGTAAGCGCGAATTAACCGTGGAAGAATTGATGGAGCGCCGCACGATTCAGGACTGGGTAGTACGTCCCATGCTGCGCTCAATTCCGGGTGTTGCCGGAATAAATTCACTCGGCGGTTATGAAAAACAGTACCAAGTATTGGTCAACCCGGAAAGATTGCGTCATTATGATCTGACACTGTCACAAGTCGATCAAGCGCTCGAGCATAATAACGCTAATGCCAGTGGAAATATCCTGGAATTGCACGCTGAGCAATACCTGATACGAACAAATGGATTGATCTCGACTCTTAATGACATCAGGAACATTGTGCTCAAGGAAATTGATGGCATTCCCGTATTTGTGCGCGATGTCGCCGAAGTGGAATTTGGCGGGCCCGTGCGTCAAGGCGCATTGATCAAAGGCGGATACACAGAATCAGCGGGTGGTATTGTCATGATGTTAATGGGCGGCAACGCCAAGGAGATTGTGGCGAAAGTTCAGGAAAAGGTCATTGAAATAAATGAACAGAACCTGTTACCCGGTGGCCTGCAAATTGTCCCTTTTTACGATCGATCTGATTTGGTTGATGCTGCACTATGGACGGTAACCAAGGTATTGATCGAAGGTATTATTCTGGTCATTATCGTCTTGTTTATTTTCCTGGGCGATGTGCGTTCCAGCGTGATAGTTGTGGCAACATTGATTATCGCACCGCTGATTACCTTTATCATTATGAATCAGCAGGGTATTTCGGCCAATCTGATGTCATTGGGGGGGCTGGCAATTGCCATCGGCCTCATTGTGGATACGACCGTCGTGGTGGTGGAAAATGTTTACCATCGATTGGGACATGCTGGTAATTCCTTAAAAGAAAAGTTAATAGTTATACGTGATGCCGTGCAGGAAATCGGAACTCCTCTGATTTTCGGCATCTGTATTATCATACTGGTATTTTTACCTTTGATGACCTTGGAAGGCATGGAAGGCAAAACGTTCAGCCCACTGGCCTATACCATTGCCATTGCTTTGGCGGTTTCATTAATCGTCTCGCTAACGCTATCTCCAGTGCTTTGTGCTTATGGCCTTAAGGGCGGCGCCAATCATGACACGCCGGTTATTGCATATCTCAAAAAGCGGTATCAGAGCCTATTGAATAAAGCACTGGCTCATGAAAAAACAACTATCTTGGTTGCAGTTGGCTTGCTGATTTCTTCCTTTATGCTGTTTCCGTTTTTGGGTACATCCTTTATTCCAATATTAAAAGAAGGTGCATTGACGCCTGTGATTATCAGGGCACCGTCAATTTCATTGGAAAATTCGATAAAAATAGAATTTGAAGCGATGAAGCGAATTGCTTCTGTACCCGGGGTCGAAAGCGCGGTTTCCAGACTCGGGCGTGGCAAAGAGCCATCCGATCCCGCAGGACCGCATGAATCAGATCCTATTGTCGCGCTGGATCCGGAATCGGGACGAACTCAGGAAGAAGTGGATGAAGACATCCGTAAAGTGTTGTCAACCTTGCCCGGTGTCAGCATCGCCATTTCTCAGCCGATCGCGCAACGTGTTGACGAAATGATTACAGGCGAACGTTCTCAGGTTGCTGTAAAAATTTTCGGCGACGACCTGGAGCAATTGCGACTATTGTCTGAGCAACTGGCGCGGATAATCAGAACAGTCAGAGGTGCCCGGGATATCCGGGTACAACCGTTATCGGGACAGCAAACCCTGGTGATTGATATTAACCGTGATGCCATTGCGCGATACGGAATCAATGTTGAAGATGTCAATGATTTGATCCGGACCGTTGGTGGCAAAGTAGTTTCGACTGTTTTCGAGAACGAGCGGCGATTTGAACTGGTTATGCGTCTACCACTGGAATTTCGTGACAATGTTGATGCAATTAAAGATCTGTTATTGCGTACCCCAGAAAAACTCCCTGGTTCAAATGGCGGCAAGGTTCCCGGCGGCGCACTGATTCCCCTTGAATCCGTTGCTGATATCCGGGTCGTTGACGGCCCGGCACAAATTAATCGCGAATTTTCCAAGCGCCGTGTTGTGGTTGGCGCCAATGTTCATGAGCGTGACATGGGAGGATTTGTAGAGGAAATACAACAGCGGGTAGCGGAAGAAATGAAACTGCCGGAAGGTTATTACTTTGAATGGGGCGGCCAGTTTGAGAATATGGAGCGCGCCATGGCCACGCTTTCCGTTATCGTGCCATTAACCATCGCAGCCATTTTCTTTTTATTGTTCATGTTGTTTAATTCGGTCAAATTGGCTTCACTGATTATCATGGTGCTTCCTTTCGCTTCAATTGGAGGAATCACAGGTCTATTTATTTCTGGAGAATACTTATCAGTCCCCGCTTCGGTGGGCTTTATTGCCTTATGGGGAATCGCCGTTTTAAATGGCGTTGTACTGATTTCATTTATCCGCGACCAGCGTGAGCAAGGCGTTGATGTGTCGACTTCGGTCATACGCGGGTGCGAACAACGTTTCCGTCCCGTTTTGATGACTGCAACAGTCGCCATGCTCGGGTTGGTGCCCTTTTTGTTTGCTACTGGCCCGGGCTCAGAAGTACAGCGGCCACTGGCGATTGTTGTGATAGGCGGATTGATCACATCAACGTTATTGACACTGGTTGTTTTACCCACGCTGTATCGCTGGTTTGACGTAAAACCCAATAGTGACGACGATGAAACACAGGATGATCAACCTAAAAAAACCGAGCCACACTCACCATTATCTGAAGTACAGGAAAAAACGGTAGCAACAGTACCTTCGGATCAGACAGACACGACAACAATTGGGGTGCCTTCCGCAAAAACAACCTGATTATATTATTAATCAGAAATCAGAATATTAATGAAGAATTCCTGCGACATTTACCTGGCCAGGAATTCTTCAAAAAATCCTTCTTCAGGCATTCATTCTCCAAAACATCCCCATAAAGACATTTAAAAAACCGTTTGTAGAACCGGTCGGAATTATTGGCGATCGGGATTATATTCGCGTTTTTTGCTGAAAAGCATTGCTTCCAGAACCAATTCTTCATAATATCTCCTCGGAATATACAAGAATTCTCCCAATATAAATCACAGAACCGCAGAATATAGCCATGATTAAACCAGATAAACAAACTATCGCTTCTACATTGACAGTGCGTCCGGTAATGTCATACCGCGATATGAGTGATTTTATTGATGTTCCATGGCATATCTATACCGATGATCCGATGTGGGTGCCACCATTGCGCCTGGAACGGCGTTTTCATTTTTCCAAATACAATCCCTTCCTGCAACATAGCGAATGGCAGGCCTGGGTTGCATACCAGAATAATCAACCAGTCGGAAGAATCAGCGCACAAATCGATACCCTGCATCGAGAACGGTATGGCAACGATACGGGCCATTTTGGCTTATTTGAATGCGTTGATGACGACAAAGTCTGCAACGCATTAATATTGCATGCCGAGTCCTGGCTTGCCGCCAGACAAACGCGTCAAATCACCGGGCCATTCAACTTGTCGATCAATCAGGAATGCGGTATTTTAATTGATGGATTTGAAACACCGCCTGTTGTCATGATGCCGCATACCGCACGCTGGTATCCAAGATTGCTCGAGGAACAGGGTTATCAACCTGTCAAAGACCTGCTCGCCTACTGGATAGCGGTAGATTTTGAAGCACCACGCGTTATGCAGCAACTCATTAAACGCCATGCCGATCAAATTCATATCAGAACAATAAAGCGCAAACAGTTTGCCGAAGAAATGGAAGTGCTGCGCGATATTTTTAACGATGCCTGGTCTGAAAACTGGGGATTTGTCCCCTTTACCGAAGCAGAGTTTGCTGAACTGGGTAGCAGTCTCAAATATCTGGTACCAGATGAATACATCCAGATAGCAGAAGTCGATGGATACCCTGCAGCATTCATGGCGGCATTACCGAATCTGAATGAAGTGTTTGCGAAGCTTAATGGCCGCCTGTTTCCCTTAGGCTGGCTGAAACTGGTCAGAAAACTTAAAAAGCATGAAATTCATACCGCTCGCATTCCGTTGATGGGCGTTCGCCGACAATTCCATAATACACCTTTGGGTATGGCGCTGGCCTGCAGGGTGATTGAAGC